>CAJUTQ010000097.1 GCA_910589265.1 uncultured Lachnospiraceae bacterium
GGTCCCAAGGGTTGGGCTGTTCGCCCATTAAAGCGGTACGCGAGCTGGGTTCAGAACGTCGTGAGACAGTTCGGTCCCTATCCGGCGCAGGCGCAGGACGTTTGAGGGGGTCTGTCCCTAGTACGAGAGGACCGGGATGGACGGACCACTGGTGGACCTGTTGGGTACCAAACCCATGGCAGGGTAGCCAAGTCCGGGAGGGAGAAACGCTGAAGGCATCTAAGCGTGAAGCCCGCCCCAAGATGAGACGTCCCAGGAAGGCTTACCTTCCGAAAGACCCCTCGAAGACCACGAGGTAGATAGGATGGAGGTGTAGGCACAGCAATGTGTACAGCTGACCATTACTAATTGGTCGAGTCCTTGACCTTTTCTTTGTTTCCTTCTTTCTCCTTCCGTATGGGGTTTTGAGGGTGTGTGAAAAAGCCGTGAGGCTTTTTTTATTTTTTTAAAGGAAAATTATAGGATGCTTTTATAGATAAAATATTTTAAGAAGGATACTTTATTATAAAAAAATTTGACAAAAATTTAATTATTTTAATAAACGTATATATTTTTAAATTTATATATGCTATAATATGAAAGAGATGACAATGAGACAGCATGGCTGTTAGAATAATATTTGTGAGGTGGAAGTGAATGGATACAAACATTTTACTTGAAAATGGAACCAATGAATTAGAAGTGTTGGAGTTTACATTAGGCAATCATTCTTATGGAATCAACGTAGCTAAAATTACTGAGATTATTACATATCAGCCAGTAACACCTGTTCCCAATGCCCATCCTAGTATTGAAGGAATTTTTATGCCTCGAGACACAATGATTACAGCAATTGATTTGAAAAATTGTCTCCAGAGAGGGGATTCTGAGCCAGGAGGTTTATTTATTATAACGAATTTTAATAAATTGGATATTGCTTTTCACGTAGATAGCGTACTTGGTATTCATAGAGTATCCTGGACTGATATAATTAAACCAGATGTAACAGTAAATACAGTAGAGACAGGTATTTCTACTGGGATTGTAAAACTAAATGAGAAATTGATTATTATTTTAGATTTTGAAAAGATTGTAACAGATATTAGTCCAGAGACAGGATTAAAAATGGAAGAGATAGAGGTACTTGGAGAGAGGGAGAGAAATGATATACCTATTGTAATGGCTGAGGATTCTGCATTGTTGAATAAATTGATTTCAGATTCTCTTACAAAAGCAGGTTATATGAACTTGACAAAGATGCAGAATGGACAGGATGCTTATGATTATATACAACATTGTAAAGAGCAAGGAACATTAAAACAAAATGTAGCCTGTGTTATTACAGATATTGAGATGCCTTTGATGGATGGACATAGGTTAACAAAACTTATAAAAGAAGATCCAGATACAAGGGAAATACCAGTTATCATTTTTTCTTCTTTGGTTAATGAAGAGATGAAATTGAAAGGACAAATGTTGGGAGCGGATGCTCAACTTTCTAAGCCGGAGATTGGTGAACTTGTAAGAGAGGTTGATAAATTAGTGTTATAATATAAAAAGTGGATCAGTTTTTTCGATCCACTTTCTTTTAGCATAAATTAGAAATACAATGACAGAAAAAATGTGATAAACTAAAAGGGTATAATAAGCAGGAAATGTGTAATGGAGGAGGTATTATATGGCTTCGAATAATGAAGATTATTTAGACGAATTATTACGTTCTGTAATAGATGAAGACGCACCAGATATAATAGATAAACCTATGTTAAATGAGGAAGAGTTGGGAAGAGAGATTGGTTCTTTGCTGGCTTCTGATTTTGACACAGAGATGGACGAAGATCTTGAGGAAGATACAGAAGAAATTGTAAAAGAGGAGAAAAAAATTCCAGAACAAAAAGAGGTTCCTTCTGAGGAGAAAATAGAAATACAACCTGGGAATGATGTTCCAATTTCAGAGGGGACAGCTCCAGAACAAAGCTCAGATAGTGAAATTGAAGATTTATTAGGCATGTTTGATGATAATTCTAAAAAAGGAATAGATGACGTCATGAAGGAAGTAAAGGAGCCTTCCAATGATGAAGATGATGTTGATAACATGATTGCCATGCTTAATGAGTTAGGAAGTCAACCAGAGTCATCATATTCTCAGGAAGAGATTCCTATGGATGAATTAGAAATAGAAGGTATAGAAGGTATAGAAGATATTAAAGATATCAAAGAACTTCCAGGAAAAAAAGACAAAAAGAAAAAAGAATCCAAATTTTTGTCTAAAATTATTCATTTCTTTTTTGATGAAGCAGAGGAGGAAGAGGCTGCTCAACCCCTAAATGAAGAAAATAAGGAAACTTCAGATGATGGGGATGGAAAGAAGGAAAAAAAGGAGAAGAAGAAAAAGGAAAAGAAACCCAAAAAAGAAAAGAAGGAAAAGAAGCCCAAAAAAGAAAAGAAAAAGAAGGAAAAACTTCCAAAAGTTTCTGCTGAACCAAAGGTTCCAGAGAAGAAGCTGCCTAAGGGACCAGTTATTGTTGTCTTTTTGTTTTTCCTATCTGTTGCAGCAGCTTTAGTACTTATGCTTATGACTATTCCACCAGCAGGAGGATTGGCACAGGCAAGGGATAGCTTTAAGGCTGGAGATTATGAAAATGCCTTCTTACAGTTTTCTGGATTAAAGCTTGCCTCAAATTCAGATAATTCCATGTATGAAGCTTCTGGTATTATTGTAAAATTAGATCGGTTTTTGGATTCTTATCAAGAAAAGCAGCAGTTGAATAACACAACAGAAGGTTTGGATACACTTTTGCAAGGCATTGCATATTACGATAGCAAAGAAGGGGTTTTGGAAGCGTTAGGCTTGGGAAATTTAGCTCAGGAGAAATATAATGCTATTGTCACTGTTTTAAGCAATGATTATGGAATTTCTGTAGAAGAAGCAAGAGAAATTTTATCTTTAAATTCCTTGGACTATACAGTGGAGGTTACAAAGAGGACGAATCCAGAATCTTTAAAGCGGGAAGTGAGCATTGAGGTAAATCCAGAAGAGAATATGGAGAATATAGAAGGAAATGAAGAGAATGGAACAGAACCTTCCATGTCTGATCAAGAGAATGTAGGAGAGGAAGGAGATGCAACAGGAGAAAACAGTGAATTGCCAGTAGATGAGACAGCAGAAACTCCAGAAACAGGAGAAAATATTCCTGATATGGAAAACATGGAGGGACAAGGGGAAACAACTTCTCCAGCCCCTGTTACAGGCGATGTGAGCGGAGGGATGACGGATGGAAATGTTTTGTATGAATTTACTGTAGATCCTAATGGAAATCAGCTGTAATGAAGCGTAGAAACGAGGAAAATATGACAGCAATCATTGATTATGATGCAGGAAATTTGAGAAGTGTGGAGAAAGCTCTTGCTTTTTTGGGAGAAGAAGTTGTCATTACCAGAGAGAAGGATATCATTTTAGAAGCACATAAAGTGATTCTTCCAGGAGTAGGAGCTTTTGGAGAGGCTATGGCAGCTCTTTGCCATTATAAGTTAGATCAAGTTTTATATGAGGTAGTAGAAAGAGGAATCCCCCTTCTTGGAATCTGCCTTGGATTACAGTTACTTTTTGATAGAAGTGAGGAAAGTGAAGGGACGAAAGGCCTTGGAATACTAAAAGGGGAAATTCGAAAATTTCCTCAAGAAAAAGGATATAAAATTCCTCATATGGGATGGAATTCTCTAACCTTCCCCCAAAAAGGCCGTTTGTTTTCTGGAATAAAAGAAGATTCCTATGTTTATTTTGTTCATTCTTACTATTTAAAGGCCAAAGAGAAAGATATTGTAACAGCTACTTCCCATTACGGGGTTTGTATTCATGCTTCAGTGGAAAAAGAAAATGTTTTTGCTTGTCAGTTTCATCCAGAAAAAAGTTCAAAAGTTGGATTGGGTATTTTAAAAAATTTTATAAACTTATAGAGGTATGATATCCAAGGTGAAAATTTCTCAAATGATTTTCTGGAAGGGAGGACCTATGCATACAAAGAGAATCATTCCATGTCTAGATGTTCATGGAGGAAGGGTAGTGAAGGGAGTAAATTTTGTAAATTTAATAGATGCAGGGGATCCAGTTGAAATTGCAGCGGCTTATGACAAGGGGGGAGCAGATGAAATTATCTTTTTAGATATAACGGCTTCCTCAGATCAAAGAAACACGGTTGTGGAATTAGTACATAAAGTTGCCAAGAAAGTTTTTATACCTTTTACAGTAGGGGGAGGTATCCGTACAGTAGAAGATATTCGAGCTTTACTGCGAGAGGGAGCAGATAAAGTTTCAGTTAATTCAGCTGCTATCAATACGCCAGAGCTGATTCGAGAAGCTTCTTTGAAGTTTGGAAGTCAGTGTATTGTTGTTGCTATTGATGCTAAGAGAAGTGAGGAGAAAAAAGGATTTACTGTTTTTAAAAATGGCGGCAGGGTGGACACTGGGATGGATGTGCTGGAATGGGCCAAGAAGGTAGAAGCTTTCGGGGCAGGAGAGATTCTTCTTACGAGTATGGACTGCGATGGAACAAAAGCAGGATATGATCTGGAGTTAACCCAATGCATTTCAGAGAGTGTTTCCATTCCAGTTATTGCCTCTGGGGGTGCTGGCGTAAAAGAACATTTTTATGAAGCATTGACTAAGGGAAAGGCAGATGCAGCGTTGGCTGCTTCCTTGTTTCACTATGGAGAACTGGGAATTATGGAACTAAAACATTATTTACATTTAAGACAAATACCAGTACGAATATAAGGAGATGAACATGCCCCCTATTCATAATGACTGGCTGGCGCCTTTGTCAGCAGAATTTAAAAAACCATATTATAAAAATTTACACCAATTTATTTTAAAAGAATACAATAGTTTCAAAGTTTTCCCGGATCCAGATGATATTTTTAATGCTTTTCATTTCACTCCTTTAGGCTCTGTGAAAGTTGTCATACTAGGCCAGGATCCATATCATGGAAAGGGGCAGGCTCATGGGCTTTGCTTTTCTGTAAAGCCCCATGTGTCTATCCCTCCTTCTTTAGAAAATATTTATCAAGAATTGCAAGATGATTTAGGTTGTTTTATTCCAAATAATGGATATTTGGAAAAATGGGCGAGACAAGGAGTGCTCATGCTCAATACAGTTTTAACTGTGAGAGCTCACAAAGCGAACTCCCATAGAGAAAAGGGATGGGAAGAATTTACGGATGCTGCCATCAGGGCAGTGAATGAATTGGACAAGCCTATTGTTTATATATTGTGGGGAAGGCCGGCTCAGGGAAAGAAATCTATGTTAAATAACCCGAAACATTTGGTTTTAGAAGCTCCTCATCCCAGTCCTTTTTCTGCCTCCAGAGGTTTTTTTGGGAGCCGTCCGTTTAGCAAAACGAATGCATTTTTAGAAGAAAATGGAGAGACACCTATTGACTGGCAAATTGAAAATCAATAAAATGTCCTATAGTAAAAATAGCTCTACAAAAGAAAAACATTGATTGGAAAGGATAAGAAGAGTAAGATGAGGAATAAAAAACCCTTTGTTACAAAGGAAACATTAGATAAAATTATAGAGAAATATGAAACTCCTTTTTATCTATATGACGAAAGGGGAATACGGGAAAACGCTAAGGCAGTAAAAGAAGCCTTTTCCTGGAATAAAGGATTTAAGGAGTACTTTGCAGTGAAAGCCACACCGAACCCTTTTATTATTAAAATATTAATGGAGTATGGATTTGGATGTGATTGTTCTTCCTTAACAGAACTGATGATGGCGGATGCCATAGGATGTAGAGGAGAAAATGTAATGTTTTCTTCCAATGCAACACCAGCGAAAGAATATGAGTATGCCCATAAAATGGGGGCAGTGATTAATTTAGACGATATAACCCATATTCCTTTTTTAGAGGAGGCCATTGGCAAGATACCAGAAACCATTAGTTTGCGATATAATCCGGGAGGAGTTTTTAAGATTAGTAATGGAATTATGGATAATCCTGGAGATGCTAAATATGGCTTTACAACAGAACAAATGTTTGAGGGGTTTGGCATATTAAAGGAAAAGGGAGTAAAAAATTTTGGAATTCATGCATTTTTAGCTAGCAACACAGTTACCAATGAATATTATCCTATGTTGGCAAGACAGTTGTTTCAACTAGCTGTAGAGCTAAAAGAAAGGACATCTGCCCATATTTCTTTTATTAATTTATCTGGGGGAGTTGGGATTCCATACTGTCCAGGCGAAATGGCCAATGATATTTTCTTAATCAGTGAAGGAGTACGAAAAGTATACGAGGAAGTCCTTGTACCAGCTGGAATGGGAGATGTGGACATATATGCGGAGATGGGACGGTTTATGTTAGGACCTTATGGATGTCTTGTGACAAAGGCAATACATGAAAAACATACACACAAAGAATATATTGGATGTGACGCTTGTGCAGTAAATTTAATGCGTCCTGCCATGTATGGGGCATACCATCATATTACTGTGATGGGAAAGGAAGACGAGCCTTGTGACCATAAATACGATATTACAGGTTCCCTATGCGAAAACAATGATAAATTTGCCATTGACAGAATGATGCCCAAAATTGACAGGGGGGATGTGCTTGTCATCCATGATACAGGAGCTCATGGGTATGCTATGGGTTATAATTATAATGGAAAACTAAAATCAGCAGAGCTTTTGCTCAAAGAGAATGGAGAGGTGGAAATGATCCGAAGGGCAGAAACTCCAAAAGATTATTTTTCTACCTTTGACTGTTTTGACATTTTTAAAATGTAAAAAAAACAAAATTAGTACTTTACAAAATTCTATTTAAAAGTTATAATAATTTAAGTCAGTGTTGCTGACAAGCCGGCGTGTCGGAATGGCAGACGAGGTAGACTCAAAATCTATTGTGGGAAACTACGTATGGGTTCAAGTCCCATCGCCGGCAGAAAGCTCTAAACAATTGTTTAGAGTTTTTTTATTGTATAGAAATTTGAACTTTTTTCTATGCAATAATAAGCTGAAATGTAATGTGTAGGAAATTCCTTTGTATGGAAGGATAAGGTTCTCTTTAAAAATATCTTTTAAAAATAACAAAGATAGTGTATAGTAGAAAAGAGGTGTGGCAAACTATGGAATGTAGAAAAGCAGAACAGCTTATGCAGCCTTTTGTGGATGGAACTTTAGATATTTCTAAAATGAGAGAATTTGTGGAGCATGTGGAAATCTGCCAGAATTGTTATGAAGACTTGGAGATTCACGTACTTGTACAGGAAGGCTTTGCTAGATTGGAAAGTGGAAGCGCCTTTGATCTAAAGAGAGAAATGCAAGAGAGACTTCACACATCCAATACATTTATATTAAGAAGAGAAAAATTACTATCTGTAATTTATATTATTGAGCTGGCAGCAGGAATGACTGTAGGTATCCTGCTGGCAGCTTTAGTGGCAAAAGTATGGATATAGAGGGGCCTCCTTATACAGCATAAGTGGCTTATATATGGAATGACTTAGGAGCGAGGTTATTTATGGGAGAAAAACTGTTATTGATTGATGGACATAGTATATTAAATAGAGCATTTTATGGTGTGCCAGAGCTTAGTAATGCAAAGGGACTTCATACGAATGCCATCTATGGATTTTTAAATATTTTATTTAAAATATTAGATCAGGAAGGAGCAGATTATATAACCGTTGCTTTTGACGTAAAGGAACCTACTTTTCGTCATAAAATGTATGACGCTTATAAAGGAACGAGGCGGCCAATGCCAGAAGAACTAAGAGAGCAAGTGCCTGTGATGAAAGAAGTATTGGAAGCTATGGGAATTTACATGGTTGAAAAGGCAGGTTATGAGGCGGATGATATTCTTGGAACGATTGCTAAGATGGGAGAGAAAGCAGGTTTCCAAGTTACTATTGTATCAGGAGATCGAGATCTCCTTCAGCTGGCAACGGATGGGGTAAAAATACGTATTCCAAAGACAAAGGGCGGAAAGACAGAGATAGAAGATTATTATAAGGCAGATGTGTTAGAAAAATATAAGGTAACCCCTTTGCAATTTATTGAATTAAAGGCTTTAATGGGGGATACAGCGGATAATATACCAGGAGTGCCAAAGGTGGGAGAGAAGACAGCAACAGAGCTTATTGTTTCTTTTGGATCTGTAGAAAACTTATATCATCATTTAGAAGAAGTGACAAAGAAAAGCATCAAACTATCTCTGGAAGAAAATAAAGATTTAGCGTTCTTAAGTAAAAAATTAGCAGCTATTGATACAAATGTGAATATATCTTATGATTTTTCAAAGGCAAAAATTAAAAATTTTTATACAAAAGAAGCCTATGACTATATGAAGAAGTTGGAATTCAAAAGTATACTAGATCGTTTTGAAAAGGGAACAGAGGAAAAAGAACAAAATAAATTTTTTCAAAAAATTACAGGGCAAAAGAGAGCAGAAGAAATCTTTAAGCAATGTTTGGAAAAGAAGGAAATAGGTTTTCAAGCCCTAGAGGAGGATGGGGAGCTTTTGGGAGCTGCCCTTACTTTGTCAGAAAAGGAGATTTACTATATAGAGGTGGGGGAGGAGATGAAAGAACAAGATCTCCTTTCCCTTATAAAGAAGCTGGGAGAGGAAGTTATTAAAAAGGAAAGCTTTACTCTTATAACCCATGGACTGAAAAGACAGTTTCCATTTTGGGGAATTTCCTGCGTCAAAAATTTTTTTGATGTAGAAATTGGGGCCTATTTGTTGAATCCTTTGAAAAATTCTTATGAGATAGAAGAAATAGCCTATGAATATAGTAATCTTTCTATTCCAGGAAGAACGCAGCTTTTTGGAAAAATATCTTTAAAGGAAAAAGCAAAGGAGGAGCCAGAGCAATTTCTTCAATATGCCTGTAACTGGTCTTACTCCTTGCTTATGTCAAGAAAGAAGATGGAGGAGCGGCTTTTTAGGGAAGGAATGGGGGAGCTCTTTTATCATATAGAAATGCCTTTGACATTTTGCCTTTATGAGATGGAGAGAGAAGGAATTAAAATTCGAAAAGAGGAGCTGAAAGCTTATGGAGAACAGCTCATAGGAAGAATTTCACAGCTGGAGGAGGAGATCCATGAAGAGGCAGGAGAAAACTTTAATATTCAGTCTCCAAAACAGTTAGGAGAAATTTTGTTTGAAAAAATGGGAATTAAAGGAGGAAAAAAGACAAAGACAGGCTATTCTACAGCAGCGGATGTGCTGGAAAAATTAGCTCCCCATTATCCTATTGTAAATAAAGTGCTGGAATACAGAGGACTTGCAAAACTAAAGTCTACCTATGCTGATGGACTGGCAGCCTGCATTAGGGAGGAGGACAGAATCCATAGTACATTTAATCAGACAATTACAGCTACAGGACGGATTAGCAGCACAGAACCAAATTTACAAAATATTCCTGTGCGCATGGAATTAGGCAGACTGATAAGAAAGGTATTTGTTCCCAAGGAAGGATACGTATTTTTAGATGCAGATTATTCTCAGATTGAACTTCGAATTCTAGCTCACATGTCTGGGGATGAACGGCTTATTGAAGCTTATAACAAGGCAGAGGATATTCATAGAATGACAGCTTCAGAAGTATTTCATACTCCCTTTGAGGAGGTTACGGATTTGCAAAGAAGAAATGCAAAGGCAGTAAATTTTGGGATTGTATACGGTATTAGCTCCTTTGGTCTAAGTCAGGATTTAAGTATTACAAGAAAAGAGGCAAAACAGTACATTGAAAAATATTTTGATACTTATCCCCAGGTAAAGGAATTTTTAGACTGTCTTGTGACAAAAGCAAAGGAGAAAGGATATGTAAGTACTTTGTATGGAAGAAGAAGACCTGTTCCTGAACTAAGTTCTTCGAATTTTATGCAGCGCTCCTTTGGAGAAAGGGTTGCCATGAACGCTCCTATACAAGGCACGGCGGCAGATATTATCAAAATTGCAATGATTCAAGTTTCCCAAGAGTTAAAGAAAAGAAATATGAAATCCAAACTCATTCTCCAAGTTCATGACGAGCTGTTAATTGAAACAGCCAAGGAAGAGATAGAAGAAGTAAAAAGTATTTTGAAGGAAAAAATGCAAGGAGCGGCAGATTTGTCTGTTCCTTTAGAAGTGGACATGCATCAGGGAAATAACTGGTATGAGGCAAAATAGATATATCTAGTGTAAAGAGTTTTTATCCATGTAAGGAAAGATGGACAGATTGAAAATGATAATTTTCAATCTCGAGATTTGTGTCTGTGCGCTGCTTGCCACAAACTCGTCATGCGCAGCAAGCAGCGCAGAAATGGAGTAAAAAATGAAAGTATTTGGAGTGACAGGAGGCGTTGGTGCAGGAAAGTCTAGTTTATTGAACCTTATAGGAGAGAGAGAAGATTGTGAAATACTTATGGCAGATAAGGTGGCCCATCATTTAGAAGAACCAGGACAAAAATGTTATGAAATGCTTTTAGCTCTTTTAGGAAAAGAAATATTGACAAAGGATAAAACAATAGATAGGAAGAAAATGGCAGTCCAAATTTTTTCCAATAAACAATTGTTAGAAAAAGTAAATCAGGTAATTCATCCAGCAGTAAAGGAGTTTATCATTCATGAAATAGAAAAAAAGAAAAGAGAAGGTTTGCTTTCTTTTTTCTTTATAGAAGCAGCATTATTAATTGAAGACGGATATGATACAATATGTGATGAATTGTGGTATATTTATGCAGAAGATCTTGTAAGAAAGAGAAGATTAATAAATGCAAGAGGCTACTCAGAAGAAAAGATCAAAAAGATTATGGAAAACCAGTCAGGAGAAGAAATATTTCGCAGCTATTGTAAAGTAGTAATAGATAACAGCAAAGATTTGGACTTTGCCTATAGGCAGGTCTGTAAAAAATTGGAGGAATACAAGTGACTGAATTAAAGAAATATCCGGGTCAGCTAGTATTTGGGCTGGATATCGGAACTCGAAGCATTGTGGGCACAGTTGGATATAAGACAGGCGATGTCTTTCATGTCATTGCCCAGGAAGTAAAAGAACATCATACAAGGGCTATGCTAGATGGACAAATCCATGATATAAACATGGTAGGGAGGACGATTCGGGAAATAAAGGAGGTTTTAGAGGGACAGATTGGAAGAAATTTAACAGATGTATGTATTGCAGCAGCAGGAAGAGTGCTTCGTACAGTGACAACCCATATTGATTACGAATTTGAAGAAGAAACAACAGTTGATCCAGAGCATATTTATTCTTTAGATATGATGGGAGTAGAAAAAGCTTATGATGAGTTTCACACAGGAAATGATTTGGAGCTGAAATTTTATTGTGTGGGATATACAGTAGTAAAATATTATTTAAATAAGTATCCAATGACTAATTTGGAAAACCATAAGGCAAAAATTATTTCCGCTGATTTAATTGCCACCTTTTTGCCAGATGAAGTAGTGGATGGATTATATAAGGCAGTGGGTGTGGCAGGATTGGAGGTAGCTAATTTAACTTTGGAGCCTATCGCTGCCATTCAAGTAGCTATCCCTGTCATGTATCGTATGCTAAATCTGGCTTTGGTGGATGTAGGAGCAGGGACAAGTGATATTTCCATTACAAGAGATGGAAGCATTGTTGCTTATGGAATGATTCCAGCAGCTGGAGATGAGATTTCAGAAGTAATTGCTAAGCACTGTCTTGTAGATTTTGCTCAGGCAGAGAAAATTAAGCTGGGAGCAGGGAGGAAGGGAATCATCCTTTATAAAGACATTATGGGAATTACCCAGAAAATGGAGCCAGAAGAAGTAGCAAACTTAGTAAAACCTACAGTAGATCAAATTACAAAATCTATTGCAAAAAAAATTATTGAGTTAAATGGAGGAAAATCAGTCAGTGCTGTTTTTGTTGTAGGAGGAGGGGGGAAAATAACTGGATTCACCCAAAATTTGGCAAGGGAGTTGGATATTAGCCCAGAAAGGGTTGCCCTAAGAGGAGAAGAAGTATTAGGGGAAGTGGATTTTCAGACAGAACAAGTAAAAAAAGATTCTATGTTTGTAACGCCTATTGGCATTTGCATGAATTTCTATGATCAAAAAAATAATTTTATTTTTGTCCAATTTAATGGGGAGAGAGTGAAGCTTTATGACAAAAATAATCTCACAATTGTAGATGCAGCAATGCAGGCCGGATTTTCAAACGATGGTTTGTTCCCTAAAAGGGGCAAGGAATTGAATTTTTTTATTAATGGAAAGGGCCGTATGGTTCGAGGAGAGCTGGGAGAAGCAGCTGTTATCACATTAAATGGAGAACCGGCAGGGATGAACGCTTCCATAGAAGCAAATGACAAAATTGTAGTTATAGAATCAACGGCTGGGGCGCCAGCGTCCGTAGAAATTAACCAGCTTCCTGAGTATGACAGCTCTATTCAAGTGATTGTAAATGAACAAAAAGTAGTTCTTCCTAAATTTGCACAAGTAAATGGGAACCTGCAGTCTGGATATTATGATATAAAGGAAAATGATTCTATAGACATGTTAAATTATTATACTGTGCGGCAAATAGCAGAGTTTATGGATGTCATTTTAAAAGAAGGAATGAATATTTATGTTAATAACCGCATTGCAGATTTAGATACAAAAGTATATGAAAATTTTTCAGTCATATGGACTATGGAAGTACTTCAGTTATCTCAAGTAGAAACAGAACCAACAAGTTATGAGGAATTGCCTGAGGATGATGGAACATATGTGAAAACAATAAAAGAGGAGGAAATGGGAGAAGAGGGAAAAGAAGAAAGGAAAAAGGAAATTCCTCATTCTTTTACAGTGGTAGTGAATGGTGAGCCAATTAGGCTTACAGGAAAAGGAGAATATATGTATGTGGATGTATTTGATTTGATTGATTTTGACTTATCCAATCCTAAGGGAAGCTCCGTGTGCACCTTATTAAATGGGGAGAATGCCCAATACACAGAATTGCTTAAGGAAGGGGATGTATTGGAAATATTCTGGAAAGATTGAAGCATGTATAAAATATAATAGAACAATGGAGTGCAGCATTGAAATGCATAGAAAGGAGAATTATGAATTTGTGCAGTATTGCCAGTGGCAGTAGTGGAAACTGTATCTATGTGGGTTCCCACAATACCCATGTGATGATAGACGCTGGAATTAGCAAAAAGAGAATTGAGCAGGGATTAAATAGTATTGGATTAAAGGCAAGTGAGATTGATGGAATACTGATTACTCATGAACATTCTGATCACATTGGAGGATTAGGGGTTTTAGCAAGACGATATGGAATTCCCATGTATGGGACAAAAGGAACAATAGAGGGAATAAAAAAATGTTCATCTCTAGGAAAAATCCCACAGGAGCTTTTTTATCCCATTGATCCAAACACTCCCTTTTTTGTAAAGGAATTGCTTATAAAACCAGTAAAGATTTCCCACGATGCCAGGGAGCCTGTAGCTTACCGTATAGAGCATGGGAAAAAGTCCGTAGGGGTAATGACAGATTTAGGGACATATGATGATTCCATAATTGAACATTTAAAGGAATTGGATGTTTTGCTCTTAGAAGCAAATCATGACGTAAATATGCTTCAAGTAGGAAAATATCCTTATCCTTTAAAACAGAGAATCTTAGGTGATAGAGGACATTTGTCTAATGAGAGATCTGGAAGACTTTTATGTGAAATTATACATACAGGGTTAAAGCATATTATTTTGGGACATTTAAGTAAAGAAAACAATATGGCAGAGTTGGCCTATGAAACAGTCCGTATGGAGCTGGCTATGGGACAAAATCCCTTTCTGGCAAGAGAAATTCCTCTGACAGTAGCAAGACGGGAGGAATGTTCTGGACTGGTTACAGCATAAGGGGAAAGGGAGCAGAAAATGAAAAAGGCAATTATCACTGTAGTAGGAAAAGATACCGTAGGAATTATTGCAAAGGTATGCACTTATTTAGCGAATAATCGGATTAATATATTGGATATTTCTCAAACGATTGTACAAGGATATTTTAATATGATGATGATAGCAGACATGGACAGTTCCTTAAAGCCATTTGGAGAAGTGGTAGCAGAATTAGAACAGATAGGAGAGGAAATTGGTGTGCTCATTAAATGTCAGCGAGAAGATATTTTTGATAAGATGCATAGAATCTAAATTTGTCCTATGAAAAATGGAGGATATTTATGATCAATATATTAGAAGTTAACGAGACGAATAAAATGATTGAGAAGGACAATCTAGATGTGCGTACCATTACCTTGGGCATCAACCTTATGGATTGTATTGATTCGGATTTAAAAAGGCTTAAAGAAAAAATCTATGAGAAAATTACTAAAACTGGGAAACATTTAGTGAGTACAGGAAAAGAAATTGAAAGTGAATATGGGATTCCCATTGTCAACAAAAGAATTTCCGTGACTCCCATTGCCCTTTTAGGGGGAGATGCATGTAAAGACCCTGAGGATTTTGTAACCTTGGCAATGACCCTGGACGAGGCGGCAAAGAATGTAGGTGTTCATTTTATTGGAGGATACTCAGCTCTTGTGTCCAAAGGGATGACAAAGGCGGAAAAGAATTTCCTATATTCTATACCAAAGGCTTTGTCTGTCACAGACAGAGTATGCAGTTCTGTAAACTTAGGTTCTACAAAAACAGGAATCAATATGGATGGGGTAAGGCTTATGGGGGATATTTTATTAGAAACCGCAAAGGCATCTAAAGAGAAAGACTCCATTGGCTGTGCCAAATTAGTAGTATTTTGCAATGCACCAGATGACAATCCATTTATGGCAGGTGCTTTTCATGGTATCTCTGAGGCAGACCAAGTCATTCATGTAGGTGTCAGCGGTCCTGGAGTGGTAAAAAATGCCTTGGAAAAAGTACGAGGAGAAAATTTTGAGATTTTATGTGAAACTATTAAGAAGACAGCATTTAAAGTAACAAGGGTTGGGCAGCTTGTCGCAAAGGAAGCGTCAAAGAGGTTAGGCATACCTTTTGGAATTATTGATTTATCCTTGGCGCCTACTCCAGCAGTGGGAGACAGCGTGGCGGAAATTTTGTGTGAAATGGGTTTGGAATATGCAGGGGCTCCAGGGACAACAGCAGCTCTTGCCATATTAAATGATCAAGTAAAAAAGGGAGGCGTTATGGCTTCTTCTTATGTAGGAGGATTGTCTGGAGCCTTTATACCTGTTAGCGAAGATCAAGGTATGATTCAGGCAGTGGAGGCTGGAGCGCTCACCTTGGAAAAATTAGAGGCAATGACATGTGTTTGCTCTGTAGGACTAGACATGATCGCCATACCAGGGGACACAAAAGCTTCCACAATTTCTGGCATTATCGCTGATGAGATGGCCATTGGCATGGTGAATCAGAAGACAACTGCTGTCCGTATTATTCCTGTTATAGGAAAAGGAGTGGGAGATAAGGTAGAGTTTGGAGGATTGCTGGGATTTGCTCCCATTATGCCAGTAAATACCTTTTCTTGTGCGGATTTTGTGAACAGAGGAGGAAGAATTCCAGCGCCCATACACAGCTTTAAAAATTAAGGGGAATGAATAATAAGGGGTCTTGTATATTCATTTTGAATAGGCTGTCCTGTTTTGCTTGTTTTGATGGACTCGTAAATATGGGATATACGGATATCTTCTGAGAGAAGCCATTGTTCTTTTTTCGTTAAAGTTTTTTTTGCGTCTGCCAGTTTGCTAATGATGGGAAGCTGGCTTTTCTTTTTTAAACTAGTTAAAAGGAGGGATGAGCTTTTGCGAAATCCAAGAATACGGATGTAATTTGTCATAGTACCCTCTGAAAATTGTAAAAACGTCTCCTTTCTCATGCCAAGCATAATATGGAGAAGGCTGCGGCTAATACGAGTGTAAGTCAGCTCTTTTGTTTTTAATAAATGACAAAACTGAGTAAAGGATAGAAAGGAGTTTATATTTTTTTGTATTCTTTTGGATAAAGCCAAAGAAACATCCACATAGTTTGAAAACCCGTCTTTCTCATTCATAAGCAGCTGATAAAAGAGAAGAGATGAAAAATCATTGGAATATAAAAAGGGAGTGTCTTTTAGAAGACTTTGGGAAGAAAGGGGAACGGCCAACTCCTCCAAAGGATGTAGAGAGTGCTGTAAAGAATTTCGGATTCCTGAGGCGGAAGGGTAAAGGGTGGAAAGAGATAGATCATGGTAGGAAGCTCCCATTCGTTTCATAGTGACAGGGCGGATGGGACTTTTGAAGTAGCGCAGTGCCTGCAAATATTCAACAGCAAGAAGATTATTGGGAGAGAATAAGAGGGGCGAGGAATGGCCCATACTTTGCAAGGCATAAGTTCTAGCCATGGGAAAGGAATAGCCTTTTTTTAAAAACAGATGAAGAGAATGTTTAAAAGCAGTAGATTCTTTTTCCAATAAACAGGCGGCATGTGAGAGAGAGCTTAAGTCTCCACATTCACTGGAAAAGCAAAGAAAATCTAGGACGCCCATTTTATGAAGAAGATAGATGGCTCCTCTAGCAAAATATTGTGCGCTGGAAGTAGCATAATAAGAAGGAAGCTCAATGACCAAGTCTGCTCCTTCCAAAAGAGCTGTCTTTGTACGAATATATTTATCAACAATAGCCGGAGCTCCTCTTTGTACAAAGTTTCCACTCATAATGACAATAACATAGTCTGCACCTGTTCTTTTTTTTGCTTCTTGTATGTGATAAACATGACCATTGTGGAGGGGATTGTATTCTGCAATAATACCGACAGATGTCATAGCAAGCTTCCTTTCTCATCTTCTACATCTATGTTTTGTAAAAGAAGGCTTATACTTGACATCATATCATGAAAAGGATAAAATGTAAAACGTTGGCTTAAAGGACAGTCTTGTGGCAGAAAGAGAGGGTAGTATTGGGGTGAAAAAAATAGAGTTTGAATGTTCCTTTACAAAACAATTATATTATGAGATTTCAGCAATACAGGACATGAAGTCCATTGATCGTCCCTTTATGACTTTGGAATATACTTGGGCTGTCTGGCAGAAAGTATATAAAGGGAATTTTGGATGTACCTCTTATCTCCTTCCTTCTCTCCAATAGGAAGGATTTATTATGAATTTTTTAAAGGGAATTTGTGATTTTTTCTTATTTTTTTAAAAGATAAAGAAAAAGAACCAGATTTTGCACAATTTTTTCATTTTAAATCTTGTTTTTATAGCAATTTTGCTTTATAATTTAAATAATCGGCAGATTTGAAATTTACTGCAAAAAAATAAGAAGAAGGAGAGAGATAAGATGTCATTCATTGATGTAATTAAAGGCAGAGCAAGACAAGATAAGAAAACAATTGTATTGCCAGAGACAAGTGATAAGAGAACCCTCATTGCAGCATCAAAAATATTGGAGGAAGATATTGCCAATATCATCATGATAGGAAAAGCGGAAAAAATTATGGATGGTGCCAAATGGCTGGAGCTGGACTTAGCAGGGGTACAAGTTATTGATCCGGATTTTGATCCAAAATTTGACGAATATGCCAATTTACTTTTTGAACTTCGCAAAGAAAAAGGAATGACATTGGAAGGCGCCAGGACAGAACTAAAGAACAATTACCTTATGTATGGCGTTATGCTTGTAAAATGTTCTGATGCAGATGGAATGGTGGCAGGAGCCTGTCATGCCACAGCAGACGTATTAAGACCTTCCCTGCAAATTTTGAAGACAGCTCCTGGTGTAGAACTCGTTTCAGGATTTTTTATACTGGACGTGCCAGACTGCGATTTTGGAGAAAAGGGCACCTTTTTATTTGCAGACTGTGGTTTAAATCAGGATCCAACAGCAGAGGAGATGGCTGCTATTGCAGACAGCAGTGCTAAGAGCTTTAAGAATTTAGTAGGAGCAAAGCCGATTATTGCTATGCTTTCCCACTCCACTAAGGGAAGCGCTAAGCATCCTTTAGTAGACAAAGTGACAAAGGCAGTGGAAATTGCCCATGCCAAATATCCTGGATTGCTTGTAGATGGAGAACTCCAGACAGATGCGGCTCTCGTTCCTTCTGTTGCTAAATCAAAAGCTCCAGACAGTGAGGTTGCAGGAAATGCTAATGTACTTGTTTTCCCTAATTTAGACTGTGGAAATATTGGATATAAATTAGTACAGCGTCTGGCAAAGGCAGAAGCCTATGGACCAATGCTCCAAGGAATTGCAAGGCCAGTTAATGACTTGAGCAGGGGATGTTCAGCAGAGGATATTGTAGGCGTTGTAGCCCTCACAGCAGTACAGGCGCAGCTTGTATAAAAATAAGTTGACAAAAAACAGGCTTCTTTGTATAATACCTTTTGTATGAATAGGAGTCTGCCATGATTATCAATTTGAAGGATATACAAATAATAGAGGGTAAGATTGTCAAACAATGCATTCCTCTGGAAATGGATGGATTTCATTGCAGGCTAGGCGCCTTTCCAGTTTTAAGAAAAAGGAATATAAATTTTACCTTTACCAATATTTCTATGAATAAAATTTTGGCAGAGGCAGACTGGAAAATGACCCTGGGTATTCCTTGTGATCGTTGTCTTACAAGAGTTGAGAAGGATTTTTCCTTTCACACAATGAGAAAGTGGGATTTTATAAATAATAAGGAAGAGGAAGAAAGCTTATTAGAAGCAGACTATTTGGATGGACATTTTTTGGATACAGAGAAATTTGTCTATCATGAATTATTATGTAACTGGCCTATGAAAGTTTTATGCAGAGAAGACTGCAAAGGAATCTGCAAAAAATGTGGAATGGACTGGAACAAGAATTCCTGTCAATGTGAACAAGAGGAGCTAGATCCTAGGATGAGTGTCATAAAATCGCTTTTTAAGCAATGCTAGAGGAGGTGTAATGAATGTCTATATGCCCTAAAAATAAATCTTCCAAAGGAAGAAGAGACAGGAGAAGAGCAAATTGGAAAATGAGTGTTCCTAATTTAATAAAATGTAGTAAATGTGGAGCGCTTTCTATGTCCCACAGAGTATGTAAGGCTTGTGGCTCTTATAATAAGAAAGAAATTATTCCTGTAGATAAGTAATTATGAAAAGAGGCTGTTGTATTCGCTGAAAATTAGCTGAGCAATAGCTTCTTTTTTTCTTGCTTTTTCATTTACAGTCTTGTATAGTATGTAATAGAATAGAGTGGAAAGAGTAGAATGGAGGGAGGTTGTAAGGGAAATGATAAATGTAGCTGTAGATGCCATGGGTGGGGATAATGCTCCTACAGAATTAGTAAAAGGCGCTGCAGAAGCTGTTGAGATGAGAAACGATTTGAAAGTTTTCCTCGTTGGAAGGGAAGAAGTGATAAAGAAAGAATTGACCTCTTATACGTATCCAACAAAGCAGATAGAAATAGTAGATGCGAAAGAGATTATTGAGACAGCAGAGCCTCCTGTTATGGCTATTCGGAAAAAGAAGAATTCTTCTATGGTAGAAGGTTTGCATTTAGTAAAAAAAGGCATATGTGATGCTTTTGTATCCGCAGGCAGTTCTGGAGCAATTCTTGTGGGAGGTCAGGTCATTGTAGGCAGATTAAAAGGAGTGGAGAGGGCGCCTTTAGCTCCCTTGATCCCTACCAATAAGGGAGTCTCTCTTTTAATTGATTGTGGAGCTAATGTAGATGCCAGGGCGCCACATTTAGTACAGTTTGCAAAAATTGGTTCTATTTATATGGAAGAGGTTGTAGGAAAGAAAAACCCTACGGTTGCCATTGTGAACATTGGAGCTGAGGAAGACAAAGGAAATCTCTTAGTAAAAGAAGCATATCCCTTACTAAAAAATTGTGAGGATATTCATTTTATAGGAAATATAGAAGCTAGGGAGATCCCAAAGGGAATGGCGGACATTATTGTTTGTGAGGCATTTGTTGGAAATGTTATACTGAAATTATATGAAGGATTAGGAGATACACTAATACAAAAAATAAAAACAGGAATGATGAGTACATTTCGGAGTAAATTGGGCGCATTGTTGGCAAAGCCTGCTTTGAAGGAGACATTAAAGGATTTTGATGTAACAAAATATGGAGGGGCTCCCTTACTAGGTCTCAATGGTCTCGTTGTAAAGACCCATGGCAATTCCAAAGCAGTGGAAGTGAAAAACGCAATAATCCAATGTGTTTCATTTAAAGAGCAGAAGATGAATGAGAAAATTAAAGAAAAAATATGCTAATATGGAAGGATGAAAAACATGGAATTTGAAAAACTGAAAAAAATTATTGCAGAGGTTCTCAATGTTGAGGAAGAAGAGATGACCTTAGACAGCACATTTGTAGACGATTTAGGGGCAGATTCTTTGGATATTTTTCAGATTATTATGGGGATTGAGGAAGAGTTTGACATAGAAATTGCTCCAGAGGAAGCAGAGAGCATTGTAACGATTGGGGATGCTGTGGAAAGGGTAAAACAGGCGGTAAATGAATGAAGAAATGGTAAGGACAAAGAGCTTAAAAAGTTAAGATGAGTATAAGAAAAGCCCTTTTACATAAAGAGGGCTTTTCCCATTATAAAAAATAGAATGGAGAATATATGAAGAATAAACATGAATTGTTCAGATTAGAAGAAGCGATGGGTTATCATTTTCGAGAACAAAAATTATTAAAAAGAGCTTTGACCCATAGCTCTTACGCAAATGAACTTCGATTAAACAAATTGGAAGATTATGAACGGCTGGAGTTTTTGGGAGACGCCGTTTTAGAACTTTCTGTGAGCGAATTTTTATTTGAAAATAATGACCAAATGGAAGAGGGGAAGATGACAAAGCTAAGAGCCAGCCTTGTCTGTGAACCAGCCTTAGCTATGAATGCAAAAAAGATAGATTTGTCTCAATATATTTTTTTAGGCAAGGGAGAGGAACTTACAGGAGGAAGGGAAAGGGATTCCATTGTATCGGATGTATTTGAGGCTGTCATTGGAGCTATTTATCTGGATGGTGGGTTTGCTAATGCAAAAGAGTTTGTAAAAAAATTTGTGTTGGATGATATGGAGCAGAAAAGACTCTTTTTTGATAGCAAGACTATCCTGCAAGAAAGGGTGCAGACAGAAGGGAAAAAAGCCACATATGAATTGCTGGCAGAGCTTGGGCCAGATCATAATAAGGAATATGTGTCTGCGGCAATGATCGATGGAATTAAATATGGAGAGGGAAGGGGAAAAACAAAGAAGGGGGCCGAGCAGCAGGCAGCTTTTGAGTCCTTGCTGAAATTAGACAAAGAAGAAAAACAATAGATATAGAAAGATTTTGAAATGGAGGATTAGGTTGTACTTAAAAAATATTGAAGTCCAGGGATTCAAATCCTTTGCCAATAAAATTGTTTTCCAGTTTCACAATGGAATAACAGGCATAGTGGGGCCAAATGGAAGCGGAAAAAGCAATGTGGGAGATGCCGTACGCTGGGTGTTAGGGGAACAAAGTGCAAAACAGCTAAGAGGAGCCAGTATGCAGGACGTAATTTTTCAAGGAACACAAAATAGAAAGCCTCTCAGTTACGCCTATGTTGCCATAACCTTGGATAATGAGGATCATAAGCTGGGAATTGCTTATGACGAAGTGACGGTAGCAAGAAAGGTATATCGTTCTGGAGAAAGTGAATATTTAATTAATGGAACTACATGCCGTCTTAAGGATGTTATGGAATTGTTTTATGATACAGGAATTGGAAAAGAAGGATATTCTATTATTGGACAAGGTCAGATTGATAAAATTTTAAGCGGCAGACCAGAGGAGAGAAGGGAATTATTTGATGAAGCAGCAGGCATTGTAAAGTTCAAGAGAAGAAAAGTTACAGCCCAAAAAAAGCTGGAATCAGAGAAGGAAAATTTAGTCCGGGTCAACGATATATTAAGAGAGTTAGAAAAGCAGATAGCCCCTCTCTCTAGGCAGTCAGAAGCTGCTAAAGAATATTTAAAGAGGAAGGAAGAATTAAAAGAGCTAGACGTAAATATGTTCTTGCTGGAAGAGGAAGATATTGCAAAGGAGTTAAAGGGAATACAGGAAAAATATGGAATAACTTCCTATGATTTAGGGGAGACATTAAAAACGTATGAGTGGATCAAGGAAGAGTTTGAAAAAAGCCAGAAGGAAATGGAAAGACTGGAAAGAGAATTGGAGGTTAGACGACAGGAGCTTTCCAACGCAAGTGTGAGAAAAGAAAAATTAGAGGGAGAAATCAATGTTTTAAAAGAGCAGTTTCATGGAGCAGAGGAGAGAAAAGGGCAATTAAAAGATAGAATTCAGTCTTTAAAAGAGGAATTGTCGGAATATGCTAAGGAAAGGGAAAAGCAAAGAGAGGAAAGGAATGACTCAGAGGAAAAGCTAGGGCAGATTATAAGGGAGGGAGAGGAAGCAAAGAGAGATTTGCAGGTACTCCAACAAAAAATACATACTTTTAACAATAAAATTGAGTATGGAAAAAGTGAAATTATAGAGACATTAAACGAAAGAGCTTCCATTAAAACAAAAATTAGTCGGTATGATACAATGCTGGAACAAATCTCTATAAGGAAGGCAGAGTTAAATTCCCGATTGTTGAAGGCAAAAACCGAGGAGACAAAGCAGGAAGAAGAACTCATTGAGTTAAACAAAAGTCTAGAAGAGACGAAGGAAGGAATTCAAGAGACAAAAAGAAGAATTGTTCTGGCAGAGGCAGAGGCAAGAGAAAAGGAACAAAACCTGGAAAAAAAAGATAAGACATTTACAGATATGCAGCTTGCTTACCATCAGCAAAAATCCAAACTAGATTCCATGAAAAATATGGCAGAACGCTATGATGGATATGGAAACAGCATTAAGAAGGTGATGGAAATGAGGGAGACATATCCAGGACTCATTGGCGTTGTGGCAGACATTATGAAAGTAGAAAAGAAATATGAGACAGCAATTGAAACTGCCCTTGGAGGGAATATACAAAATATTGTAACAGAGGACGAGGAAACGGCAAAAAAGGCCATTGAACAATTAAAAAAGAACAAATGGGGAAGAGCTACATTTCTGCCATTGAAAAGTGTAAAAGCAAGAAGCCCTTATCAGAAGGAAAAGGTGTTAAAGGAAGAGGGAGTCATTGGAACAGCAGATACACTAGTAGAGGCTAAGGAAAAGTATCAATCTTTATTAGGCTATTTGTTGGGAGCCTGTATTGTCGTAAAACATATTGATCATGGAATTGCTTTATCAAAAAAATATGGATATTCCTTACGTATTGTTACATTAGAGGGAGAAAATTTTATTCCTGGGGGAGCTATTTCGGGTGGCGCTTTTAAAAATGCCAGTAATCTCCTTGGAAGGAAAAGGGAAATAGAAGAGACAAAAAAAAGAGTAAAGGAAATGTTTCTTTCCATGGACAAGCTCCTTCTTGAAATGAAGAAGGATAAGGAAGAACGGGAGAAAATATTAGGAGAATTAGAGGAGAAAAAGAAGGAGCTCCAAGAACAATATCTCCTCCATAATACAGCTTTTCATAATGTAACAAAGACAAATGAGAAGTTAAAGGAAGCAAAAGAAGCATTTCAAGAGCTTCAAAAGGAAAAGGAAGAGTTAAAAAGACAGGGGGAGGAGATCGAAGAAAATAAAACAGAAATGAAGGAGGAGCTGAGGCAGTCAGAAGAACAAGAGCAAAAAATGGAAAGTCAGGTACAAGAATGGGATACGCAGATGGAAGACTGGAAAGGAAAAGAGGAAAAAAAGAGGGAACAGGTTTCCTCTTTGGAAATTGAAATAGCTGCCTTAAGACAGAAAAGAGAGTTTCAAAAACAAAATGAAGACAGGGTAGAACATGGACGAAAAAAGTTGGAAAAGGAAGAAAGAGAGCTGATACAAAGTATAGAAAATCTTTCTATGGAACAAAGTAAGAGAACAAAGAAAATACTAGAGATGGAAGAGGAGGTAGAGAAGACTGCTCTTTTTTGCAGTGAAGGGGAAGGAGAGCTAAAGGGGAAAATACAGGGAAGAGAAGAATGTCAAATAAAACAAAAAGAGTTTTTTCAACAAAGAGAGGAGCTTGCAGATAGAAAAGCTTCCTTAGAGAAAGAAGCCTTTCGTTTAAACAGCCAGAGGGAGAGACTGGAGGAGACAAGTGAAAATAATAGAAATTATATGTGGGAGGAGTATGAAATCACTTTCCATAAGGCGGTAGAAATGGGAAAGAAAGAGTTAACAGATCTGTCCCAAATAAAAAAAGAAATTCTTACTGTGAAAGAGGCCATTAAAAAGCTGGGAGATGTGAATGTCAATGCCATTGAGGACTATAAAGACCTTTTGGAACGCTATGAGTTTTTAAAAGGACAGAGGGATGACTTAGTGGCAGCAGAGGAAGCTTTACGGAACATTATTGATGAGCTGGATAAGGAAATGAGACTTCAGTTTCAAGAGAAATTTAAGGAGATCCAATGGGAGTTTGACCAAGTCTTTAAAGAGCTCTTTGGAGGTGGAAAAGGAACGTTAGAGTTGATGGAGGAGGAAGATATATTAGAGGCGGGAATACGGATTACTGCCCAGCCTCCAGGCAAAAAGCTGCAAAATATGATGCAGCTTTCAGGAGGAGAAAAAGCATTGGCAGCTATTGCCCTCCTTTTTGCCATTCAAAATTTAAAACCCTCTCCTTTTTGCCTTCTGGACGAAATTGAGGCTGCACTGGATGAGAGTAATGTGGGTAGGTTCGCCAAGTATCTACATAAGCTTACAACACATACCCAATTTATTGTCATTACTCATAGAAGGGGAACAATGGAAAAGGCAGATCGACTTTATGGAATTACTATGCAGGAAAAGGGAGTATCCACCCTTGTATCTGTAGATTTTATTGATAAAGAATTAGAAAATTAAAGAGGGAAAGGAGATAGGGGAATGGGTGAAGAAAAAAAAGGATTTTTTAGCAAGCTGGTAGCAGGATTATCCAAAACAAGAAATCATATATTGGAAGGCATAGATTCCATATTCCATGGATTTTCCAATATTGACAGTGATTTTTATGAGGAAATTGAAGAGATATTAATTATGGGAGATCTGGGAATGAATACAACCATGGCTATTGTGGAGAGGCTCAAGGAGCAGGTAAAGGAAAAGCATATTAAGGAACCTCTCCAGTGCAAGGAACTTCTCATTGAGAGTATCAAAGAACAGATGAGCATAGAGGAAGACGCTTATGAATTTGAAAACAGACAGTCCGTTGTATTAGTCATTGGAGTGAATGGAGTAGGGAAAACAACCTCTGTTGGGAAACTGGCTGGCAAGTTAAAGGAAGAAGGAAAAAGGGTCATGGTGGCGGCGGCTGATACTTTTCGAGCGGCAGCCTTAGAGCAGCTTTCAGAGTGGGCAAACAGGGCAGAGGTTGAAATTATCCGGGGAACCGAAGGCTCTGATCCGGCAGCTGTCGTCTATGACGCAGTCAATGCTGCAAAAGCAAGAAAGGCAGATGTGCTTTTGTGTGATACAGCTGGAAGACTCCATAATAAGAAAAATTTAATGGAAGAGCTTAAGAAAATCAATAGAATTATTGATAAAGAATTTCCAGATGCTTACAGGGAAAACTTAGTTGTTGTAGATGGTACAACAGGACAAAATGCATTGCGTCAGGCAAAGGAGTTTCAGGAAGCTGTTCAAGTGACAGGTATTATATTGACTAAATTAGACGGGACAGCAAAGGGAGGTATAGCGGTGGCTATCCAATCGGAGCTTGGAATTCCAGTGAAATATATTGGAGTGGGAGAAAGTATGGATGATTTACAGAAATTTAATGCAGAGGAATTTGTCAATGCATTATTTCTTGCCCCATTAGAATAAGAAACAAGCATGGCTAGAATAGGAGGAGAAAAGTTTATGTTGACCTTGGATAAATTTGAAGAAGCCACAGAGGAAGTAAAACAAGTGATTCTTGCGACGGAGCTTGTTTACAGCGACTACTGGAGCAAAAAGACGGGAAATAAAGTTTATTTAAAGCCAGAAAATATGCAATTTACAGGCGCTTATAAGGTGAGGGGGGCATATTATAAGATGAGCACCCTTTCCAAGGAGGAGAAGGAAAAAGGAATCATTACTGCGTCTGCTGGAAATCATGCTCAAGGGGTTGCCTATGGGGCAAAATGCTATGGAGTGAAGGCTGTGATTGTCATGCCTACCACAACTCCTCTTATAAAAGTAAACAGGACAAAAAGCTATGGAGCAGAAGTAGTTCTTTACGGAGACGTTTATGATGAAGCTTATGCAAAGGCGTGTCAGCTGGCAGAGGAAAATGGGTATACGTTCATTCATCCTTTTGATGATTTAGCAGTGGCAACAGGCCAGGGTACCATTGCCATGGAAATTTTTAAGGAGCTTCCTCTCGTGGATATGATTTTGGTGCCTATTGGGGGAGGAGGTTTGGCAGCAGGCATTTCCACATTGGCCAAGCTATTGAATCCAAAAATAAAGGTAATGGGAGTAGAACCAGCAGGAGCGGCCTGCTTAAAGGCTTCTATAGAAAAAGGGAAAGTAATGACATTGGAAAAGGCTACAACCATTGCAGACGGCACCGCTGTAAAGACACCAGGGACAAAAATTTTCCCTTATTTACAGAAAAATTTAGATGATATTCTCATTGTGGAAGATGAGGAGTTAATTGTGGCTTTTTTAGATATGGTGGAAAACCACAAAATGGTAGTAGAAAATTCTGGTTTACTTACAGTTGCAGCTTTAAGTCAATTGAAAGTAAAAAACAAAAAAGTTGTTTCTGTCTTAAGCGGAGGAAACATGGATGTGATTACTATGTCATCGGTAGTACAGCAAGGGCTAATTTACAGAGACAGAATTTTTACAGTTTCTGTTTTATTGCCAGACAAGCCAGGGGAGCTATCCAGGGTGTCAGACAAAATTGCGAAAGAAAATGGTAATGTTATTAAACTAGATCATAATCAATTTGTTACAACAAACCGCAGTGCGGCAGTGGAACTTCGGATTACAATGGAAGCTTTTGGGACGGATCATAAAAAGCAGATTATTCATGCTCTGAAGGAAAACGGATACCAGCCTAGGCTTGTGCAAACGAATATATAATGGAATAGGCAGGATATAGCAGATGGAGTCCATATATTTGTAGAAATACAAGTATATGGATTTTTATATTGTGTAAGATGGAAATATTTGTGATGTCATATAGGAAAAAATTATTTATTTTATAGAAGAAAATACTATAAAAATATAGTATAATAAGATGTATAAATATTATATAGAAAAATAGGAAAGGGAGGAGTGGGGAATTTTGCAACATCTTTTAAAAGAAAAACAGAAGGGAGAAAAAAGATATGAGAAAGGTTGGTAACAGAAAGAGAAACAGGTTCGTATATATGTTCTTTTTATGCTTTTTTGCTATGGCATGCAAAAGAGTGGATAATAGAAATACAGAAATGGAAGTAGAGATGGAACAAGAGATAGTAGAAGAAATAGGGACAGAGACGGAATCAAAGGATGATTCCACAGATGTTTTTACAATTTATACAACAGAGGCAAAGATTTCTGACCAGGAAATTTCTGCTGTATATACAGATGATTGGTCTTTTCTTAATCATATGGATCAGACAGAATTCAACTATGCTTATCAGGATGGAAAGGTTTATTATCGTCAATATCACAAAGATTCTTTGGATGGGTGGGAGTTGATAGCAAGTAAGGATAAAGAGATAATAAGTATTGATGAAAAGGGAGAAAAAACGTTGTTTTTTCAGATAAAGGATATGGAAATATTTATCTTATTGGGGAACGGTTTTATATAACGGAAAAGATATATAAGGAAGAGGGCGATGAGAAGGAGATTGAATTTAACTTTTATTCCGTTGATATGCAGGGACAGAACAGATCGGATTATGGAAAGTGGGAAATTTGTGCTTTAGATATGGAGAGAAACATTTTTATTTTAAATCGATGGTCATGGGAAGAAAAAATAGATATGTACTGTGTCTTGGACTGTGCAAAGGATGAAATCATAACATTGCCAACGGATTCCTACAAACTTTTAGATTTTTGGGCCTACCATGACGGATGGTGCTATTTTGATATCCATGAAGATTGGAGCAGTGGTATTTGCCGAGTGGTAGGGATATCTCTAGAAGGAGATCAGAAAGAAATAATGACAATGACCTCATCCCATAATAAGATAAAGGAAAAATATAACTACACAGAGTCTATCTGCAGAATGGAAGTTGTAGAAGACCGAATCTATATAATTTTTGGTGGCTATTTTGGAAGCGACTCTTATTTTCAAGGTGGAAGCCTTATTACAATGAAACTAGACGGTTCCGATTATCGAGCCATAGAGTGCAAGGAGGACGCTTTTGTTATTTGCAAGGATGGAGATAGAATACTTGTTTATTTTCCATATTATTGGCCACAGGAGGATTGGTCAAAGGAAAAAAAGCGTTATTTGATGGGAGTGTGAGACATAGAGACAAATACCCTATTTCCATCTGATTTTCCAAGAGAGCTAGTTTATGAACAGCAGAGGCATAGTATATTGACATATCAAGAACGCATTATCCCAAAACCTTTGTGCTTAATGAAAGAAGATGGGATAAACGTCTATGCATTGGAGGATTCAGGGAGAATTGTTCAGGTTGCCACAGATATTGATAAGGCTATTATACAGAGAGAAGATAAAGAAATAAACTACAGTATAGATTACGAACATTTGTATTATGCAGATGGATTTCTATATTTTGAAGTGGAATTTACTGTCTTTGAGGGAGCACGTACCTACCGTAGAATTCAGAAAGATGTGTACCGTATGAAACTGGACGAAAAATTTACAGAGTTGTTGTATTCCTATTGAACAATGAAAGAATAATATGTTACAGGATAAATTCTAGGTAGATTGTTATGTGTATATGGGACAGAACTAAAGAAGTATAAGTGATGATAAAATATTGTAATAATTGAATTTTTGATGCTGATTTTGGCAGTCAAAAGAGAATGGTTCATATTATTTCGCAGATGAAAGAGAAGGAATAAAGAGCGTAAAAAGAACAAAAGAAGGGAGAAATGAAATAATGGGAAAGCTTGACGATAGAAATAGGAAATGGATTTTATGGATGTTCGTGTCTGCCTTTTTATTAATGGCGTGTGAAAAACAAAATAATAGAGGTGCACAAACAGGGGCAAAAATAAAAGCAGAGATGGAAACAAAAATAGAAGAAAAGGAGAATCCTATAGATATTCTCACAGCTTATACGACAGAGATAGAGTATTCTGACCAGGAAATATCTTCCGTATATACGGATGACAGGTCTTTGCTTGACCATATGGGACAGGGAGAATTCAGTTATGCTTATCAAGATGGCATGGTTTATTATCGACAGTACCACAAGGATTCTTTTGAGGAGGGAGCAGTATGGGGAAATTATGGGCCTACAGTAGGTACATATAAAGAGATTGTATCGATTGATCCAAAGGGAGAGAAGACAGTGCTTTTTTCTGATAAAGGATATGGAAATATTTATCTTATTGGAGACCGATTTTATATGACAGAAAAGAAGGATGAAGCTTATTCATATCCTAATATCTATTCTGTTGATAGGAATGGACAGAATAGGGTCGACTATGGATATGGAGATGTTTGTGCTTTTGACATGGATAGAAAGGTTCTCATTTTAAAAATGCTTTCAGAGGAAAAATGTGTAGCAACTTACTTTGCCTTAGAGTGTGAAAGTAATGAAATGACAGAATTACAATTTGATTCCTTCGATTGTTTGACCTTTCAGGATTACTATGATGGCTGGTGTTATTTTGATGCACATAAGAAGAACGGCATAAAAGCTTGTCAAGTGGTGGGAATATCATTAGAAGGAGAACAGAAAAAAATGATTGCGCTGGCATCGGACGAAGAAACTGGGGTTAAGTACAGGCAAGATGCAGTTATCTGTGACATGGAAGTTGTTGGAGACAGAATGTACATTCTTTTTGGGAATTATACTGGAAGCGCTCACCATTTTCAGGGAGGAAGACTTATCACAACAAAACTAGATGGATCAGACTATCATGCAATAGAGAGGGAAGTTGATAACGATGATTTTTATGCTTGTCAGAATGGAGGCAGAAATCTTGTTTATTTTGGAGGAAGAGTGTGGGACGTAGATGCAAATACTATCTTCTCATCCGATTTTGGGGGAAGTTTTGATGAACTAAAGAGACATCGCATAGTTCCATATCAGGAACAAAGTTTTCTAAGACTGATGTGGACAGGGTGGGGAAGTGATTCAAATGGGAGGCAGCTCAATGTCTATGCATTGGAGAATTCAGGAAGGATTATCAAGGTAGCCACAGGAATTGATGAGGCTATTATACAGAGAGAAGATGAAAAAGAGTACGATGAGATTGAGTATAATCATCTATATTATGCAGATGGATTTCTGTATTTCGAAGTGGAATTTAAAATTATTGACAGGACCTATGCTATTGGATGGAGGGACGGATATCGTAGAGTGCAGACAGATGTGTACCGTATGAAACTGGAGGAGAAATCTATAGAGCTGTTGTATTCTTATTAGAAAATAGATGAGAGATTGTGTAAACTTATGAAAATGAAATATACACTGTCAATAAGTTTTGAAAATGTCAATTTTAATATCAAGTTTCCCTTGAGAGAACGCCACTTTCCTAAAAGGGCAAACTCCCTCTTAGGAAGCTGATTGATGTTTCTCAAAAAATAGCTCATATAAAAATTGAAGTGACAGGTTATCATCTTCCATCCACCAGATTATTTTCCTTTCATCGCTGCGCTGTTGCAGCTATAAGTGGGGTTCTACAACTTTTTGCACTTTTGGAGACACCTCTGTATTGGCATTTGTATTTTGTGGTTTTAGGTACCAGATCGTATTATATACATGCGGTCATATTCTATTCAGATACCAAAATGTGGATTGATTAGCACCATGATTTTGCAACGGGCATTGACAACTGGGAATCCTTCATCCAAAATCTGAAAACAACAGTTTTTGAAGGAGAAGGTTCCAGCTGCATCTGTTTTTCGCACAGGAGGATATCCAGATCTATTCCTTTGGCTGTGGGAACAAAAATGGATTCTGTTTTCAGTGTGACGGAAAACTTTTGGTTGAAAAGTTTCCAGTACTCTGTTTGCAGGAAGCGGTTTGCTTTGGCCAGAGTCTGGATATACCGTTTTGCGAATTCCACAGGGGGGGGCCTGCCCTACAAGGTTGCCCATAAGCGTTGGATACGCCCTTTAGTCAGGGATATTTTTTTCAAAAGGAATCTTTATTTAAAGGACAGTAACAACATGAAGAATATTCTTTTATATTGCTATTGTCTCTACATAGAGGGCCGCTCTTTCAAAGATAACAATGTAAGGGCATTTTCTCCCAATATGTTTCGAATTCCACTTTCGGATAAAGGCAGGGCGGCGACTGCATCGGCATTTTTTCCTATATCCACGCTGGGCCAATCTGTTCCAAAGATAAATTTATGGGATAGTCTTTCTATATCCCCAAAATATTGAGGAAGCTTTTTTGGGGGTAACCCTGAAATGTCAATGAATAAATGTTTATGAAGTTTTACCATGGATATAGCCTCTTCATACCAAGGGCCTCTGCCGCCATGGCACATAATAAGGCGAAGCAGAGGGAAATCTACCGCAATATCATCCAAAAAAAGGGGATTGCCATATTTAAGCCGTGATCCACGAAAAACAGAAGTCCCTGTATGGAACATGATGGGGAGATTCAGCTCCTGTGCAGCCTCATAAAGAGGATACATGATAGGATCGTTAGGATAGAAAAAATTGTAGGTTGGATAAAGTTTGACGCCGCAAAAACCCATGGAAGCCAGTTGCCGTAATAGGTTGCCCAAATCTTTTTCTCTCATGGGATCAAAGGTGCAAAAAGGAAGGAGCTGGGGATGTCCTTTGCAAAAATGAGCAATGGACTGATTGCTTGCAATGCCAGTAACATCAGGTGTATTTTCTGCCAGTATTACTGCATAATCTACGCCTTTTTCTTTCAATAATTCGCAAAATGAATCTGGATTGCCATAAGCTTCGCAAAGATCCAAATAGTTTTTCTCTGATGGATAACAAGAGAGGAACCACTCCCTTGGACTGTCAAGAAGCAGGTCATATTGAGAAAGATGTACGTGAAAATCAATGAGTAGACGGTTGTGTCTCATAAAAAACCTCCATTATGCATAGATTGTCAGATTAATTTAGAAATATTTCATCAATCATATTTTTATCATACCATTGAATTTCCTTCCATTCAATTTTTTTCAAGAATCTTCCTGTTTTTCACCGCATTGTTTCCTTTTATGAAAAAGCTTTTATAAAGGATAGATAGACTCATCTTTTGTATATTGAAAGTTGTATAGAAAGAGCAGTGAAAAATAAAACTGCATAGGCCAAAGAAAGATAGTTGAATAAACATGGAAATTATGGTAGAATCAGTAAGATATTTCATGCTCTATAGAATAATCTTTTCTATGGGGACATGGTAGCTTGCCAACGAATAAAAATAAGGAGAAAACAGACATATGGAAAGCTATAAAAAAGAATTCATTGAATTTATGGTAGACTGTCATGTTTTGAAGTTTGGAGATTTTGTAACAAAAAGTGGAAGAAGGACCCCCTTTTTTGTAAACACTGGATTTTATCGGACAGGAAACCAGTTAAAAAAGCTAGGGGAGTACTATGCAAAGGCCATCCATGATAAGTTTTCCCTAGATTTTGATGTGATGTTTGGACCTGCTTATAAAGGAATTCCTCTGGCTGTTACTTCTGCCATGGCAATAAGTGAAATGTATGGGAAATCCGTTGGTTATTGTTCCAATAGGAAAGAACAAAAAGACCATGGAGAAAAGGGAATCTTACTTGGAAGTCCTTTGGAAGATGGAGATAAGGTTTTAATAATCGAAGATGTGACAACAGCGGGCACGTCTATTCAGGAAACTCTGCCTATCATTTTGGCTCAGGGAAAGGTAACTATCGCAGGTTTAGTTGTGTCTGTGGACAGAATGGAGAAGGGGCAGGGAGATAAAAGTGCTTTGGAGGAAATCGAGGAAATGTATGGTTTTCCCACAACGGCTATTGTAACAATGAAGGAAGTAGTCCGCCACTTGTATAACAAACCTTATAAGGGAAGAGTGTATTTGGACGATGATATAAAAAATGCCATTGATGCCTATTATGAAACTTTTGGCGTAGAAAAAATGGAATGAATGATAGAAAAGAGGGAGCCATATGAATGAAAAAGCATTTAAAATTATGTCTGGTTCAGGAGCGACGGCTGTTGTAGTAGGGGTTGTCGTTTTAGTGACAGGAATCGCTTCAGGAGTCGTGCTGTTAATTAGCGGGGCAAAATTGTTAAAGGGAAGGTATCACATTACCTTTTAAAGAATGGCTGCATATTAGAAAGGGGCTGTCGCAAAACAGTTGTTTTTACGTAGGGTTTTGCAGCAGCCTTTCCTTATAGATAAAAGGAGCATAGAGCTTTTAGCCCAAAGGAAATGAGAAAAAGCGAGAGGAAAAAGAATGACAAAAAAGTCTGGTTTTATGTTTACAAGTAAAAAGATTTCTTATCGGGGAGTCATGTCTTCTATTTTGGGATTTCTGTCTTTTATTTCCATAATTGTATCTGTGGCCATTTCCTTTTTAAACAGAGGAGACACTCCCTTTCGAGTGGGCATTGCAGGAATCTTTGCCCTTTTCATGGCAATGGCAGGACTGGGGTTAGCCATTGTAGGAATGACAAAGACAGAAGAGTTTCAGCTATTTCCAAGAATGGGATTTGCTGTGAATATACTTACATTGTTTCTATGGGGAGGCATTATTTATTTTGGAATTATATAGAAAGGAAGGATGAAGATGTTTGACAAAGAGAGATATATTCTGGCCATAGAGCGTATTTTACAAATACCTGATGAAAAGACTGTAGAGGAACCTTTTCTTTCTTATTTTCATAGGGTGGCCAAGTTTATTGTCTATGTCCATGAAGTTTTTGAAAGGGAAAAGGAAGGGACTCTTCGAAAGATGACTCTAGAGGAGCTTAAGGAACAGCAAAGGAGTCTCTATGAGGACATACTTCCCCAAAATTATGAGAAAAGCTATGGAAATCCCGAATATGGAGTGAAACAGTTAGGACAGGATTATGGAAAGATTTTTTCTTATTTATATGCAGAAGTCCGTTCTATGATTGTCTATGCATATGAAGGAAGAATTTTTGATCTCACTATTTTGGCGGAGCTTTTTTTGGAGATCTATAATTTGTTTGAATGGGAGAAGAGAGAGGGAGGACTGCCAAAGGCAGAAGATATACAGCAGATTATTTATTCCTTTGAAAGTGATTACAGTCAGGAACGCATTGAGAGAAGAATTGGGGAACAAATAGATCCTTCCTATGATTTTGCAGTAAAAATTATTATGGAGTCAGATCTCACAGATCTTCGATATTTATACTGGTTTGGAGAATACATTTCAAATAATGAAATGGGTACAGCCAAACATTTAAATGCAATGGAAGAGGAAAAAATACAGTGGATGGCAGATACTTTTACAGAAGGTTATAGGAAGGGATTTATCAATGGAAATAAAGACATAAGCAAAAAGAAAGTAGTCAATATCCGCTATTGCCTTGGATTTGAGAGAGTGGTGAAAAAGGCAGTGGAGAATTTTAAAAAGATGGGGCTTAAGGTAACTATATTCAGGGCAGGAGTGAACAGCAGCAGCAAAAAAGGAACCCATAAAACAGGATATTATGGAGGAATTCCTAATAAGCAGTATGAATTTGATCATAAAGAAGATCAGGCCCTTTATTTAGATAGGCGGTTGGCCAATAAGAAACTAGAGGGATTGAAAAATGCGTATGAGAAAAGAAAGGAACTGGCCGCTGTCCACGGGGGACCGGCAGTGATGGAAGTTTTTGGAGAAGAGCCTTTTGTCCCTTTGAATAAAGAGGAGGCTTTGACCTATTCCAAAAAGCAGCAAAAAATAGTAGTAGAATATGATGGGGAAGCTGGGAAAATTACGAATGAGTATATAAAGGGAGAAGAGAGAAGTTTTACGATTATTGCTTATCCTATTCCGGAAATTGGAGAAGCTTATTCAGAAATATTTGATGAAATCGTTGCTATTAATACTTTGGATAATGAAAAATATGAAAAAATCCAGCAGACAATCATTGATCTTTTGGACGAGTCAGCTTTTGTGGAAGTAAAGGGAATGAATGGCAACAGGACAGATTTGAAAATCGCCCTTCATCCTTTGAAAAATCCAGAAAAGGAGACAGGATTTGAAAATTGTGTGGCTGACGTTAACATTCCTGTAGGCGAGGTGTTTACTTCTCCTCTCCTACAGGGAACTTCGGGAATCCTCCATGTGGGTCAAGTCTATTTGCACGAACTAAGTTATACTGATTTGGAAATTACTTTACAAGACGGAATGGTAACAGAATATTCTTGTGGAAATTTTCCATCTTTAGAAGAAAATAAAAAATATATAAAAGATAACCTATTGCACCACCATGAAACACTTCCTCTTGGAGAGTTTGCTATAGGCACCAATACAAGGGCTTATGTAGCTGCAAAAAAATATAAAATAGAAAATAAACTGCCTATATTAATTGCAGAGAAGATGGGACCCCATTTTGCCTTGGGGGATACTTGTTTTAGCTTTTCTGAAGAAGTAAAAACATATAATCCAGATGGAAAAGAGATGATGGCTAAGGAAAATGAACGTTCCATTTTGCGAAAGGAAAGTTTAAGTGAGGCATATTTTTACTGCCATACAGATATTACCATTCCCTATGACGAATTAGGAGGATTATATGGAGTAAAGGCGGATGGAAAAAAGGTTCCCATTATTGAAAAGGGAAGATTTGTACTAAAAGGATGCGAGGAATTAAATGAACCTTTTTTGCAACAATAACACAAAGGTTTTTATAAAATAAAAAAAGGAAAGGGAAAAAAGATGGGAGAGACAAAAGTAGGAATTGTTATGGGAAGTGACTCAGATATGGATATTATGAGCAAGGCAGCAGATGTTTTAAAAGAGTTGGAAATTGCCTTTGAGATGAAGATTATTTCCGCTCACAGAGAGCCTGACGTATTTTTTGAATATGCAAAAACAGCAGAAGAAAGAGGATATAAAGTAATCATTGCAGGCGCCGGCATGGCGGCCCATTTGCCAGGTATGTGTGCAGCTATTTTCCCTATGCCTGTCATAGGAGTTCCTATTCACACTGCCTCCTTAGGCGGGAGAGATTCTTTGTACTCGATTGTTCAGATGCCATCGGGAATTCCAGTAGCTACAGTAGCTATTAATGGAGGGACAAATGCGGGTATTTTGGCAGCAAAAATTTTGGCGACTTCCGATAAGAATTTGCTTGACAAAGTGAAGAACTATTCTTTGAAATTAAAAGAAGCTGTTATGAAAAAAGATGAAAGGCTGAAGCAAGTAGGATACACAGAGTATAGGAAAGGACTGGGAGGCAATGGATTATAAAAAAGCCGGAGTGGATATAGAGGCAGGCTATAAGGCGGTAGAGCTTATAAAGAAACATGTACAAGACACCATGCGGCCAGAAGTTTTGGGAGGCATTGGGGGCTTTTCTGGAGCTTTTTCCCTGAAATCTTTTATGCATATGGAAAATCCTACCTTAGTTTGTGGCACAGATGGGGTTGGGACTAAGTTAAAACTGGCTTTTTTGCTGGATAAACACGACACAGTGGGAATTGACTGTGTGGCTATGTGTGTCAATGATATAGCATGTGATGGAGGGGAACCTTTATTTTTTCTAGATTATATTGCTTGCGGAAAAAATGTTCCAGAAAGAATAGCAGAAATTGTAAAAGGGGTAGCGAAAGGATGTACTCAGGCTGGCGCTGCTCTCATTGGAGGAGAGACAGCTGAGATGCCAGGTTTTTACAAAGAGGATGAATATGATTTAGCAGGATTTGCAGTAGGAATTGTGGATGAACACGAGAGAATGCGCAGTTCTTCTATTGATCAAGGAGATATTCTCATAGGTATTGCCTCCTCAGGCATACACAGCAATGGATTTTCTTTAGTAAGAAAAGTGTTCAATATGAATTTGACATCTTTGGAAAGAACTTATGAGGATTTAGGAACAACCTTGGGACAGGCTTTATTGGAACCGACGAAAATTTATGTTCAGGCCTTAAAGGAAGTCAAAGACAGGGGAATAAAAATAAAAGGCTGCAGTCATATTACAGGAGGGGGCTTTTATGAAAATATTCCTAGAATGCTTCCTCATAACATAAAGGCAAAGATTAAAAAAGAAAGCTATGAGCTTCCTCCCATTTTCCAAATGTTGAAAAGAGATGGAAACTTAGAAGAGGAAATGATGTATCATACATTCAACATGGGAATTGGCATGGTATTGGCAGTGTCTATGGAGGAAGGAGATAAAACAATAAAAGCCCTTAGGGAAGCAGGAGAAGTTCCTTATTTTCTTGGAGAAATTGTACCAGGACAGGGAGAGAAAGGCGTGGAATTATGTTAAAAATTGTCGTTTTAGCATCGGGAAGCGGGACAAATCTCCAGGCAATGATAGATAGCATAGAAAAAGGGGAAATCTGGAATACAGAAATTGCAATGGTCATTAGTAACAATGAGAAGGCATATGCCTTGGATAGGGCAAGAAATTGTGGAATACCTGCAGTTTGTATTTCTCCCAAAGACTATCCTTCAAGAGAGGAATTTTATAAAAAGCTTCTATTTACAATAGAAGAAGTTTCCCCAGAGCTTATTGTACTGGCTGGCTTTTTAGTTTTCATTCCAGAAATCATGATAAAAAAATATAAAAACCGGATTATAAATATTCATCCCTCCCTCATTCCCTCCTTTTGCGGGACAGGATTTTACGGATTGAAAGTTCACGAGGAAGCATTAAAGAGAGGGGTAAAAGTGACAGGGGCCACAGTTCATTTTGTGGATGAGGGGACAGACACCGGCCCTATTATTATGCAAAAGGCAGTGGAAGTTAGGCAGGATGACACAGCGAACATTCTTCAGCGACGAGTGATGGAGGAAGCGGAATGGAAAATTCTTCCTAAAGTAATTGACTTATATGCAAAGGGAAAAATAAAAGTAAAAGATAAAAGAGCATGGATTGAATAGAGCTTCATGATGAAAAAGGAGGAGAATGGATGAACGTTTTAATCGTAGGAAGTGGGGGAAGGGAACATGCTATAGCAACTATGGTAGCGAAAAGTCATCATTTGACAAAGCTTTATTGTGCTCCTGGAAATGGAGGAATAGGGCAGATTGGAGAATGTGTGGATATTCAGGCAATGGATTTTGAGAACATCCTCTCTTTTGTAAAAGAAAAAGCCATTGATTTGACTATTGTAGGGATGGATGCTCCTTTAGTAGGAGGACTTGTAGATGAATTGGAAAGGGAAGGATTCAATGCCTTTGGTCCAAGAAAAAATGCAGCTATTTTAGAAGGAAGCAAGGTTTTTTCCAAGGAATTAATGAAAAAATATGGGATTCCTACAGCAGATTATGAGATTTTTCACTGCCCAGAAGATGCCATTGAGTATTTAGAAAAGGCAAAGATGCCTATTGTGTTAAAGGCCGACGGACTGGCCCTTGGAAAGGGGGTTCTCATATGTCATACGTTGGAAGAGGCAAAGGAAGGCGTCCATGAAATTATGACGAAGAAGAAATTTGGAAGTGCAGGAGAGCATCTTGTCATAGAGGAATTTATAACAGGAAGGGAAGTTTCTGTATTGGCCTTTGTAGATGGGAAAACTATAAAGACTATGGCTTCTGCACAGGACTATAAAAGAGCCAAAGAAGGGGATCAGGGATTGAATACAGGAGGTATGGGAACCTTTTCCCCCAGTCCCTTTTATACAGAGGAGATCCATGACTTTTGCCAGCAGCATATTTACCAGGCAACGGTAGACGCCATGAGAGAAGAAGGACGGGAATATAAAGGAGTACTTTTTTTTGGTTTAATGCTCACAAAAGATGGGGTGAAGGTGTTAGAATATAATGCCCGATTTGGAGATCCAGAAGCCCAAGTTGTCCTTCCTAGAATGAAAAATGATATAATAGAAGTTATGAAGGCTTGTATGAATGGAAGCCTTCACGAGATAGAGCTGGAGTTTGAAAATAACGCTGCCCTCTGTGTTATTCTGGCAAGCAAAGGATATCCAGAAACATATGAAAAGGGGTATCCTATCCAAGGATTAGAGCAATTAAAAGGCAGGGAAGGGATTTATGTTTTTCACGCAGGAACTATAAAAGCAGGGGAGGAATTTTTGACCAATGGAGGAAGAGTCTTAGGAGTGACTGCCAAGGGAAGAGACTTAAAAGATGCAAGAGAGAAGGCTTATATGTCTGTCAAGGAAATTACTTTTGATAATAAGTATTATAGAAAAGATATTGGAGAACAGATATAGAAAAGAGGATAGGGTAAAATAAAGAAATCAATATCCTCAGTTTTTTTAAGAAGTAGAAAGTAAAGAAAGATTGCTTTTATCGCTCCTTTTGTTCCGAAAAAAATCGCAATTATAAGAAAATTCTGAAAGGCAAGTAAATTTCACGTTGTCTGAATCATGGATTTCTCTTTCAGCAAATAGTATCTTAAAGGAATATCACAGAGTTTGTGAGGGGTGGAGACAAAGATAACTGTATGTGGTTATGAAGAAGACATAAGTCAAAAAAATTAGAGATAATGCAAAGGTGTAGGATAAAGATTCAAAATCTATATTCTACACCTTTTTCATTCTATGTAGGAAATTGTTGGAATTATAGTATTGTAATTGCTCTGTAAATTTGTATCAATTATTTGTTTTGATACGTCTACACTGTAATGATTAAATATTTTTACTGCCATCTTATTTACTCTCCTTCTTTTGATGTGGGCGACTTTGGTTTGTCGCCCTTTGATTGAATTATTAAGCCTTGTCTTCGGCTCTTGGTTTTGCGTCTACAATCCGTCGTATTAACTCTAGTATTTCATGTTCGCTATGCCCTTTTTCGTCACACCATTCAATAACTTCCTTTATTTCTTTTTTATCCATAACTTTTATCTGTTCTCCTTTCTCCCTTTCGGGTTATTAGTCCTCGTTTCCTTTGGACAATTATATATTAGCATATGTTTTGAAATTTGTCAACACTAATTTTAGTGTTTTTAAAAATATTTTATCTTTTCTTCGTCCGTTGGGATTATCTCTATTATATCTGACGGTTCTAGGCGCAAGATTATACATATTGTATTTAATGTATCTATTGATATACCATGTCCCTTACGGATGTGTTGCATTGTCCCCTCCGACATTATTTTATCTTTTCTCATTTTGGTGCTGGTGTAACCTCTGTTTGATAATTCTTTTAATATATCAATTTTATACCGCCACATTTTTCCATATTCTCTCCTTTTGTTTTAATCATTATAATACACAAATGAATAAAAATCAACTTTAAAAATATTTTTTTTAAAACTTTAATTTTAATATTAATAAAAATTAAAATTAGTGTTATTATAATGTCAGAAACAAGAACAAATCAAATACAGGAGGAAACAAAAATGAATAAAAAATATAACTTATCCTAAATCATGAAAGCAGTATGGAACTATGTAAAATCTTTAAAAATTTCCATCTCTGAAGGATTAAAAAAAGCTTGGAAAGCTGCTAAAATAACTCGTTTATCTGTAATGATGGATCGTAAACAGTAAATTTACAGTAAATGCTATAACAGGTGAAGCTATCTTTCCTTAACAAGAGCATACAAAAACACAACAATTTAATGGACTGTCAACCTTACGCAAAACACCGCTTCCGCCAAAACGGAGCGGTGTTTTTGTATATCTTCTGGACACCGTGACCAGAAGGGACCCGCCCTTGCCCTGGATCGGGAAAGGGCGGGGGGATAGGGTCGAACCGCTTTCCTCTCAAACCGCTGTCTTTCCACGGCTGATGTGTTGAAAATTAGCAATCTCAAAGCCTTGCCCCGCAAGGGTTTCCAGCTCCGGTTTCGTGAGGGCTGGTATAGTATCATTCCCCACCCCCGATTTATCAAAATACTGTCAACATCTGAATTTATAGGAGGTATCTATGAACGGTCAAAATTCAATGCCTTGCAGCCCAGAAAACCAGTCAACGCTGGTCGCTGGGAAAAAGCGTATTCGGAGTACGTCCGTCTGTGTCTGGCTATCCCCGGATGAACAGGCAAAAA
>CAJUTQ010000098.1 GCA_910589265.1 uncultured Lachnospiraceae bacterium
AAAACAGCGTTCTATTGCGTAACAAAAAGCAGAGAACCGACCACTAATGAAAGTGATGTGTTCTCTGTTCTTGCTTGCACCCTGTTTGTCAGCGTTGATGATAAGTTAGTTTCTATACTTCCTTATCACCGTAAAGCGAAAGGATTTCTAGGTATCTTTCCTTTGTATCAACACCACAGTCTCCACATGCACCGTCATCCCAAACATATCCACACAGACCCACCTTTTCAACTCAAAACCCCTATCACACAAAAATCTCAAATCTCTGGCCAATGTTGAGGAATCACAGCTTACATATACTAATCTATCTGGCTTCATATGGACAATAGTTTCCAATAACTCTTTCTGGCATCCCTTTCTAGGTGGATCCACTACTATAATATCTGCCTTTTCTCCATATTTTTTATTATATTCTGGAAGAAACTCTTCTGCCTTTCCAACAAAAAACTCTGCATTATGAACGTCATTTATTATAGCATTTTTTTTTGCATCTTTTATTGCTTGGGGAATGACTTCGACTCCATAAACCTTTCCTGCCTTTTTTGATAAAAACAAAGATATTGTTCCAATGCCGCAGTACAAATCCCATACATTCTCATTTCCCTTTAAATCTCCATATTCTAAAACCTTTTCATAAAGTTTTTCTGTTTGTAAAGGATTCACCTGATAAAAAGAAAGGGGAGATATACGAAATGTCATTCCATGAATTTTGTCTGTAATATATCCCTTCCCCCAAAGAACCTGTATTTCTTTTCCTAGTATTACATTTGTATTTTCTTCATTCCGATTAACACAAATACTAGCCATTCCTTTTATTGTGCATAGATCCTCAATCATTTTTGTTAAACAAGTAAATTGTTCCTTTCTTCCATTTAGGATAAGGCAAACCATTAGTTCTCCTGTAGAGAAACCATATCTTATAAGAATATGACGAACAAGTCCCTTTTTTGTATACTCGTCATAAGGAACAATCTGATACCTCTCCATATGTTTTATTATAATTTCTAATATTTGTTCATTTTCCTTTATTCCAAGACAACAATTTTTATTTGGTATAATTGTATGGGTTCTTCCTGCGAAAAATCCCGTAATTATTTTACCATGTTTATCTCTTCCAACGGGAAATTGAGCCTTATTACGATAGTAATAAGGCTCATCCATTCCAATCATTTCTTCCTTGCTTTTTTCTATTTCATCATAAGAAAACTTTCCTATACGAAGCAAATGATTTTTCACTTTGTTTTCTTTAAATTTTAACTGCATTTCATAAGATAAAGCCTGTATTTGGCAGCCTCCACATTGCCTGTGAACAGTACATCTTGGCTCTACCCTATAGGGAGATTTCTCAATAATTCTTAAAAGTTTTCCATAGGCATAGTTTTTCTTAACTTTCATTATTTTTGCCTCTATCACATCTCCCATTACTCCATCCTTAATAAAGATAGTATAACCATCTATTTTTCCAATTCCTTCCCCTTCATTTCCCATGTCTTCTATTAAAACTGTTACCACATCATTTTTTTCATAAGCCATTTTCTATTCATGCCTTTCTATATCAACTTTCCGTTCTTCTTAAATTCGTTTCAAAAAACCGATTATATCCTATCCACTCTTTTTCCTTTGATGCGCTTAGAAGTTCTTTCATAGTTTGTATTTTTGCATCTGTATTATCTGCAAAATTTAATGCCATTGCTTCTATAATTGCCGGCTTTTTTGGAGAACCATATTCATATTCTCCATGATGAGATAAAACACAGTGTTTAACCTCCCCTGCCAATATTGGGGGAAATCCAGGAATTTCTTTTATTTTCTCTGATATCATCTCAGAACCTATTACAATATGACCTAGAAGCTGACCCTCTTCAGTGTAATCATTTTCGGGAAATAAAGATAGCTCCCTTGTCTTCCCAATGTCATGGAATAAAGCGGAAATAAGGAGGAGATCTCTATTTAATATAGGATAAGCCTTTGTATAATACTCACATAATTTTACAACACTTAATGTATGTTCTAACAATCCTCCTACAAAACCATGGTGAACACTTTTTGCAGCAGAGCTTTGTTTAAAAGACTTAATAAATTCTTTATCTTCTTTAAAAAATTTTTCTCCTAGTTTTTTTAAAAAGGGGTTTTTAAAACTAGCAATAAACTCTAAAATTTCTTCATACATTTCCTCTGGATCTTTTTTTGTAACAGGAAGATAATCCCCTGGATCATACTGACCTTCCTTACATTTTCTAATTCTCTTAATGCTTACTTGCAAGGAACCTTGAAAACTATTTACATCTCCATATACTTCTATATAATCTAATACTTTAAAATCCTCAATCCCTCCTGAATTGGGATCCCATATTTTTGCGTCAATTGTACCTGTTTTATCCTGCAAAATTACATTTTCGTACGTTTTTCCATTTTTTGTTACTGCAGATTGTTTATACTTGCAGAGGTAAGTATCAATAATTCTGTCTCCTTCTTTTAGCTCTTCGATATATTTCATATTTCCACCTTTACCTTTCTAAAAAAGAAAAATCTCAAATAATTTGGCTGAAAGATTTCTTAATTATTCCAACCTGCTCAGCGTAATTTCATAATTTAATTCTGTATAACCATTTCTTCCTCTGCGCATAACTGTAATCATTGCAATATCCCCAGGCTGACGTTTTGACATGTTTGATTTGTAATCAGTAAAGGATGTAATATTTGTCGTTCCAATTTTAATAATAACATCTCCACTTTGAATGCCTTCATTCATAGCTGGAGAATCCATCTGTACATCTGTAACATAAGCACCTTTGGGAACTCCTTGATCTTTGTGAACTTGTTCTGGCACATCCGTACCATAAATTCCTAAATAAGCAATTCCCTGTCCATTGGACAGTTTTTCAATAATTCCTTTTAAATCAGAAATAGAAAGTGCTGCCACTAAGGAATTATTATCTTCTCCGTTAAAATGGGAGTCAATAATTCCAAGAACTTCTCCCTGATAATTGATCAGCACTCCACTGGCGTCCTTTCCTCCATTTATGTCTGTGGAAAGCAAATGTAAATCTGTATCTGCAAGGCGAACCTGGTTATGAATAGATGTAATCATTCCATAAGCTGATGATTTAGAAATTCCTTGAAAAGTACCAATAGCTATTGTAGGTAACCCGTCCAAACTACTGGAATAAGAATTTCCAAGCTGAGCTTTTGCAAGAGCATTCATTGTTTCCTCTCCAATTTCATCTAAGTTTACTCCAATAATAGCTAGATCTGTATTACCGTCATACCCTTTAATAATCCCTTCCACCTCTTTGCCATTACAAAACTCTACCAATATTGTTTGAGCATTTTCTAATGCTCTCTGATTTGCTAAAATTAATAATTCTTTACCGTTATCTGCAACAATAACTCCTGTCGTCTGATTCTGAATAGGATATGTGTTTTGAAACCAGTCCACTTCTTCAGTCAACCCTGTTACAGTCGTCAAAAAGGAATCCGCTTTCTGTACTACTTGATGAAGCTTATCATATAATTTTACATAATCTTCCAATTCCAATCCAACCTTTTCCACAATAACTGGCTCTGGCTCTTGTTCCACAACAGGCTCTGGATTCTGTTCCGGCTCGTCTTCTTCCTTCTGATCTTGAGGGATTTTAACAGGCTCTAATTCTACTGGATTAAGCCATTGATCAACATGAGGTTTTAGGGCAAAAAAAGTAATGCAGGAAACTACGCCAAAGATGACTGCAAGTCCTGCAGTGAATATTATTTTAAAAAGCAGCCGTTTTTTATTAATTGGACGATCTTTTCGTATCTCTTTTAGGAATTCAAAATTTTTATTGGTTTCTTCCTTATTTTCCTCATTCCTTTGATTATCCATACAGCCATCTCCATACAAATCTTCACACAAATAGTATAAATTTAAGTATATCCTATCTCCTATCTATTGTAAAGCTTCATGTATAAATCTTCATGTGGTAATTCTCCTTATAAAATGGTAAAATAGTTAAAGTATCCATATAAGATTGGTTTTACAGTCTGAGAGAAAGGCATGGTATCATATGGACAAAAAAGTATTAAAAATATTAGAATATGATAAAATTATAGAACAATTAGAACAAAAAGCTTCTTCCCAAGGAGGAAAGGAACTATGCAAAAATCTTTTGCCAATGACAGATCTATCTGAGATCCTTTTGGCTCAAACAGAGACAAAAGATGCCCTTTCCAGGCTTTTTAAATATGGGCATATTTCTTTCTCAGGAATCAAGGACATAACTCTTTCCATGAAACGTTTGGAAATAGGAGCCTCCCTTTCTATTTTAGAACTATTGCATATTGCATCTTTGTTAGAAGCTGTCAGCAAAGTAAAAGCATATTCAAAAAAAGAGAAGGAAGAGATACTAGATGATTCTCTCGTCGAGATGTTTCATAAATTAGAACCTTTGAATTCTATATTATCTGAAATCCGCAGATGCATTTTATCAGAAGATGAAATTAGTGATAATGCAAGCAGTAATCTGCGCCAAATACGTAGAACTATGAAACATGTCAATGAAAAAATTCATTCCGATCTCTCTAAAATGGTTAACGGCTCCTTAAAAAACTATCTTCAAGATGCTGTTATTACTATGAGAAATAACCGATATTGTATTCCTGTAAAGTCAGAATATAAAAGCCAGGTTCAAGGAATGATCCATGATCAATCTTCAACTGGATCTACACTATTTATTGAACCATCTGCCATTGTCAAACTAAACAATGACTTAAAAGAATTATCTCTAAAAGAGTCCCAAGAAATAGACGCCATTCTTGCTTCATTAAGCAACATTACTTCTGAACATATTGTAGATATTTTAGAAAATTACCAGATTATGATAAATCTTGATTTCATTTTTGCCAAAGCCTCTCTTGCCATGGAGCAAAATGCCTCTCTTCCTATTTTTAATGAAGAAGGAAGAATAAAACTACGACAAGGAAGACATCCTCTGTTAAATAAAAAGACAGTAGTTCCTATTGATGTGAGGCTGGGAGATGATTTTGATCTCCTTGTTATTACTGGACCAAATACAGGAGGTAAAACAGTATCCTTAAAAACAACAGGACTTCTCTCTCTCATGGGTCAAGCAGGACTTCATATTCCTGCCTTGGATCGCTCTGAGCTCTCCGTTTTCCACGATATTTTTGCAGATATTGGCGATGAGCAGAGTATTGAACAAAGTCTTAGCACCTTTTCTTCCCATATGACAAAAATTATATCCATATTAAATAATGCCAATGATCGTTCACTTTGCCTTTTTGACGAACTTGGGGCAGGTACTGACCCAACAGAAGGAGCTGCCTTAGCCATTTCTATTCTCTCTCATCTCCATAATAAGGGAATACCCACAATGGCAACTACCCATTATAGTGAACTGAAAGTCTTTGCCCTTTCTACACAAGGAGTGGAAAACGGATGTCAAGAATTTAATGTAGAAACTTTAAAACCCACTTACCGCCTTCTCATTGGAGTTCCAGGAAAAAGTAATGCCTTTGCTATATCGAAAAAATTAGGTTTGCCAGATTACATTATATCGGATGCCAAGTCTAGAATCAATGAACAGGACATTAGTTTTGAAGATCTTCTCACAGATTTAGAAAATAACCGCATCACCTTAGAGAAAGAGAAAGAAGAAGTCAGAATTTATAAAGAGGAAATTGTAAATTTAAAAAAACAATTAGAAAAAAAACAAAAAACTTTGGAAGAAAGTAAAAAGAAAATATTATGGGAAACAAAAGAAAAATCAAGGGAACTTCTCCAAGAAGCAAAAGATTATGCTGATGAAGTCATTCGAAATTTTCAAAAATATGAAAACTCTAGTCCATCTATGAAACAAATGGAAAAAGAAAGACAAAAAATTAGGGAAAAAATAGAAAAAAATAATCATCCACTTATTTCCAAACAAAAGACAGACGTCCATAAGCAATTAAAGCCTTCTGATCTCCATTTAGGAGATGCTGTCAAAGTGCTATCCTTAGGCGTCAATGGAACAGTCACCTCTCTACCAGATAATAAAGGAAATCTTTACGTGCAATGCGGTATACTCCGCTCCCAAGTTTCTTTAAAAGATCTTATTCTTATAGATGAGCCTGTTATTACTGGGCCAGGAGTTACAAAAACAACCTCAAGCCAAATGAAAATTTCCAAATCTTCTTATGTATCAACAGAAATTAACTTATTAGGCTGTACAGTTGACGAAGCTCTTTCCAGGTTAGATAAATATTTAGATGATGCATACCTTGCCCATCTTACAAATGTCCGTATTGTCCATGGTAAAGGTACAGGAGCTTTACGAAATGCTATACATGGTTATTTAAAACGAACAAAACATGTAAAGTCTTACCGATTAGGAGAATTTGGAGAAGGAGATGCAGGAGTAACTATTGTAGAATTTAAATAAAGAATACATGAATACAGAAATGAGGATAAATATGGTAAATAGACAAAAAATTTTAATTGTAGATGATGATGAAAATATTGCAGAATTAATTTCTCTCTACCTTACAAAAGAATGTTTTGAGACAAATCTTGTTCATGACGGTGAAAGCGCCCTCACTGTCTATGAATCCTTTCAGCCTAACCTCATTATTCTAGATTTAATGCTTCCTGGAATGGATGGATACCAAGTATGTAGAGAAATACGAAAGAAATCACCGACTCCCATAATTATGCTTTCGGCAAAAGGAGAAATATTTGATAAAGTTTTGGGGTTAGAATTAGGCGCTGATGATTATATGGAAAAACCATTTGATTCTAAAGAATTAGTAGCAAGAGTAAAAGCTGTTCTAAGACGCTATCAGCCTCTTCCTTCTCCTTCTTCTCCTGAAAAATCTAAGACAGTTTCTTATCCAGACTTAGAAATCAGCCTGACAAACTATTCTGTCATATACCAAGGATCTTCTATAGAAATGCCTCCTAAGGAACTAGAACTTCTTTATTTCTTAGCCTCCTCGCCAAACCAAGTATTTACAAGGGAACAACTATTAGATCATATTTGGGGATATGAGTATATGGGAGATACAAGAACTGTAGACGTCCACATTAAAAGACTTCGAGAAAAAATCAAAGACCATGCCTCCTGGCACCTGGCCACTGTATGGGGTATTGGATATAAGTTCGAGGTGAAATAATGGGAAAAACCATTTATTTGAAGTTCATATTAGCTTATGTTATTTTTGGCTTGCTCAGCTTTACAACTATCGCAACACTTACTTCCTCTTTGACCCTTCGCCATCTCACAAATGCCAAGGCAGACGCTCTGTATAGAGAAGCTACCCTTGTGTCCAGAAATTATGCATCTAGCTTTTATACAAACAACATGTCTACGGAATCTGTACAAAATCAATTAAAAGCTATTGACACATATGTATCGGCTCCTATTTGGATTATTGACTCCTCAGGGGAAGTGCTGTTTAACTCTCGAAAAGATATGGATCCAGAAGCTCCACTATTTATTGAAGATTTTGATCCTGCTATTACTCGGAATTATTATATTACTGGAAATTTTTTTGGGAAATTTGACAAAGAAATGCTCAGTGTTTTTTCCCCTATAAATTCTGGATTCAATATTAAAGGTTATGTTATTATCCATACATCTATGGAGGAAATACTTACTTCCAGAGACAAAATATTAAATATTTCTTATATCACATTATTCATTATTTTTATTTTATCTCTCATTATATTAGTTGTATTTACGGATACTGTATTTTTACCAATTAAAAAAATTACTGTAGCAACAGAAGAATTTGCAGCAGGCAATATGGAATATCCTTTAGACATACACAAAGATGACGAAATTGGTTATTTGGCAGCCTCCTTAACATATATGGCAACGGAAATTGCTCGAACGGAAGATAACCAGAAAAAGTTTATCGCTAACGTCTCCCATGACTTCCGATCACCTTTAACTTCTATTAAAGGCTATTTGGAAGCTATGTTAGATGGCACCATTCCCCCAGAACTCAATGAAAAATATTTAAAAATACTTCTGAATGAAACTGATAGATTAAATAAATTGACAAGCAGCCTTCTTGCCTTAAATAATTTAAATATAAAAGGCATGGTTTTAGATAAAATAGACTTTGATATTCACTCAGTGATAAAACATACAGCGGAAACATTTGAAGGCACATGTACTGCAAAACGGATATCCATTGAATTAATTTTAACTGGAGATACTCTCTATGTTTTTGCAGATATGGGACAAATTCAACAAGTACTCTACAATCTCCTTGATAATGCCATTAAATTCAGTCCAGATAATTCCTCTATTATTATTGAGACTACTGAAAAAAATGATAAAATATTTATATCTGTAAAGGATAGTGGAATAGGAATTCCAAAGGATGATTTAAAATTAATTTGGGATCGTTTTTATAAATCAGACTCCTCAAGGGGAAAAGACAAAAAAGGAACAGGTCTTGGTCTTTCCATAACAAAAGAAATTATTCAAGCTCATAATGAAAACATTAATGTAATTAGTACAGAGGGGGTAGGCTCTGAATTCCTTTTCACCCTCCCTAAGTCAAAAAAGAATGGGACTTAATTTTTTTCTCCCAAATATAAAATATAATATATCCCCCACTGACACCAATGCTATTAAGAATAACATCGTCAATGTCACAAAAACCCAAGCAGGTAACATACTGGAATAATTCTATCATCACAATTATACAAAGGCTGATCCCAATTGTCCTTTTATACGTACAAAGTTTTGGGTAAGCCTCTGGTATAATAAATCCCATAGGAACGAACAAAAATAAATTAGCTAATATATTTGTATAGGCAAAGCTCTTACGAAATAATTTCAAATATGGCACAATGGTTGCAAATGGAATTAAATTAATATTGTCTAATCCATCTCTCTTATCTGCCATAATAAGAGCCTGCCTGTCAATGACTTTACTTACATCCCCATAAAACTTCATTACTACCACAATAAATAAAAATAATAAATATAAATATAGCAGAATTCTAAAAATCTTTACCTTTCTCTGCTTCATAAGCACCCCTATTTTTTAATCCTTCCAATGCAGTCTATGTAACTTTCCCTCAAGCTTCATATTTTTAAAATTTTGCTGCCGCAATGCCTCAAAAAGAACAATGGAAACTGAATTAGATAAATTTAAAGATCGAATGTTATCCAACATTGGAATTCTAATACATTTCTCTTCATACTCTACTAATAATTCTTCAGGTATTCCTCCACTTTCCTTTCCAAACATAATGTAAGCGTCTTTATGGTAAGATACTTCTGTATATATATACTTTGCCTTTGTCGTAGCCATATATATTTCTGCAGTATCATTCTTTTTTAAAAAATCCTGAAAGCTCATATAACGTTGTACATTTACTTCTTTCCAATAATCCATGCCTGCTCTCTTAATAGACTTCTCATCCAGGTGAAATCCAAGAGGCTCTATGAGATGAAGTTTTGTTCCTGTAGCAGCGCATGTTCTTCCAATATTTCCAGTGTTTGCTGGAATCTCTGGCTCATATAATACAATATTCATTATTTTAACCTTGTTCTTTTCTCCGTTTATTTATAAAATTTTCCATTCTTTCAAAAGCCTCTTTCAAATTCATCAAAGAAGATGCATAAGAAATACGAATAAATCCTTCCCCACATTCACCAAAAGCAGTTCCAGGAACAACAGCTACCTTTTCCTCTCTCAAAAGTCTTGTGGCAAATTCATCAGAAGTCATACCAAATTGTTGAATACAAGGAAAGGCATAAAAAGCTCCATATGGTTCAAAGCAAGGAAGTTTCATTTTTTGAAACATATGCATAAGATATCTTCTTCTTTGATTATAAGCTTCTTTCATCATTTTTACGTCCTCATCTCCATTGCGCAATGCATCCACTGCTGCATATTGACTTGTAGTAGGGGCACACATAATAGCAAACTGATGAATTTTAAGCATTTGTTCAATAATAGCTTCAGGCCCACATGCATAACCAAGTCTCCATCCTGTCATAGCATAAGACTTTGAAAATCCATTGATTACAATTGTCCTTTCCTTCATTCCTGGTATACATGCAATAGATATATGAGAATGTTTATAGGAAAGCTCAGAATATATTTCATCAGATAGTACGAATAAATCCTTTTCTATTATAACCTTTGCAATTTTTTCTAAATCTTCTTTTTCCATAATAGCCCCTGTTGGATTATTTGGAAAAGGAAGAACAAGAATTTTCGTCTTTGGCGTTATAGAAGCTAAAAGTTCTTCTGGAGTTAAACGAAATTCATTTTCATTTTTCAGTTCAATAATTACTGGTTTTCCACCTGCTAAAATAACACAAGGCTCATAAGAGACATAACTTGGCTGGGGAATAAGCACCTCATCTCCTAAATTCAACATAGCTCTCATCCCTAAGTCAATTGCCTCGCTTCCCCCAACTGTAACAATAGTTTCCTTTTCAGGGTGATAATCCAAATCCATTCTCCTTTTTAAATAATAGGTGATTTCTTCCTTTAATTCTTTTAACCCTGAATTTGATGTATAAAAAGTTTTCCCTTTTTCTAAAGAATAAATTCCCTCGTCCCGAATATGCCAGGGAGTGTCAAAATCTGGCTCTCCTACTCCCAATGAAATAGCATCTTTCATCTCGTTTACAATGTCAAAATATTTTCGGATGCCTGAGGGCTTTATTCCAACAACTCTATCTGCTAATGGATTTCTCATGGCGTCACCTTCATTCTCTCATCTTCGTATTTTTTGCTTAAAATTGTCCCATGATCTTTATATTTTTTTAGTATAAAATGGGTTGCTGTGCTAATAACCGATTCCTGTGTAGATAATTTATCTGAAACAAAGGAAGAGACCTCTTTTAGAGTCTTTCCCTCTAAAATTACCATTAAATCATATCCTCCAGATATAAGATAAACAGCATGAACTTCTGGATACTTATAAATTCTCTCTGCAATATTATCAAATCCATGGCCTCTTTGCGGGGTAACCCTCACTTCTATTAATGCAGTAACTTTCTCAATTTCTGTCTTATCCCAATCAATTAACGTATGATAACCACAAATAACTCCTTCGGCCTCCATTGCAGCCAACTCATTTACAATTGTTAATTCATCAGCCCCTAAAATGACTGCTAAATCTTTTATGTCTACTCTACTATTTCGTTCAATAAAAGTCAAAATTTTTTCTCTCATTTCTTCCTCCCTGGCACATAGTTTTTATTTATCTCAAATTTTTAGGTGTATCCATAAACTTGGAATTAGAAAATTTACATTTATTTTTTAACCTTCCTGACTCATTACTTTATAAAGCTCATCTGATTTAGGCGGTTCTAAATATCTCCTCTCATTATCGTTTATTACAACTCTATCTCTTCCTTTTACCGCCTTTCCTATAACTGCTCCATGAATGCCCGCCTTTTTTAATTCCCTAACGACTTCATATCCATTATCTCCTGCCATAAGTAAACTTCCACTGGATATTAAACAATAAGGATTTAATAAAAAATATTCACAAATTTCAATTGTTTCTTGTTTTACAGGTATTTCCTTTAGATCTATTTCTAAACCTACTTCTGATGCCTCGGCCATTTCCCATAAAGCGCCAAAAATTCCTCCCTCTGTCACATCATGCATAGAACTGACTTTCATTTCCACTCCTATTTTAGCTTCTGGAATAATTGATAAGTATTGATCAAATTCTTTTGCCCTTTCAATCATATGTTTTGGAAACCTGTTTAACAACTCCTTTTCCTTTTCCTTTGCTATAATAGAAGTACCTTCTAACCCAATCCATTTACTAAGAATAATATCCTGACCTGGTTTTGCTCCCCTTGTAGAAAGAAGAGATCCCTGATCTATTTTTCCTACCCCAGTGACTGTCATTACTGGTTGATTGACTGCTTTTGTCACCTCTGTATGTCCGCCCATGATTTGTATATTTAATACGTGACAGGCATCTTCTACCTGCCCCATTATCTCCTTCATCTCTCTCTCTGTCACCCATTCTGGAAGAAGTAAGCTTAACATAATCCCTATAGGTTCAGCTCCTGAAGAGGCAATATCATTAGCTGTAATATGGACGGCAAGCTTTCCTACATCTTTTGCAGTTCCCGTAATTGGATCTGTTGATATAACAAATATTTCTCCATTCTCTAGTTTTAAAGCTGCACAGTCCTCTCCCACTCCTGCACCTACTAAAACCTCTTTGCGCTTTGTCTTAATCTGGCTAAAAACAGATCTTTTTAGTATACTTTCTGAGACTTTTCCTATTTTCACAATCATCCTCCCTGCCAAAGAGCTTTCTATTCCTTTATAAATATAGCATTAGGAAGTCATTTCAGACTTCCTAAATTCTTCCATACAAAATTGTATTAATTTCTTTTAATCAATAGGTGCTTCTACCTCTGTAATTCCTGGGTCAATGGGGAGCATTCCCGCTGCTGCTGCCTGAGCCGCTGCCGCCTGTTCTGCTGCTGCCTGAAGACCTCCTACCACTGTTTTACAGTAATCAATGCTTCCTGTTGCAACAGCTGTCTGAATTGCAGCCGCCACATTCAAATCTCCTGTTGCCATTCCTACTATAGCAGTACGGGGAGACATTTGATAATTGCTTTTGTTTACCCGCTCTCTGCTTACTTCCTTTCCATCTTCTTCTACAATCTTCCATAGTTCTGCTACCATTCCTTTATGGCCAGATTGTATTTGCATAGTTCCTGCTGGAAGTCCCAAATCTGGTGTAATAAGATCCACCATCTCTGTCTCTTCCAAAACATTGCTTTCAAACTTTACTTTTCTATTACTATCCCTTGTTTCCACCCCATAAATAGTAAAAGTAAGCTGTCGGGAATCTGTTGCTGTTCCTTCAATATAAATAGGATATTCTGAATCATTTTTAAACTTAAAATCTTTATATGTTCCTGCAATTGCGGCATCAGAAGATGGTTCCACATAATTTACAATCATAGAATGGGGAGATCTTTCAACAATTTCTAGCTCAGCCAGCAAAACAGCATTATATAAAGTTGTTGACACTTGGCAGATTCCCCCTCCCAAACTGTCTACCACCTTTCCATTTAAGTATGAACCAGCCATATAATAACCGTTTTCCTCTGTGAACGGGCTGACTACTTCATATGCGGAAAAAGTATCTCCAGGATATAAGACCATCCCATTAATTAAACGAGCCCCATTAGCTACATTCTCTACCCGAGCCTTTGTGGACGATTTATAAGTTGTAGAAAAGGTGCCAAGAACATCTTTTATCTGTTTTAATTCTTCTTCATTTCCCCGAGGTTCGTCTGTCATGACAACTAAATCAATAAGAGTTTCACTTTTATTCCAAAATCCAGTCAAATAATCCTTAACTTTTGTCACAGATTCATCTACAGAAACTTTTATTCCCTTTTGCCCACTTTGAACAGAAAATTCAGAACCATTTTTTACTAGTGTGGCGTCCACAGCTTCCTGATCAAATTCTGTACATTGATCTGCAATGATCTGCCTTATGGCCCCATCATCAAAATCTAATTGAATATCAAATACTTTATTTCCAAATTCCAAATCTTTAATAGCTTTATACCTCTCTAGCACATTTCCCGTTTTTCCCAGTTCAGCCGCCTCATCTAAAACTTCTCTATTGGCCCATGAAAGTCCAAAATCGCTGGCTTTTACGGATACTGAATTATCATCTATAGTAACTAATTGAATAGGTATATTTCCTAATTCTCCAATATATTTTTCAATCTCACTTTCCGCTTCCTCTTTTGTCATTTGAGATACATTCACAGAATCAATAAAAATACCACTTCCAATTATATCTGATGATGTTGTTGTCTCAGCATAGACATCATGTACAGTGTTTCCCCCAACGCCAATAGCAACAGCAATAACGACAAATGGAATCACATTTTTTCTTCCTATCATTTTCTAACCCTCCTTTTGCTATAGTTCATTATTGACATGAATACCCCCTGTGCTATATTATTTAATGTATCATTACAAGTACATTTAATAAAAAAATGATAGACAAAGGGGTATTATCATAGCAATACATAATATAATAATGATCACACTGGAAATCATTTTTCTCGTTTTACGGTTATTCCAATTAAAAGACATCGAAACTCATACTCCTCCTTCATAACTACTATTTCTTGAAAGGATATTATATATGAAATTTCCTATTTTTGCAAGCTTTCTTGTATTTTGTGCATTTGTCACATTTATAACAAAAAAAAGTTCAAAACAAGGTATGCAGACAAAGGAAGAATTTTTTGAAAAAGAACGTCAAGCAAATGCAACAAGGCGTCAACCATTAGACAACTTAGACTATATAACAATACCCTTGACTTCTCTTCCCCTTGCATGCTGTAAAGATGATGAGAAAATAAAAGAATATATAGAAATCATTTCCACTCTTTCTCAAAACAAAATTGTAAATCTCACTGGAATTACCAATACTGATTTAAAATTAAAATATGGTGCTCCAAACATTGATCTTTTAATGAATTTTGACCAAAATTTTACTGTATTAGTAAGAACTTTACATTTATGGGGGAGACGGCTTGAAGAATTAAAGGAAAAAGAAGCTGCTATAAAAGTTCTTGAATTTGGTGTTCAATGTCAATCTGATGTGAGCGGAAATTACCAAATCTTAGGATCTATTTATAAAGAACAAGGGAAAGATTATAAAATTCAAGAACTTTTAGAGACAGCCAAATCGTTGAATTCTATGACAAAAAACAGTATTGTTCGTTACTTGGAAAATCTGCTTTAAAAAAAATTGAATTTCCTTTCTTAAATATTATTTTCCATGATGGCTTACTATATAATTTATATACCTAGAAGCCTCACTTTTTGTCATTTTTTCTATATCATGAGTAATATCTATCTTGTAGATTTTCATTAATTTTAAAAGATATTGTTTTTGTTTTTCTGTTGCAGGTGCCTCTTTCCTCATTCTATAAATAAGAGGTTGAGGCGCAAAATCTTTTTGAACATTTTCGTCTCTTTCTTCTTTTTCTATGAAAAAATCCTTTAAAAGGCATTGATACACCTCATGGGCGGCTTTAGCATCTCCTAAGGCTCTATGGGCTCTTTCATTACAAATGCCATAATAAGAACAAATGTCTCCCAGTGATTTATGTTCCAAACTTGTCAAATATTTTCTGGCTATTTTTAAAGTATCCACTCCCCACTTTTCAAACTTTATCTCATAATCTACAAAATACTTTTTGAGAAAAGCATAATCAAAATTTAAGTTATGACCTAATAAGGGGAAATCCTCCATAAAATTTAAAAACTCTTCCAATGCCTCTCCTGGCTCTTTTACATCATTTCCTGAAAGCATTTCCTCTGTAATTCCTGTTAAATCTATAATTATTTGAGAGAGTTTTTGATCTGGCTTTACAAAAGAAGAATATGTATCTACTATTTTATTATCAATGACCTTTACTCCCCCAATTTCAATTATTTTATTGTATTTAGGATTTAGACCAGTTGTCTCTAAATCAACAGCAACGTAGTTTTTTATCATTTTCTTTCCAGCTTTCCATTGTGTGTAAAACAATATTCTATTAAAAAACACTCCTTACATTGAGGGTTTCTTGCAAAACAAATCTCTCTTCCAAATCGTATAATTTGTATATTATATAAAATCCAATGTTCTTTTGGCAGCTCTTTCATTAAATCATATTCTATTTTTACAGGATCTTCTTCCTTAGTCAGACCTAGCTTTTTTGAAATTCTTTTTACATGAGTATCAACTACAATACTAGGAATATGATATATATTTCCTCGAATAACATTTGCTGTTTTTCTTCCCACTCCTGCCAAAGAAGTAAGTTCTTCTAAATCACTGGGCACCTGTCCGTTGAATTTCTTTAAAAGATCGTTGCAACAGGATATAATATTTTTTGCTTTATTATGATAAAATCCAGTTGAATGAATATACATTTCAAGCTCTTTTAAATCTGCATTGGCAAACTCCTCTACAGACTTATATTTATCAAATAAATCTTTTGTCACAATATTTACTCTTGCGTCTGTACATTGAGCGCTTAACATTGTTGCTATTAACAACTGCCATGGAGTAGAATAATGTAAATAACAGATCAATTCCTTTGTATATTCCTCATTTAATTTTTCTAGTATTTCCCTTGTCCTTTCTTGTATCATATGACGGCTGCCTTTCCTCTCATTGTCCACAGCATTTTTCCTGTATAACATATTTTGCCGCTTCGTTTGTCCATTGATTTCTTTTTCTATAGTCAAATAGCATTCCTTGATTTTCTCTGATTACTACTCCCTCTTTTATAAATTTTTCAATATTATATGTGAAAAATTCCAAATGGGTCATTCTCATCATCTGCTTTTTATTATAACCTCTATATTCTATTAAATATCTAGGCTCCCTTTCCTCACATTCATAAAATGATCGTATGCATTCCTTATAATTTGTTAAATCTTTTGCAAAAAAAGGCCTGCTTTTTAATTTTTCTCTTGAATACAAATCAAACACAAGCAGTTCCTCATAAAATTCTCGATTTTTCCTATCCCATATAAGGGCAAAATCCAAAAGTATTTCATATTTACGTATTCTAGAAGAAGATATGACATCGTATCCCTTTTCCCTATAATAGACTGCAAGATGACTATACATTGTATAAGGAGAATAAAATGCCTTTTCTAACAACTGTAAAGTCCCTGTAAATTGGCCGCTATTATAGTAAAGTTCTACCATTTCTTCCACTGCTTTTAATTGCAACAAATCCTCATAAGATAGCCAATGAGAATACAAAACTTCATAAGGAGGTTTCTCTCTATAGACAATGCCATAACTTTTTGCTTTTTCTTCTATGGGAGAACCTTTTAACACTTTTAAAAATCCCAACTGAAGCTGATTAGGCTTTAAAGAATAAACATCATGAAATGATTGAATAAATGATTCATAATTCTCATAGGGAAGACCTGCAATAAGATCCAAATGCTGGTGAATGTTATTTCCCTTAGCTATTTTTTGAACTGCCTGTGCTACCTTTTGAAAATCCATGATTCGATTAATTTCTTTTATTGTATTTTTATTAGTAGATTGAACGCCTATTTCCAACTGCACCAGTCCTGGACGGAGACTATTTAAAAAACATAGTTCCTCCTCAGTCAACAAATCTGCTCCAATCTCAAAATGAAAGTTTGTAATTCCATTATCATGGGCCTTTATATGTTTCCAAACTCCCATAGCATGAGAATGGCTGCAATTAAAAGTTCGATCTACAAATTTTACTTGTGGAACCTTTTTTTCAATAAAAAAATTTAATTCTTCTTTCACCAATTCTAAATTTCTAATTCTTATCTTTTTTTCAATAGAAGATAGACAATAAGAACAGGAAAACGGACAGCCTCTGCTTGATTCATAATAAATAATACGATTTTCAAAGGAATCTATATTATCATAGGAAAAAGGAATTTCATCTATGGAAAGTATCTCTCTATCTAGATTTTCTAAAATACTTCCCTTATGTTGATATGTAATTCCTTTTATTGTGGAAAGTTCTCTGTCTCCATCTATATAATAAGAAGCAAGCTCCTTGAATGTTTCTTCTCCCTCTCCCCTCATAATTCCTTTTAACTCTGGATGAACTCTTAAAAAATGTTTTGCATGGTAAGAAACTTCAGGACCTCCTGCCCAAATTTCTGTATTTGGTAAAATCTTATGGATTTCTTTTATTAAATATGTAATCATAGAAATATTCCAAACATAGCAGGAAAAGGCAAGCATCTTTGGCTTTTGCCGAAAGATGTCTGCCATTATCTTTTCTTCTTGATAATTCATTGTATATTCTCTTATTTGAATCTCTTCTTTGTAGTTTCCACTAAAAGCTCTGAGACTATAAACAGCCAAATTAGAATGAATATATTTTGCATTGATTGCACATAGAAGAATTGTCACTGTATTTCTCCCCGCCTTCCACAACTCTTTTCAAATCATACTCTATTTCAAGATTTTTCGCAAGACCACCTAAAATTCTTTTTTTTCCATTATTTTTATAGATAGAACGATGGAAGAAACTTCAATAATAAAAAGGAAGAGGATTCCAAAAACTATCCCATTTTGTAAAAATTCTTTTCCAGGTAATGGCATAGTCATGGAAGACTTAGCAAAAAAAATAATAAATAAGGATGGAATTGCAAAAAGTATAAACATTGCTATTCTTCCCTTTTCTGGACCAAACTTAAAAATAATTGGAAATACAAGTGACTGATAAAAAAGTCCAATGGAGGCATAAGTTCCAATAATCATCATAATTTCCATCCATGTCATTTCCAATCTTTGAGGAGTAACAAAAAAAGCAATGGTTAGCGTTATCCATGTACCTACTATAATAAAAAAGTAACCTAACAAGTATTTGCTTAAAACAAGTTCCTTTCTTTTCACTGGAGTTGTTAGAGCAAAAATATCCCATTTATAAAATTCATCATAGGACATAGAGCTAATAGACAACATTATAGAAAGAAAAGTAAGCATTGCAGCCATAGAAATATCCTTTACTGAATAGCACCAATATCCATAAAAAAGGAAAATAATTCCATATATTTTTAATGATTTTTTTAAACAATAAATATCTTTTAATAATAATCCTTTCAATTACCTCTCCCCCTTTCCATAAAAAAGCATCAAATTTTCCAACGTAACCTTGTCAATCATATATTTGTCAAGTTCATTATTTTTTATTACTAATGCCTCAACTCCATAAGCATTTTCTCTGCTTCCAATGACATTCTTTTTATCTATTTTTATAAACTCCTCCTTTGAACACTTTAAAATTCCATAATTGTACAATAGCTCATCCTTTTGCATACAAAATTGAATCTGTCCCTTATGAATATATATAATATAATCTGCTATTTTTTCCAAGTCACTTGTAATATGAGAAGACATTAATATAGAATGTTCCTCTTCCTGTATAAATTCCTGAAAGAGATCCAATACTTCCTCTCTTACAATAGGATCTAATCCTGAAGTGGCCTCGTCTAAAATTAAAACCTTTGTTTTATGGGAAAGAGCAATTGCAATATTTAACTTCATTTTCATTCCTCTAGAATATTCCTTAATTTCTTTTTTTAAAGGCAGGGAAAAGCGTTCTAAATAGTCTCTATATAGATTTTTTTCCCAGTTTTGATAAATTTTTCCCATAACTTTTCCACATTCCAATGCATTTAAGTTTTCAGGAATGTGATTTTCATCAAAGACGACTCCTATTTTTTCCCTTTCTTCACGGCTGCTTTCCTTTAATTTTTTTCCAAAAATTTCAATTTCTCCCGATTCCTTTTCAACAAGTCCTAATATAGATTTTATAGTCGTCGTCTTTCCAGCCCCATTTTCTCCTATAAATCCTATAATACATCCCCTAGGGACTTTCATATTAATATTATTTAAGCAAAAGTCTCCATATGTTTTTTTCAAATTTTGAACAACAATATTATTCTCAATCATGAATTCTGACCCTCTTCCTCCTGATGAATAGCTTGTAAAATTTCTATTACTTCTTCAAAACAAATTCCACTTTTCTTTGCCGTATCTAAGGCCATCTCTAAATATTCCTCTACTATTCTTAAATTTTCCTCCCTTATAACCTCTTTATTTCTTCCAGAAACAAAGCTACCCTTGCCCATAACCGTTTCAATAAATCCATCTCTCTCTAATTCTTCATAGGCTCTTTTTGTTGTAATTACACTAATACGAAGTTCCTTTGCCAGCATACGCATAGAAGGAAGCATCTCCCCCTCCTTCAGCTTAGAACTTAAAATATGATTTTTTATTTGGCTGGCAACCTGTTCATAAATAGGCTTCCCGCTGGAATTGCTAATTATAATATCCATTTTTTATCCATTTCTTCTTTGTTTTATTGTATATATACATTATATACAATATATTCAATTTGTCAACTTATAAATTAAAAAAACCAAAAACCTACTAAGTTTTTGGCCTATATACCTTTACAATTCATGAAGTTTTTCAAACAAACACCCTTTGAATTCTACATCATCCAGCACATATGTCACTGGTTCATTTCCATCCCCTTGAATAATTTCTGGAATTCGATCTCTGACTAACTTGTAATACACTCTTTCCATACATTTCACCTACTACCATTAAACTTCCCTATTCTTATACATGGAACAAATTTTGCCGCCGTAGTACCATAAAAAGTATCTGATTTCCTTTCATGATCCGATAAATATCTATTTTATATTTCTTTCTCAATTTCTTCTCTATAAGGCAATGCTGGTATTCCTCCCATCTTCTGAACACATATAGCCCCAGCAGTGTTTCCATATTCAATGGATTTTATTACAATATTTTCTGTAAGATCTTCTACCTTATTTACACCGTTTAATAATAATTTTGACAAAAATCCTCCCCAAAAAGCATCTCCAGCTCCTGTTGCATCTATTGGCCTTACTTTTTTTCCTTCTATAATATTATTTTTTCCTCTAAAAAAGTATTTTGCTCCTTTTGAACCTAATGTTTCTATAATAAGAGAAATATGAAATTTCTCCATTGTTTCAACAATATGTTCTTCCCCTCCGACAAAATATAATTCTTCCTCAGAAATCTTTAAAAAATCCACAAAAGGAAGAACTTTGTCCACTTCTTTCTTACAATCCACCTCAGACCAAATCATGTTTCTATAATTAATATCAAAACTAACCAATTTCTCTTTTAAATGGGCTAATTCCATTCCATAAAAAACGGCTTCTCTGGAAGGACTTTGTGACAAACTAACAGAACCTGCATGGCATAATCTACAATTATCTATATCTCTTTCCTTTATATCTTCCTTTGTCAATAAAATATCTGCTCCCGGATTTCTGACAAAGGTAAAAGAACGTTCTCCATCTTTATAAAGGGTGACAAAAGCCATTGTTGTAACAGCCTCATTGGTGAGTTCTGGACAAAGTATCTTTACCTTATTTTCTGATAATGTATTTTTTAAAAATACTCCAAAATCATCATTTCCTAATTTCCCCAAAAAACCCACATCCAACCCATTTCTTTTCATTCCAATAGCAACATTTGCTGGAGCTCCACCTGGATTTCTCACATAACTATTCTCTTCCTTTCCAGGAGTAAAATCAATGAGCATTTCTCCAATACATATTACATCCATATTTCCTCCATTTCTGCCCAGATTTTATTCATTTAAAAAATTTCTGTTTTCTGCGCCAACACAAAAGAGTTTACCTATTTACTTCTTTATTCTTTCTATGCTATATTATCCATAAAGGAGGAAAAACAATGCCCAAAATTACCTTTACAACAAAAATGGATAGTGAACTTTTAGAACAAATGAAAAAAATAGCAGTGAAAGAAAAATGTTCTGTCTCTGATATATTAGAAAAACTCATGATATCCTATATAAAAAAAGTAGAAAAGACAGAAGGAAATCAATCTTCCCAAAAAGCAAAAGGTAAATAAGTTACTCTTCTTTATAATCAACAGTTACACTTTCTTTTTCTTCATCTGCTCTACTATCCTTTGAATAATTATAGTCTGGATAAAACACTTCATTCACCATTTTTGTATACTTTTTTACTATATAAGAGGCAAAAATAGTACTTGCAATATTGAGTAAGCTGTCTAAAATTAATATAATGCCTACTGCCATAACCATCGCTTCTACTGTGGCAAAGGGATTTCTTACAATAATAATTCCCAGTCCAGCCGTCACAATTGCTGCTACTAAAATTCCCCACCACTTGTCATATTCTACCTTTCTTAATTCAAATGCTCCTTGAACTTTTACAATACTATGGAAAATAATAAATAAACCAATCATTATTGGGAAAATAGATATAATAATATCTGGTCTCATAAGAAAAAAAACACCTAAAGCAATTGCTATTACCCCTACTACCAAATGTATTTGATAGAAAAATCCTCCATCACTTCGATTAGCTACATACATAAAAAGCTTGACAACCCCATATAAAAGAGTGACAACTCCAAAGGAAAAGCATACTACATTCAAAGATATATCTGGCCATACTAAAAGTACAATTCCTAATGCCATATACAGCAAAGATGTAAAAATAAAACTCTTTCTTATTTTTTTCATAATCCTCTCCTATTTTCTTACTAGTTTATTCCAAAAATATTGTTCCACACTAAGAAAATTCCTAGTATCAATGGTTGATGCACAATATATATCCATATAGAATATTTACCTATACTTTGAAAAAATCTTATCTTTTTACTCAAAATTTTTAATACTTCTTCTTTCTTTTCTATCCATTTAAAAAAATAAAATCCTGCCCCATATAAAAAAATCCACGGCAGAAGTGGAAAATAATCACTGGAATAAAAATCTGGACTAGGAAACCCCAAAAAGGAAAATCCTTTAACAGAATACCACGCTTTTGGTAAATTTACCAGTCTCAAAGAAAAAAATCCCAAATATCCCTGATTTATATTTTTAAATACCAAAAAAAATAAGGAAGAAACCATAAATCCAAAAATTGACGGAATTTTTTCTAAGTATGAAGCAAGAAATATAAATAGCAGCATAGCTGTCCCCATAAAGCTTAGAATTCCAAACCATATCCGTTCACTTGGCATAAAAACTCCAGTTATAACAGTAAACAAAGCTCCTACTAAAAATATAAATATTCCTCTTCTCCAATGGTTCTTTCCCAAAGACCAGCACATCCCAGATAAAAAAATAAAACTCCAACAAATGTACTGCTGCCATATATAACCAGCTAATCCCTTATACCACCCTGCTTCAACTCCAAATAGAAATACTAAATCATACATTGCATGGTACAAAATCATATGGACTATTGTAATACCACGAATTCCATCTAGCAAATAGTATCTTTTTTTCATTGGTATATTCCTCTCTTTTGGACTTATACATTTTCCCTATTGTTGGATCAAATAGAAAAAATAGCCGCCATAAAGAAGTAACATGAATATTCCGCCTATTCTCTTTAATTTTTTCTCTCTAAAAACAGATAAAAATAAAAGAATTCCTGAAGCAATACAGATCATGCTGTCTATTCCAAATTCACTGGAATACTCTATAGGCGTAATAAGGGCAGCTGTTCCTGTAACAAATAAAATATTAAAAATATTACTTCCTACAATATTACCAATAGCAATATCATCCTTTCCCTTTAGTCCAGCAGTAACAGATGTAATAAGCTCAGGCAAAGATGTTCCAAATGCTATAATTGTAAGTCCAACAATTCTTTCACTAACTTTTAAAATAAAGGCAATATTTGTAGCACTGTCTACAGTTAAATCACTTCCTATTATAATAAAGGCAATGCCTATAATAGTAAAAGATAAAACAGAAATCCAACCTTTCACTTCTTTATCTTTCTCTGAAACTTCTATGTTCTTCTTTTTGGATAAAATGGATAAATATATAAAAAAAATGATAAATAATCCCCATAAAATCATTCCATCTTTGAAATGAATACTCCCATCTATCCCCAATGCATATAAAACACAAGAGACAAAAATAACATAAGGAACTTCATATTTTAACGTGGTTTTTTGTATAGAAAGAGGAATAATAAGGGAAGTAATTCCTAAAATAAGAAGAATATTTAAAATATTGCTTCCCACTACATTTCCAATAGTTATTCCCCCATTCCCCTTCAAAGCTCCATTAATACTGATAGCTGCTTCTGGAGCGCTAGTCCCAAAAGCTACAATAGTAAGCCCAATAACAATTTGAGGAATACCAAAATGATCAGCAATTTTAGATGCCCCATCTACAAACCAATCTGCACCTTTTATCAGCATAATAAAACCAATAATAAGTAAGCCCAAGTTTAAAACGATTTCCATTTTAATCCTCCATAAAAATCTTTTGTTTCATATATAGTTCTAATATTCCCATTATAACACTTAATCATGTGGATCAACAATTCATTTTATTAGAAATGAAAATAGAAAAGAAGAAGTATTCCTGACCATCCCTTCACTGGTAGGAAATCTTCTTCTTTTCTACTATACAAACAAGGAGAGTCGATATTGGTAAATCGACTATATGAAAAAGAAAATTTGTGAAAAAAGTCTCAATGACTTTTTTTATATTCTATATAATATTTATGTCATAGTTATGAGTATAATTTAAAAAAATTGTGAATGATTTGTTACTATATTTCAATTAGTTCATATTCATCACTTCCCAAACCAAGTTTTACTCCCTGTTCTATACCAGCTCTCCAATTTGTTGTAGGAGCAATATTTGTAAAATGATCCTGATGGCATTGGCAGCTTTCATCTAATACACTTCCTGGCATAACTGGTTGTTTATTAACAGCATCAGCACATGCCACATCTAGAGCAACTGGATCAAAAGAAGCAAACATTCCTACATCAGGAACAATTGGTACATCATTTTCTGAATGACAGTCACAACAAGGAGAAATATCAATAACCAAACTAATATGAAAATGAGGACGTCCTTTTAAAACGGCTATAGCATACTCTGTTGTCTTTCTCACAAGTATTTCATTTGTCTCATCTCCTGCCGCTACAATGGCATCTTGAGGGCAGACACCAATACATCGTCCACATCCAACACATTTATCCTGATCAATCGAAGCTTTTTTTTCTGTAATAGAAGGAGCATCATGGGCACAAATGATAATACAACGACTGCAGCCTATACAGTTTTCTTGTATGACAGATGGTTTTCCTGCACTGTGCATTTCCATTTTTCCTGCTCTAGAACCACACCCCATCCCAATGTTTTTCAACGCTCCTCCAAATCCAGCTGCTTCATGCCCTTTGAAATGGTTAAGAGATATAAAAATGTCTGCATCCATAATAGCCCTTCCTATTTTTGCCTCTTTTATGTATTCCCCATTTACTGGCACTATTTCCTCATCTGTTCCCTTTAGTCCGTCCCCAATAAGAACATGACATCCAACTGTGTATGGAGAAAACCCATTTTTGTATGCACTTTCTAAATGATCCAATGCATTTTTTCTACCTCCTACATACAATGTATTACAATCTGTCAAAAAAGGTCTTCCCCCTAATTCCTTGACAACGTCCACTACTGCTGCTGCATAATTTGGTCTTAAAAAAGCCAGATTTCCTGGCTCTCCAAAATGCATTTTGATTGCCGTATACTTATTTTTAAAATTTATATTCCCAATAGAGGCAGCCTTTATTAAATTTTTTAGTTTTTGTGGCAGATTACTGTTAAAATCTGTACGTAAATTGGTAAAATAAACTTTTGATTTTTCCATAAATATCTCCTTTCTTTTTCTAACATTATCCTAAAGCAACATCTAAAATCATCATTACTAAAAATCCTCCCATCACTCCCAAAGTACCAATATGACTGTGTTCTCCAAGATGAGCTTCTGGAATTAATTCCTCCACTACAACATATAACATTGCTCCTGCTGCAAAAGATAAAAGCCATGGCATTGCTGGCTGAATTCCTCCTGCAATAAGAACAGTAAAAATACCAAATATAGGTTCTACAATACCTGACATACTTCCCATAAGAAAGGCTTTTCCTCTACTCATTCCTTCATTACGAAGAGGAAGGGAAATGGCTGCTCCTTCTGGAAAATTTTGAATGCCAATTCCAATTGCTAAAGCCATGGCTGCTGTATATAAAGAGTTATCTCCATGTTGGGCAGCCAAAGCAAAAGAAAGCCCAACGGCCATTCCTTCTGGAATATTATGAAGAGTAACTGCTAAAACTAGTAAAGTTGTCCTTTTCATAGAAGAGGTCAACCCTTCTGCCTCCTTTGAACCAGGATGAAGATGGGGCATAATCGTATCTAAAAGCATTAAAAAAACGATTCCAAGGACAAATCCTCCTGCTGCTGGTATCCAGCCAATTCCTCCATTGCTCTCTGCCTCCTCAATAGCTGGTATTAAAAGAGACCAGACAGAAGCAGCGATCATAACACCTGCTGCAAAACCAATAAAAATTTTTTGTATATGTTCTTTTGTCTTATTATGAAAGAAAAAAACAAAGGATGCGCCAAGAGAAGTCATTAAAAACGTAAATCCTGTACCTCCCGCCGCCCAAATGATAGAATTTGTCATCTAGTTACCACACTTTCTGTTTTTTATAATCATTAATTTCTATCCTTTTAGTCTGATTTTCTGACCTTTTCTTCCTTCCTCCAAATAACATCTCTCTTTTTCTACTCCTAAGATGCTATGATCTCCTGTTTTGTTATAAGAATATAACAAGTATGAAGAATCACCCTGAATTTTCTTTATTTTTCCATTTTCTATCTCTAATTCTTCTTTCTCTTCTTCCTTGTTATTTCCATTTCTAGCCTTTTTTATGGACTTTAAGAGCCTCCATGAAGAAATACTCTCTTTTCCCTCCTCTGTCTGTCTCTCATGAAAAGATTTCTGTTCTAACTTATCAAGTTTTATTCCTTTCTCGGCCTTTGTCAATATATCCTTTTCTTCTTTGAATGCTATAGCTGGATTTACTATGCTATTATTGTCTGTAATGTTTTGTTTTTCGCCACTCTTTTCTTTTTCTTGGGAAAAAATACCTTTTACAAAGGAAAATCCTCTTCCTAAATCTTCTTTCATACGAACTAAAAATCCTTCTTTTAAAAATATAAATGGATGAGTTTCCCTTTCTAGAGTTAATTGCTTTTGCACAGTAGCATCTTTTGAAGAAGCTCCCCCTAAATTCTTTTTTGAAATCTTCTTATCATGATGAATACAATCTGTTATATGATGTGGATGATCAATTTGTGATGTACGAAATGTCATAATAATTGCCAAGCCTTTCTTATTTCTTTTCATTATATGCAGTTTATGTTTTTGTTTCAAGTGATTTTATGAAAAAGACGATAGATATTATTTTATAAATTCCCTTACATATCTACTAGCCTTTTAATTTTCTCTATGTTCCAAAATTCATTTTCCCAATAATTATACCCATTACTTCTTTTCTTAAATATTAAAAATGGGATCGACGAATTGTCATATATGGAACATACATCACAAATATTTAACATTCGAGGAATAAGATTTAAAGATTTTTCATATCTTTCTACTACCTTTTTATCAGGAACATAATACTCTCCAAATAAAGTTCTTACAGCTACTCTTGATATATTTATAGCTGGATCTGCTGTTAATACATAAATACATTGAATAAAAAATCCTTCTGATTTTGCTCTTTTTAATTGAAACAAATTTCTTTCTGTAGAAAGCATTGTTTCAAAAGTAAAGCTTTTTTTTTCATCAATCAATTTATTTCTTAAATCTTCTGCTATTTGGGCTGCTTCTATATTGGAACAAAAATTGCTTTTTTTAATTTCATTTGCATTAATATATGGTTCAATAATATTTGCAAATTTTGCGGCAGTTGTTTTTCCTGAACCCCTAGGGCCTGCAAACATAATGATCTCCGGCTTTTTCAATATATTCTCTTCTCCCATTCATAAATTCTAAATATGGTTCTTTTCTTTCCTTATCATAACAAGCAATAGGAATGCCCTTTATCTCTTTTATTTTATTTTCAATTTTCACTGCATTTCTAAAACGTTCAGTCAATTCTATATCTGTCATTGCACATAATTTATCAGATTGATATGAATTTTGCATTTTTTTATCCTTTCTTTCTTGCAGTTTATTCTCTAAAAATATTATTGCCATTCCTTTTATATTTTATCGGTTTATTTTGAGTTTCTCCATTTATAAAGATACAGAAAAACAGACAGAAATTGCCTTTTCTGTCTGTTTATTATAACTTTTCCTTATTCAAAGGGAATAACTGCTCCATCAAATGTTTCATTAATATAATTCTTTATTTCATCAGATTTAAGAATATCTACCAAAGCCTTTATTCCTGGAAGATTTTCATTTCCCTCTTTCACTGCAATAATATTCACATAAGTTTTTGCTGCTTCTGAATCAGCAGTTTCATAAGCCAATGCATCTTTTCCTACAGAATATCCAGCCTCTAATGCATAATTACCATTTAATACAACATAAGCAGTCTCATCGACAACTCTGGCAACCTGAGCTGCTTCTAATTCCACAACTTTAATATTATGAGGATTTTCTACAATATCATTTACTGTGGCCGTTAATCCTACTCCATCTTTTAACTTAATAATTCCATTGTCTTGCAAAAGTAAAAGAGCTCTTGCCTCATTCGTCGTATCATTGGGAACTGCTATATTATCTCCATCTGCAATCTCCTCTAACCCCTTTTTAGTCCCAGGATAAATTCCAAAGGGTTCATAATGGATATTCCCAGCATTAACAATATGGGTCCCCTTTTCCTCATTAAAACTTTCCAAATAAGGGGCGTGTTGAAAATAATTAGCATTAAATTCCCCTCCCTCTACAACTTCGTTAGGCTGCACATAATCATCAAAAACAGTAACTTGTAAATCATACCCTTGTTGTTCAAGAATAGGTTTTACTTTTTCAAGAATTTCCGAATGGGGAGTGGCAGAAGCTGCTACTTTTATAACCTTATCATCTGTTTTATTACTCTGCTGGGATTGTCCACATCCAATTAAAAAACTTGCAATAATCACTCCTGTTAATAAGCCTGTCATTATTCTTTTCATAATTCTCCTCCTTATGTAATGTTATTTTCTTCTATCTAAACGGCTGGCAATGGCCATACCTGTTGTTTGAAATAGCTGTACTAACAAAATTAATAAAATAACTGTTACAAACATAATATTTGATTGATATCGATAATATCCATAACGAACAGCTATATCACCTAATCCTCCTCCTCCAATTGTTCCTGCCATGGCAGAATATCCTAAAATTGTTCCAATTGCAATAGTTGAACCTGTTATCAAAGAAGTTCTTGCCTCCACAAGAAGTACCTTTCTTATAATTGTCAGATTATCTGCACCCATGGATCTGGCAGCTTCTATTACTCCATGATCCACTTCTTTTACAGAAGATTCTACCATCCTAGCTATAAAAGGAACAGCAGCTACAACAAGGGGTACAACTGTTGCCCCTGAACCATAACTTTGCCCCACAATAATTCTTGTAAAGGGTATTAATAAGATTAGTAAAATTAAAAAGGGAATACTTCTTATAGTATTTGCAATAATATCGAATACTTTATATAAAAATCTATTTGGCATGAGACCATCTTTATCTGTTACTGCCAATAGCACTCCCATAGGAAGACCAAATACATATCCTATGAACGTAGATAAAAGAGTCATATACAATGTTTCTCTTATACCTTTAAAAATCATTTGTATTATTTCATCCGTCCACATAATCTACTACCTCCTCTATATCAAGTCCTCTCTCATCTAAATATTTTTTCATTGCATTTATATGAATACTGTCTTTGGCAAATTCCAATATCATTTCTCCTTTGGCAACCCCTCCAACATTTTTTGTGTCCGCCTTAAGTATATTGACAGGCTCATGAAACATTAAGACTAAATTGGAAATGACTGGTTCAAAGGCTGAATTTTCAGAAAAAATAATTCTAATTCTTTTTCCACTGTGAATGAGTTCCTGAGTTATTGTACTATTATTCTCTACTTCATTTCCAGAATCTTTACGGATTAATTCTTTAGCAACATTTGATTTTGGATGGGTGAAAATATCTGTAACTTTCCCTTGTTCCACAACGACTCCCTTATCCATAATTGCTACATGGGTACAAATTTCCCGAACAACAGACATTTGATGAGTAATAATGACAATTGTAATTCCAAACTGATTATTTATATTTTTAAGCAATTCTAAAATAGAATAAGTTGTCTGAGGATCCAAAGCACTTGTGGCTTCATCACAAAGAAGAATTTTTGGATCGGATGCCAATGCTCTTGCAATAGCAACTCTTTGCTTTTGCCCTCCTGAGAGCTGAGAAGGATAGGCTTTTTCCTTGTCACTTAATCCAACAATTTTTAACAGCTCCAATGCTTTTTTTCTAGCATCCTTTTTTCTTTTACCTTGAATATATAGAGGAAAACATATATTTTCTATTACAGATTTCTGCATTAATAAATTAAAATGCTGAAAAATCATTCCTATTTCTTCCCTTTGTTTTCTCAATTGTTTATCTGTAAGTTCTCCAAGAGATCTTCCTTTTATGAGAACCCTTCCTTTTGTTGGCTCTTCTAAAAAATTCATACATCTTACTAATGTACTTTTGCCAGCTCCTGACATGCCAATAATTCCATATATATCCCCTGATTCAATACATAAGTTCACATCTCTTAAAGCTTCTACCTTTACTTCTTTTGAAATATATGATTTATATAAACCTTCTATAATAATTTCTGACATGTTTCTGCCTTTCTGCTCCATGAGCTATTACAAAAATGATTATAACATTTTGTAAATAAATGTGTTAATTCAAAAAAAATAGAACTAGTTATAGTTTCAAACTATAACAAAGTATTTCTCCTTATATTTTGCCACTTCTTCTAAATATTTTTGACCTAAAGGGCTTACAGGCACTCCCTTTTTTACAATATATCCAATAGACATTTCTTCTTCTACATTTAATTTTACAGCACAATAATCAGAACCATTTAATTCTTCACAAATAATTCCAGAACATAAAGTATACCCATTTAATCCAACCATAAGATTTAACATGGTTGCTCTGTCATTTGCTTTTATTAACCGTTTATATTCATAAGTACTTAAAACTTCCTCTGCAAAATAAAAGGAATTATTTATTCCTTGATCAAAAGACAAACATGGATACTCTGCTAATTCTTCCATATATATATCTTTTCTGTTTGCTAAGGGATGTCCTTTCCACATATATACAAAAATATTACATTTTAATATTTCATAAAATTCTATATCCAAATCACGAAAAATCTTTTTTAATACATGTTCATTAAATGTATTTGTATATAAAATTCCAATCTCACTTTTAAAATTTTTAACGTCTTCAATGACATCATAAGTCTTTGTCTCATGAATTGCAAATTCATATTCATCCATTCCAAATTGTTTTACCATTTCTACAAATGCATTTACTGCAAAAGTATAATGCTGCATGGATACACTAAATTTCTTTTTTGTTTTTTCTTTTATAATATATTTCGATTCTATCAATTCATATTGTTCAACTACCTGTCTGGCATATCTTATAAATTCCTCCCCGTTTTGGGTAATAAAAATTCCTTTATTTGTCCTTCTAAAAAGCTCAATTCCAATTTCTTCCTCTAATTCTTTTATTGAAGCTGATAAACTAGGTTGACTAATAAATAATTTTTTTGCTGCCTCATTCATAGATTTTGCCTTGGATACAATAATAGCATATTTTAATTGATTCAAAGTCATTTTTTATCCCAACTTCCATTATTTTAATTTGCTATGAATATTGTTATATTTTCTCATTTATTTATTACAATAATATGGAGAGAATAAAAAAGAAATCAGATAATTTTCATGTAGAGAATCTTAGTATGAAAAAACCTGGACAGAAGTGAGGAATAATATGAAAAGAAAACAAAGTTTCTTAGAGATATTTCATCGCTGTATATTCTTAGAAAAAAAATGCCGTAATCAATTGTTGGAGAAAATAGGCATAACTTCCACTCAATTTTTTCTTTTAACTCTTATTAAAAAGAATGGAGTTATTTCTCAAAAAGAATTATTTTTCCATTACAAATTATCCCAAGAAGGATTATATTACACTTTAACAAAAATGGAGAAAAAAAATCTTATTCGAAAATTTCCTTCCAAAGATAACTACAAAATTATTCTTCTGGAACCTACAAAAAATGGCTTAAAAAAAGCTAGACAGGCTGAAGACTATCTAGCTCAAATGGAAAATACAATGCTTTTTCATTTTACCGAAAAGGAAAAAGCATGTCTCTTAGCTTACTTAAACAGAATAAATCGGAATTTGAGCGCTCCTAATTATTATTTCTAAAATAAGGATAATAAAACGAACATTAAAGTTACTATAATTCCACAAACTAATCCTATAGAAGAAGTTATAACTCCTCCCATTGCCATTTTATGCCCCTCTCTTCCCTGTACTAAACTTATAATTCCAGTGACAAGTCCTATAATACCAATAATAACAGGGAATACCACTGCCCAACATACTACGAAAGATACGACTCCAAATACTAGTGATATAACTGATAAACTGTTTCCATTTTTTGGAGCTTTATCTTCTACAATTACCTTTTTTTTATCTTCATAGTGATAATTATTATATTCCATGTTCTATCCTCATTATATAAACAATAGAAAATACAACAATTTGGATAATAGTACAAAGCACAAAACTGAATATTATTGTTTTATTTTTCCCCTTAATTCCCAAAAATGCATACAACATACTAAATAATATGCCTATAAGCATTCCGATCAAACCAATAAGTATTATCCCTCCAAAAGAACTTAATCCTATGAAAACATTTACCCAAGCTGGTATTTTACTAAGAGGTTCATAAGGTTCTCCATTTCCTAGATAATATCCATTAACAGCTAGATCAGCTTTACTTCCTATAACAACTAATTGACATTTTGTATTTCCTAATGTTATTTCATAATCAATCATGTTAATAAACCAATTTGATGATCTTAACTTAAATTTTTCCCCATCAATTAAAAGTTTACGTGTAAAGCCAGCAGAATATTGTATCTCATGTGTTCCATCTGTAGCATCAACAATCCACTTTTTTTTCATATAACTTCTCCTTTTTAATTATAACAGCATATTTATAAAGAGGCATCTATGTTTTCTTTTGTTACTCTTTCCATAATATAAAAAAGAGGCTTAAATAATATGAAACATATTATGATATTGCCTAAACAATGGGCAATATCAAAGGGAATTCCTGTCACCCAATTTGAAAAAACCATAACAGGTCCTCCAATAAAAAGATATGGAATGGAACATAAAGCTCCAAAAAATAATCCATATGTTCCTGATAATAAGGCAAAAGCAACTATAGAAGATTGTTTATGTAACAATTTTGTCAATAAAGCTAAAATAGGCCAACAATAAAGATACATAATCCACCAGAGTCCAAATCCATATAAAAACCCTTCTAATATAACAAATACAAAAATTCCATAGAATACTTTATTTCCTAAAAACAAAGTAAAGATTATTATAAATAAAGATACTAATTCTATATTAGGTAAAAAAGAAAGTGCCAGTTTTGCTACTTCCATTGAGGCTGCCATCATTCCTATTACTACAATATCTTGTATTTTAAAAGTCTTTTTTTTAATATCCTGTTGTAAGCGTAAACTCATAATGTTCACCATCTGCTATAACAGTAGAATCTACACCTGTATTAACCATTTGCTTATTTTTTGTAATACTCCACCATTGCTGTTTACTTTCATCTACAGTAATTCCATCTACAGTTAGGACGAATAAACCATATTCACTTTCTGTTCCTTCAATTAATTTTTTTTCATCACATGCCTCTCTTAATGTTTTTGCATTTGTCTCTATAATCACTTCTTTTAATGTTTCATTTTCTCTTATTACTTCAATTGTAATTGTTTTATCAAAATTATTTCCTTTTGGCATTACTACAAAATAAATAAAAGAAAATAAAACAATCAAAACAGCTAGAGAAATTTCCCCTTTTAATAACCAATTTTGATTCTTTTTCTCTATCATCTTTTGTTTTCCTTTCATTCTTAAAGTATAGTTAATTGAAAAAATACATCTATAATATTACATTCTTCAACATCCTCTCGTAATATAATATTATTATAAAATAAATTTTTATATCTTTCTAAAAGTTCTTTATTTTTCCAAAAACAAAGCGCAGTAAAAGGCATATTTATTTTTCTAATAAAAATTTTATATTCTTTTACAGAATTTGTTTTTACTATGTAATATTTACAATAAAAGCAATAAACACATGGATTAAAATGGAGTAGTTCATTCATAAACAATCACCCCTAATTATGACTTTAGACACCCTATATTATTGTATTATACTTTATTTTACCATAACATACATAATAAAACCATAGCTTTTCTTAAAATAACAATTTTTATGATTATAAACTTATTACTCTGTAATATTGAAAAACATTTAAAAATTGTCTATAATATATTATAAATAAAATAAAGAGGCAAGAACGAATTACATACCATTGCACGGAAAATAAAATAATAATAAAAAGGAGCTTATTATGAGATTAATTACACGTTCAGATTTTGATGGTCTTGCATGCGGAGCATTATTAAAAGAAGCAGGTATCATTGATCATTGGAAATTTGCACATCCCAAAGATTTACAAGATGGACTCATTGAAGTAAATGAAAATGATTGTCTTGCTAATGTTCCTTATGTTGAAGGATGTGGATTATGGTTTGACCATCATTCCAGTGAACATGAAAGATTGCAATTGGAAGGAAAATATAAAGGGGAAAGTCGTATTACTCCTTCCTGTGCCAGAATTATTTATGAATATTATGGAGGAAAAGAAAAATTTCCCCAGTTTGACGATATGATGGAAGCTGTTGACAAAGTTGACTCTGGCAATTTAACTATTGAAGAAATTCAAAATCCTCAAGGCTGGATATTAATTGGCTTTTTGATGGATCCTAGAACAGGACTTGGACGTTTTCGCAGTTTTACAATTTCCAATTATCAACTCATGGAAAAACTTATTGATGCTTGCCATTCTATGTCAACAGAAGAAATTTTGAATTTATCAGATGTTAAAGAACGAATTGAAATGTATAAAGATCAAACAGAAAAATTTAAAGAAATGGTAAAGACACATACAAAAATTGATGGTAATGTAATTATTACAGATTTAAGAAAAGTCAATACGATTTATACTGGAAATCGATTTATGATTTATAGTATGTATCCTGAACAAAATATTTCTGCTTGGATTGTCAGTGGTAAAGGTGGTGAAGGCTGTTCTGCGGCAGTAGGATACAGTATATTAAATCGTTCTTGTGAAGTAAATGTTGGAAGTCTTATGTTAAAATATGGCGGTGGAGGCCACAAAAAAGTAGGTACATGTCAATTTTCAAATGAAAACATGGAAGAAGAACTTCCAAAAATGTTAGAAGAACTTTGCAAACTTTCTAATAAATAATAGAATCTTAAATAATAAAACCCTCTCAGTCTTGAAAAAGAAATGAGAGGGTTTAAAAAATGAGACATCGGGGATTCGAACCCCGGACAACTTGATTAAAAGTCAAGTGCTCTACCAACTGAGCTAATATCCCAAAAGATTCAAAAAATGCCCAGAGCCGGAATCGAACCAGCGACACGAGGATTTTCAGTCCTCTGCTCTACCAACTGAGCTATCTGGGCTTTCAAAAATTAATGCTCAAGCAAAAACCACTTGGGCATTAAGTAGCGGGGACAGGATTTGAACCTGTGACCTTCGGGTTATGAGCCCGACGAGCTTCCAGACTGCTCCACCCCGCGATATAATAAAACAAATAGTATGAAAAAGAATGGATGGAGAAGGATTCGAACCTTCGAAGGCGGTGCCAACAGATTTACAGTCTGCCCCCTTTGGCCACTCGGGAATCCATCCAAAATATAAACCAGAGCCGATGATCGGACTCGAACCGATAACCTGCTGATTACAAATCAGCTGCTCTGCCAATTGAGCCCCATCGGCATAGAGTGGGACCTACAGGGCTCGAACCTGTGACCCTCTGCTTGTAAG
>CAJUTQ010000099.1 GCA_910589265.1 uncultured Lachnospiraceae bacterium
CAAGCAGGTCTTGGTTTGTCTCTATGTTTGTTTTTGGTTTCTTTGGGCGTTTTGTCCCCATTTTTGATGTCCTGCCTCTCTGTTCTTTAAACAGGGCATCCTTCCCTTGCTCATAGTAGATGCGTTCCCATTGGGAAACAGTCCTGAAGGAAGGGATGTTGAAGTGGGCTGCCGTCTTTCGGATGGATGCACATGTATTATGCATATATTCTACAACAGAGACTTTAAATTCGCCCGTATAAGTTCTGTGTGTAGTGCTTCATCCTTCCACGCCATGCTCCTGATAGGCATCCCTCCACTTTTGAATATCACCATGGCTGACATGGTATTCCTGTGCCAGTTTTTTGATTCCAATATCTCCTTTGAGATACCGCTCCACAATTTCCAGCTTGAGTTCTGCGGAATATATTTTTCTTCCAGACATAGAAATAACCCCTTTCATGAGACTTTCATTTTTGTCTAATAAAAGGGGTTCACTTCACTTGCCTGGTGAAGGTAGACTTTAATGCTACTGGAGGTCAACCACTTTGTGGGCGGTTGTTTCCTCTTTTGTATCTATAATATAGCATAATCCCCGGATAAATTCAAGAATAAATTCCGTTAATGCCAGGGCAACAGCATTAACTTTTTCGAATAAAAAGGTAAAATAAGCAGTATGGAGATAAAAAAATTAAAAGAAGAAATCAATAAGGTAAGTGAGCCAAGGCGGACAACCTATGGAAATATCCGTCACAAAGTGGAAGATATTATTATCATTGGACTGTGTACTGTAATCTGTGGAGGGGAAGATTTTGCCGATATGGAGGAATTCGGCAAAAGTCGTAAAGAATACCTTGCGGAATTTCTTGAACTTCCAAACGGCATACCAGACAGCGATACTTTCAGAAGGGTGTTTGAAAAACGAAATCCGTCCGAACTTTCTTCCTGCCTGATAAACTAGATTTCGGTAGAAAGGGAAAGACGCAGTATAGTGGCAATAGATGGCAAGACAATATGCGGCAGCGGAAATACCCAGCATAAGGCATACCATGTCATAAGTGCGTTTGTTGCGGAAAGCCAGATTACTTTGGGTGAACTGGCAGTAGAAGAAAAAACAAATGAGATTACCGCTGTCCCTGAACTTTTTGATTTAATAGACGTAAAAGGCTCTGTTGTAACAGCAGATGCCATGAGCTGCCAAAAAAAGATAGTGGAAAAAATAACAGAAGCAAAGGAGGATTACACGATAGGATTGAAACAAAACCAGCCGGCCCTGTATAAAGATTGTGAAGAATATTTCCAGGCATTTTCATCAGAACGTCCGTCTGTAACCACGCAAGAAAAAGAACATGGGCGGAGGGAATACAGCCTCCTTAAAGACCTGTCGTGGCTGGAACATGCAGGGGAATGGAGCGGATTAAAAGGGCTTGGGATGGTAAAAAACACGGTAGTGGGAAAAGGCGGAACCCGTCAGTTTACGAGATATTTCATCACATCCCTGACAGATAACAAGGAATTTGCGGATAGCGTGAGGAAACATTGGTCGATAGAAAACCAGCTGCATTGGTGTCTGGATGTAATTTTGCGTGAGGATGCATCAAGGGCAAGGAAAGACAATTCGCCGCTGAACCTCAACGTACTCCGGAAAACTGCCTTAAATCTTGTTTCACAGGCACAGTATGGACATATCAGCAAAAAAAGACTGATGTTTAAAGCAGCGCTCGAACCAGAGTTATTTTTAAAAATTTTGTTCTCTTCTAAAAAGTAAATGCTGTTGCCCTGCCCACAAGCGATTTTACCCTTGAACTCTCCGTCTGCTTATGGTATATTATAAATACAAAAAACAACCGCCCACAAGGTGGGTTGACCAAATAATGAGATAGAAAAATTCACCCCACATCCGGTCAAAGTTTTGGGGTGGTTTTTCTATGTAGACTTACTTACAAAACGTAAAAACGAATGTAAGTAATGCCAAAAGGAACAGACCAAAGGTCATAACATCCTTAAAATCAAAATGATTTTTCATAGGCATCACCCCCATTCCATAAAAATGAGAGGTCAGCCCACCCTGCAACACGATTGTCACGTCGTATTTTATCATATTCTCTTATATTCCACAATCTTTATTTCTTGTGTGTCTTTCCGATTATCCGTCTGACTTCCACTGTCTTTTCACAATGGATGTTCCTGCTGCCCGTCACATCATTTATAAATCCTTCTTTGAGATAAATGAAATATCCCTCGTCCTTTGTATATGACAAATCCTCAATCATTTCATAATATTTATTCGGAACCTGCCACTTTTCCAACCTTCGGCGTTGCTCCTCATTGAATCCCTGCTTTTTCTTCCCGAACTTGCTCTCGCCGGATGCAAGGTCATCACATACCAGTGCATAGAGATATTCATTGACCGACATCCTCAGTTCGGACGCTACATGTCTTATCCTCTCTTTTTCCCCTACCGGCAATGAGAAATTGATTCTGTCGTAATGCTCTTTTGCGTGTTGGTTCTTGTACTCCGTCCGGTTCACTGTCACCGCCCCTTTGCCCGTTTTTGACATCATATCATTGTCTTGCGCAAGACACAAGAAAAACATTTTTACATTTGTCAGTTATGCGTTAGTTACGTGTCAGTTACCGTAAAAATTTTGTGTGTTTTTGAGGTGTCTCACAGAAATTCAGAATATAAGGAAATCCCCGAAAAATCAATGCTTTCGGGGATTTTAAAGTTCTTATGAAATTCGCTCGAATTATCTCTTGGAAAACTGAGGTGCCCTTCTTGCTGCCTTGAGACCGTATTTCTTTCTCTCTTTCATTCTTGGGTCTCTTGTCAAAAATCCTGCTTTTTTTAATGTTGGTCGAAATTCTCCATCTGCCTGAAGTAAAGCCCTGGCAATGCCATGTCTAATAGCTCCAGCCTGTCCTGTATATCCCCCTCCGTGTACATTAACAAGAACATCAAATTTGTCCGTATTATCCGTAGCAACTAAAGGCTGACGTACTATTACTTTCAATGTCTCCAGACCAAAATAATCGTTTATATCTCTCTTATTTATTGTAATTTCACCTTTCCCAGGCATTAAATAAACTCTTGCAATTGATTTTTTTCTTCTTCCTGTCCCATAAAATCTTGCTGATTTAGCCATTGTCTTTTCCTCCTTTCCATTTCTTCTTAAAATGTCAGTACTTCTGGTTTCTGTGCAGCATGATTATGCTCAGGTCCTGCATATACAAACAGTTTCTTATACATTTGCCTTCCTAAAGGTCCCTTGGGCAGCATTCCCTTTACTGCAAGTTCAATAACCTGCTCTGGTTTCTTTGCCAGTTTTTCTTTTAATTTTGTTTCCTTCATTCCACCTACATATCCTGAATGGTGGTAATATATCTTCTGCTCCAGTTTTTTTCCTGTTACAGCTACTTTATCTGCATTCACTACAATCACATAATCCCCTGTGTCCATATGGGGGGTAAATATAGGCTTATTTTTACCTCTTAATATTTTGGCTATTTCAGATGCCATACGTCCCAAAGTCTTACCTGACGCATCTACAACATACCACTTTCTATTAATCACAGCTGGACTAGCCATAAATGTCTTCATTGTATTTCCTCCATTCACTGTAAAACAAAGATACTCTGTCCTTACTTCTTTCTCCTATATGGGTACTATATTATTAAATATCCAATGTCCTTACCGGGGCTGTGGTCAGACATTTTTTCATATTTAATAATTATATTATACACATTTATATATGTCAACTACTTTCCCTCTTAATCAAAAAATTCATAGGAAAGTAGTGTCAATCCCTTTGCAGGGGCTGTAGGCCCAGCTGCGCTTCTGTCCTTTCTCTCTAATATTTTGCCCATTTCATCTGGAGTCATATTTCCCTTTCCCACTTCCATTAAAGTTCCTGCAATAATGCGAACCATATTATATAAAAATCCATTTCCAGATACTTGAATAGATATTTCCCCATCATTTTCATTTACATCTAGCATATAAATAGTCCGTATCGTAGAATCTATCTCAGAACCTGAACTGCAAAAGCTCTTGAAGTCATGTTCTCCTACCAAATAGGCGGCTGCCTCCTTCATCAAATGAATTTTAAAATGCTCATAAGCAAAATGCGTGTACAGCCTTCTTGTTGGAATAGGAAATTCTTTATTCAAAATCCGATATTCATATGTTTTCATACTTTTCCTTTTCCTAGGGTGGAATGAAAGTTCCACTTCCTCAGACTTTCGAATGCGGATGTCCTCAGGCAGTCTTTGATTCATGGCATATGATATTTTTTCAGCTGGAATCCTGGAACTTGTATCAAAGACTACTATATTACATAAAGCATGTACTCCAGAATCTGTCCTGCTTGCTCCAATTACTTTTATATTTTCTTCTAAAAGTTCACTTAAATGCCGATTTAATTCTTCTTCAATGGTAGGCCCATTTTGCTGTATCTGAAATCCGCAATAATTTGTCCCATCATAGGCTACCGATAACCGTACTCTTTTAACCATTATTATCCCATGCCTTTCTCATTACTCTTGCATATACCATGTAGGAGATCTACTATTTCTTTTTAAAGTTTCCCTACTGCTGCCACAATTAATAGATAAACAAGTAAACATCCATAGGCCCCATAATCTCTCTTTTGATAAATTAGAGGTTTCATTTTTGTCCTTCCTTCTCCACCTTGATAACACCTTGCCTCCATTGCCATTGCCAGATCATTTGCTCTTCGGAATGCGGAAATAAATAATGGTACAAGCAAAGGTACCAAGCTTTTTACTTTTTTTATCATATTTCCACTCTCAAAATCTGCTCCCCTAGCCATCTGGGCCTTCATAATTTTGTCCGTCTCCTCCATAAGAATCGGAATAAATCTTAAGGCAATCGACATCATCATAGCTATCTCATGTACTGGCACATGAATTCTTTTTAAGGGACTTAAAAGACTTTCCATACCGTCTGTTAAATGATTAGGTGTTGTTGTCAGCGTCATTACAGAAGAACCAATAATTAAATATGTTAGGCGAAAAGCCATAAATACAGCTATTCTCAACCCTTCCTTTGTAATTCTCAGCCTCCATATTTGAAACAACGTTTCTCCTTGTGTAAGAAATAAGTTAAATAAAACGGTTACCAAAAGTAAGAGCAGTACTGCTCTCAGCCCTCTTATCATATACTTAAATGGAACTTTAGAGCTTTGAATGACATAGGCAAGAAACAAAGTAGCAATTCCATACCCCCATATATTTTTTATAAGAAATAGTGAGATCAAAAATAATAAAGTGCCTGAAAGTTTTACCCTTGGATCTAACTTATGCAATAGTGAATCTACAGGATAATATTGTCCCAATGTTATATCTCTAATCATCGTTTCTCCTTACTTCTTTCATACCAATCCCAAATAGAATCCACTGCTTCTTCAATAGTGGTCGCTCTTATATCTATAGGTAATCCCTTTTCATGTAACTTTCTCATGATATATGTTACATAAGGTGCTGCAAGCCCTATGTTTTCTAATTTCTCCCAGTGAGTAAATACTTCCTTTGGCTCGTTATCAAATAGAATGCTCCCATGATCCATAACAATAATCCGCTCTACATATTTTGCTACATCTTCCATGCTGTGGGAAACAAGAATAACTGTCATTCCTGTGTCTTCCCTCAGCTTTTTAATTTGAGAAAAAATCTCATCCCTTCCTTTTGGATCTAGACCCGCTGTCGGTTCATCCAATATCAAGACCTCTGGTTTCATAGCAAGAATTCCTGCTATGGCAACTCTTCTTTTTTGGCCTCCTGAAAGATCAAAAGGAGATTGATAAAAACATTCATCCTCTAGTCCTACCTTTTTTAGTGCCTCATAGGCCCGCAGTTCTACTTCTTGTTCACTCAGTCCAAAGTTTCTAGGTCCAAAACAAACATCTTTAAACACATCTACTTCAAAAAGCTGATGTTCAGGATATTGAAATACCAATCCCACCTTTCCTCTCAATTCCTTTCTGTCATAACCTTTTTCATAGATATCCTGTCCTTTGTAATATATAATACCAGAAGTGGGTTTTAAAAGGCCATTTAAATGCTGCACAAGTGTGGACTTCCCTGAGCCAGTATGCCCTATAATCCCAATAAGCTGCCCTTTTTCAATAGTTAGATTTATATTTTTAAGTGCTGTTGTTTCATAAGCTGTCCCTTCTCCATATAAATAATTGACATTTTCTAATTGAATCAACATATTTCCTTCACCAACTCATCCATTGTAAGAATACCATCTGAAATAGGCATTCCCTTTTTCTTTAACTCATATGCTAGTAAAGTAACCTGGGGCACATCTAAACGAAGAGCTTTTAATTTTTCAACCTCTGAAAAAATCTCCTTTGGCGTCCCCCTCATAACTATCTTTCCACTATCCATTACAATCACTTTATCTGCATAAATTGCTTCCTCCATGTAATGTGTAATGAGCAGTACTGTTACCTTCTCCACTTCATTTAACGCCCGTATAGTCCGTATTACCTCTTTTCGGCCTACTGGATCCAACATAGCTGTTGGCTCGTCTAAGACAATACATTTTGGATGCATGGCTACAATACCTGCTATGGCAACCCTTTGCTTTTGGCCTCCTGACAGTTTATTGGGAGAGTGTTTCCTATACTCCAGCATCCCTACTGCCTTTAAACTCTCTTCTACCCTGATCCAAATTTCCTCAGTGGGAACTCCCAAGTTTTCTGGTCCAAATCCTACATCCTCTTCTACTAGACTTCCAATAATCTGATTGTCAGGATTTTGAAATACCATGCCTGCCGTCTGTCTTATTTCCCATTGTCTCTCTATATCCCTTGTATTTTTTCCATCTACCCATAGAGTCCCTTCTGTTGGATGTAATATCCCATTCATATGTTTTGCTAAGGTAGATTTGCCAGAACCATTATGTCCTAATATAGCTATAAAGTCTCCCTTTTGTATATCCAGATCTACCTGGTCTACTGCCCTAGTAATTCCCTCTACATTCCCCTCTTCATCTCGCCTAATATATTCAAATATTAACTTACTCGCTTCAATTATTCCCATAAAGGCATTTATACTCCTTTTCATATATATGCCATAGAGAAATTCATGGAAGCAATTCCTCCAAGGCAAATTTCAAAAAAGCTGACCGAAGTTTTCCACTCCATGTCAGCTTTTTTTCATACTAACTCTAAAATTACTTCCATTGCACCATCGCCTTTACGCTGACCTATTTTAACAATTCTTGTATATCCACCTTTACGGTCCGCATATTTGGGTCCAATTTCATCAAATAACTTTGCAACTAAATCTATTTGCTTTGTATTTCTTTTTTTTCCTGCTGGAGTTTTTGGAACATCCTTTACAGAATATAAAACTTTTAACATCTGTCTTCTTGCATGAAGTCTAGATGGTAAATCTTTTTTTATCTGTTTTTCTACCTCATCATAAAGAGTTACCCTTTTTCCATCTATTACTTCTTTTATTCTTTTTCCATCTTTATCTTTACGAGGCGTCTTTGCCTTTACAGTCACCTCTTCAAAATTATCTTTTTCTTTTACTGCCAAGGCAACAAGTCCTTCTGCAATTTTGCGTACTTCTTTGGCTTTAGCTTCTGTTGTAACAATTTTTCCATTATATATTAAAGCAGTTACTTGATTTCTTAACAAAGCTTTTCTTTGATCCGATGTTCTTCCAAGCTTCCTATATTTTGCCATTATTTTACTCCTTCCCTGGAACATCTGTCCATGCCTTTTGGACTTATTGTCCAAATGTTATTTTACCATTTCGGGACAGTACTCTCTTGCCCTTTGGTCTTACAGACAGCACTTCTTTTTCTTACACTTATTCATCGCTAGGATTTAACTGAAGTCCTAGCTCTTTAAGTTTTGCCAGCACTTCTTCTAATGATTTACGTCCAAGATTACGGACTTTCATCATATCCTCTGAAGTTCTGTTTGTCAGTTCTTCTACTGTATTGATTCCCGCTCTCTTTAAACAGTTATAAGAACGTACTGACAATTCCAACTCATCAATGTTCATTTCAAGCACTTTTTCTTTCTCATTGTCCTCTTTTTCAATCATGACTTCTGCTGTCTTAGCATTTTCTGACAAATCAATAAAAAGATTTAAATGCTCACTTAATACTTTTGCAGCTAAGCTCAAAGCCTCATCTGGTGCCAATGTTCCATTTGTAACTACATCTAATGTCAATTTATCAAAATCCGTGATCTGTCCTACACGGGTATTTTCTACGTTCATATTTACACGCTCTACAGGTGTATAAATAGAATCAATAGCAATCACTCCTATAGGTAAATCTTCGTTTTTATTTTTATCTGAGCTTACATATCCTCTTCCTTTTGTAATGGTAAGTTCCATATACAGCTTGCATTCTTTGCCTCCATTTAAGGTCGCAATTACAAGCTCTGGATTGAGAATTTCTATATCTTGATCAACCTGTATATCACCTGCTGTAACAATACCCTCACCGTCAAATTCAATAAAAGCAGTCTTTGGCTCATTTGTAAGGCTTGTATTTTTAATTGCCAGATTTTTGATGTTCATAATAATCTCAGTCACATCTTCTTTTACACCGGGTATTGAGCTGAATTCGTGGAGCACACCTTCAATTTTCACTTGGCTCACAGCAGCTCCCGGCAAAGAAGAAAGCATAATTCTTCTGAGGGAATTACCTAGCGTGATTCCATAGCCTCTTTCTAATGGTTCTACTACAAATCTTCCACACTTCCTGTCATCTGAAATCTCGGCAATCTCAATCCTAGGCTTTTCAAAATCAAACACTGCAAAGTACCTCCTTCTACAAAACATCCCGCTGCACACAACAACGGTAATAGGGTTACCGCTTAATTATTTAGAATATAACTCGACGATAAGCATTTCGTTTACTGGGCTGTCGATTACTTCTCTTGTAGGAAGTTCCTTTACTACACCTTTTAGATTTTCCCCATCTGCCTCCAACCACTCAGGTACCATTCTTCCACTGGTAATTTCCAGAATATCTTTATATCTTTGAGAACCTTTGCATTTTTCTCGAATTTCTACGGTGTCCCCTGCTTTTACCAAATAAGATGGTATGTTTACTACTTTACCATTGACACATATATTTTTATGATCAACGATCTGTCTTGCCTCTCTCCTTGTTCTGGCAAAGCCTAGTCTAAATATGACATTGTCCAGTCTTCTCTCCAAGAGAATCATAAGATTTTCTCCAGATATCCCTTTCATCTTATCCGCTCTCTTGAAATAATTCCGGAAAGGTTTTTCCAATACACCATAAATAAATTTCGCTTTTTGCTTCTCTCTTAGCTGGAGTCCATACTCACTTAATTTTCTATTGGCTCTGTTTAACTTTCTTCTTGACTTTTTATCTATTCCCAAATAAACCGGATCTAAATCTAAGGATCTGCATCTTTTAAGAACAGGAACTTTATTTACTGCCATCTGTTTTTACCTCCTATTAAACTCTTCTACGTTTGGGTGGACGGCATCCATTATGTGGTACCGGGGTTACATCTTTGATACTGGTTACCTCAAGGCCACATGCCTGAAGTGCACGGATGGCAGCCTCTCTTCCTGAACCCGGACCTTTCACCATAACGTCAACAGATTTTAAACCATGTATCAACGCTGCCTTGGTAGCTGTCTCAGCTGCCATTTGGGCTGCATATGGAGTAGATTTCCTTGAACCTCTAAACCCAAGACCACCAGCACTGGCCCAAGACAGGGCATTTCCTTCAGTATCTGTTAATGTTACAATTGTATTATTAAAAGAAGACTGAATATGTGCTTGTCCCCGTTCAACGTTTTTCTTTACGCGCTTTTTTGTCACTTTTTTTGTAACTTTTTTAGCCATTTTTTAAACTAACCTACTTTCTTTATTCTCAGTTTCTAGTTACCTGTCAAATTAGGAGAAATATTTTTTATTTCTTCTTATTTGCCACTGTTCTCCTAGGACCCTTTCTTGTTCTTGCATTGGTCTTTGTCTTTTGACCTCTAACAGGAAGACCTTTTCTATGGCGGATCCCTCTATAGCATCCGATTTCCTGCAGCCTCTTAATGTTCATAGCGATTTCTCTTCTTAAATCACCTTCTACTGTTTGAGTTGCATCAATTACGTCGCGAATTCTGCCTACTTCTTCGTCTGTTAAATCTCTAACACGGGTGTCAGGATTCACTTTCGCCTCTGTCAGAATCCGGTTGGAACTTGCCCTACCGATTCCATAGATGTAAGTTAAGCCAATTTCTACACGTTTTTCTCTTGGTAAGTCAACACCAGCAATACGAGCCATGTGAGCATTACACCTCCTAAAATTATTGTTTATTATTTTCTTATCATACATAAGACATGGGAATATATAACTTCAAGTGCAGAATATGTTTATCCTACACATTTTAATACGCATTAACCTTGTCTTTGCTTATGTTTTGGATTTTCACAGATTACTCTGATTCTACCCTTTCTTTTAATGATTTTACATTTTTCACAAATTGGTTTTACCGATGAACGAACCTTCATGTTAAAATCCTCCTTTCGAAAGAGACCGTTTTTCATTATATCATAAATGCATACATTTATCAAGCATTTATCGTTCTTTACTTATCTCTCCATATGATTCTTCCCTTTGTTAAATCATAAGGAGACAATTCAATGGTCACTTTGTCCCCTGGCAGTATACGAATAAAATTCATGCGCAGCTTTCCACTAATATGGGCTAAAACTCTATGTCCATTTTCTAACTCTACCTGGAACATTGCATTGGGCAATTTCTCTACTACTGTTCCTTCTATTTCAATAACATCTGCCTTTGACATCTGTTTACCTCCTAAATCTGACTTCCAGCTTTATAAAGCTTTATCACTCTTTTAATTTCTTCATTTTGGACTGCCAGGTTGTTTTTTAACTTCTCTTTGATGTTCCTATCTATTTTATTATAAGCCAATTGAATATGCTTTTTTTTCTTCTTCTTAGGCTTTTCTAACAACTTATAAATTCCATCCACTAAATATACATATTCCTCTTTTTCCTCAACTATGATATAAAGATGATCTTTATCCCTGCCAGCCTTTGACTTTGCAAATTCTCCAATCATATTGACAATATCTCCGCTTCGCCTTCTGTTATCAGGACAGTATTCTCATAATGAGCTGATAAAGTTCCATCTTCTGTTACAACTGTCCAGTCATCTTTCAGCCATACTACATCGTATCTTCCTTGGTTGATCATTGGCTCAATAGCCAGTGTCATACCTTTCGATAACTTAATACCTTTTCTTTTCTGTCTGAAATTAGGAATCTGAGGATCTTCGTGGAGACCTGTTCCAATTCCATGCCCTACTAAATCTCTTACAATTCCATATCCGTTAGCTGTCACATAAGCGTCAATAGCGTTGGATATATCATAGAGATGACAGCCCTGTCTGGCATAACGAATTCCTTCAAAAAAGCTTTGTTTGGTCACATCAATGAGTCGCTTTGCCTCCTCGTCAATATTGCCTACCCCATGGGTTCTGGCAGCGTCAGAATGATATCCTTTATAAATCAATCCTGCATCTAGGCTGACAATATCGCCTTCCTGCAGTATCCTTGTTTTTTTTGGTATCCCGTGAACAACTTCGTCATTTACAGAAACACAAATAGATGCTGGAAATCCATGATAATTTAGGAAACTTGGAATACAGTCAAAGTCACGAATTAATCTCTCTCCCATTTGATCAATTTCCCAGGTGGAAATGCCCGGCTTTATTGCCTGCCCTAACTCATGATGGACAATGGCAAGTCTCCTGCCCGCTTCCCGCATTAATTCTATTTCTCTTTCAGATTTAATTGATACAGCCATACATCATGCTCCTAATATATTGGCAATTGCCTGAAATACATCTTGCATATCCATAGTACCGTCTACCTCGTATAAAACAGACTGCTTCTTATAATATTCAATAAGAGGATGAGTCTGCTCATGGTATACAAGAAGACGCTTTTTTACTGTCTCAGCTTTATCATCGTCCCTAAGCACTGTTTCACTGCCACAAGAATCACATATACCTTCCTTTTTTGTTGGGTTGTATTCCAAATGGTAAGTGGAACCACATCCTAGGCAGGCCCTTCTTCCAGACATTCTTGAAATTATATTCTTATCTGGTACTTCAACATTAATGGCATAATCAATTTTATCTCCTACTTTTCCTAAGGCATCTGTTAAAACTTCTGCCTGGGGAATTGTTCTGGGAAAGCCGTCTAACACGTATCCATTTTTGCAGTCTTCCTTTTCCACCCGATCCAACAAAATCTTTACAGTCAGCTCATCTGGAACTAATCGCCCTTGATCCATGTACTCTTTTGCCTCTTTGCCCAGCTTTGTTCCTTCTTTTATATTTGTCCGAAAAATATCTCCTGTTGATATGTGGGGAATCCCATATTTATCTGCAATCATTTTAGCCTGGGTACCTTTTCCCGCACCTGGAGCCCCTAACATTATTATTTTCACTTTGCCTTTCCACACCCCTTTCCAGTGGAACTATCTTCACATAGGCAATGACAGGACAAAGCAGCCGCCTTGTCCAGCGCCTTTTTGCTACGCCTCTACCTATTATTTCTGACTGGCTAATCATTTAAAAATCCTTTATAATTTCGTACAAGCATTTGAGATTCTATTTTCTTTACTGTTTCTAAAACAACACCTACAATAATAATAAGAGAAGTGCCTCCAAAAGACACATTCGCCCGAAACACACCGTTAAAGAAAATAGGAATTACTGCTACAATAACCAGTCCAATGGCGCCTATAAATATAATATAATTCAAAATTTTACTTAAATAATCACTTGTTGGTTTGCCTGGCCTAATACCAGGAATAAAACCACCTTGTTTTTTCATATTTTCAGCAATCTCCAATGGATTAAATGTAATGGACGTATAAAAATATGCAAAAAAGACGACCAAAACAATATAAACAAGTAATCCAATGGAATAACTCAGTTCACTTGGCCTGCACCAATAAGAGGAGTTCAAAGCCCTTAAAAGCCATTCTCCAAATCCCGATCCACTTACTCCCATTAAGGAAGTCACAACAATGGGAAATTGCATGAGACTAGATGCAAAAATAACAGGTATAACTCCAGCAGTATTTACTTTTAACGGAATATTGGACGACTGTCCGCCAACCATTTTTCTGCCCTGTATTTTTTTCGCATATTGCACTGGTATTTTTCTCTGCCCCCCATATAAGGCAATGACAAGAACAACTGTGAGCAGAATAACAGCTCCTATAATCAAAGCTGCCAATAATCCAACAGCAATATTTTTTCCTCTTATAAATAAATCAAACAAAGCTACAAAGTCTTGTGGTAAACGAGAGATTATGTTCACAACGAGTACAATGGATATTCCATTCCCAACACCGTTTTCAGTAATTCTCTCTCCAATCCACATAAGAAATGCAGAACCTGCTGTGAGGGCTACAATAACCGTAATAACATTGAGGGCATTAAACTCTTCAAGCAGTCCGCTTCTCCCAAAACCAATGGCCATTGCCGAAGATTCTAATAAAGCCAATCCCACTGTTACATATCTGGTAATGGAAGCAATCTTCTTCCTCCCGTCTTCTCCTTCTTTTTGCATTTCTTCTAATTTGGGAACTGCAATTGTTAAAAGCTGCATAATAATCGAAGACGTAATATATGGCGTAATATTCAATGCAAATAAAGACATCTGTAGAAAAGATCCACCAGTAAATGCGTCAAAAAAGTTAAAAGCGTCCCCAGTCATGCCAGCAAACCAATTAGCAAAATATGTCCTGTCTACTCCGGGAACTGGGAGCTGGGAACCTAAGCGAATCACAATCAGCATAACAAATGTATAAAGAACTCTATCTCTGATATCTTTAATTTTAAACGCATTTTTAAGTGTTTGGAGCATTAAATCACCTCTGCTTTTCCACCAAGAGCTTCAATTTTTTCTTTTGCAGATGCACTGAATGCATTGGCCTGAACAGTAAGCTTCTTAGTAAATTCTCCATTTCCAAGAATTTTGACCCCGTCTCTTGGATTATTCACAATGCCTTTTTCCATAAGGGTACTGATAGAAACCGTTGCTCCATTTTCAAAAACCTCCAGAGCCTTTAAATTGATTCCTACAATATCTTTTGCATTTCTATTTTTAAATCCTCTTTTCGGAATTCTTCTGTATAATGGCATCTGTCCGCCTTCAAACCCAATTCTAGGAGCGCCTGAACGGGCTTTTTGGCCTTTATGGCCTTTACCGGCTGTCTTACCATTGCCTGAGCCATGTCCTCTGCCTCTCCTAAAATTGTTACTATGCTTAGAACCTTTTGCTGGCTGCAAATTTGATAATTCCATACCGACACCTCCTTATCCTGTTATTAGATTTCTTCCACTTTTACTAAATGTCTTACTTGCTGCACCATTCCTCTTACTGATGCATTATCTGGCATTTCTACTGTTTTATTCAACTTTCTCAAACCAAGAGCTTCAACTGTTTTCCTATGTTTAGGAATTGCACCAATTGTAGATTTTACTAAAGTAATTTTTAATTTTTCTGCCATTTTTTATAACCATGCCTTTCTCTCAGCCTAAAATCTCATTGATCGATTTCCCGCGGCTCTTCGCCACTTCTTCTGGAGTTTTTAGCTGGCGCAAGCCTTCAATTGTAGCAAGCACTACGTTCTGTTTGTTATTGGATCCTAAAGATTTTGTACGAATATTTTTGATTCCTGCAAGCTCACATACACTACGAGCTGGCCCTCCTGCAATAACACCAGTACCTTCTGGAGCCCTTTTTAAAAGTACAGATGCTCCACCAAACTTTCCAGTATAGTCATGGGTAATACTGCTGTTTTCATCCAAAGCAACTGTGACAAGTTTTTTTGTTGCATCTTCCTTTCCTTTACGAATTGCTTCTGGAATTTCTGTTGCCTTACCTAATCCAGCGCCAACGTGCCCATTGCCATCTCCCACAACGACCAAGGCTGTGAAACGGAAGTTACGACCACCTTTTACAACCTTTGTAACACGTTTAATGGACACTACCTTTTCTGTCAATTCTAAGTTGCTTACATCAATGATTGTACGTTTCATGTGTTCATCTCCTTCCTTTCTAAAATTGTAGGCCAGCTTCTCTGGCTGCCTCTGCCAATGCCTTTACTTTTCCATGGTACAAATATCCGCCTCTGTCAAAGACAACCGTTGTAATTCCCTTTTCCAGAGCTCTCTTTGCAATGACCTTTCCTATATATGCTGCTGCATCTACGTTATTTGTCTTTTCCAATTCTGACTGTAATTCTTTTTCCAGCGTTGACGCTGACGCTAAAGTATTTCCAACAGTATCGTCAATAATTTGAGCATACATATGATGATTACTTCTAAATACAGCTAAACGAGGTCTATCTCCAGTGCCGCTGAAACGGTTACGAATTCTTTTGTGTTTTTTTATACGGACGCTTTGTCTTGATTTCTTGTTAACCATTCTCACACTCTCCTTATCTATTTCTTACCAGTCTTACCAACTTTACGCCTGATTACTTCATCAGCATATTTAATTCCCTTGCCCTTATAAGGCTCTGGTCTTCTCTTATCTCTGATCTCAGCTGCGTATTGGCCAACTTTTTCTTTATCGATTCCAGAAATAATAATTTTATTTCCATCCACTTTTGATTCTAATCCTTCTGGATCTTCCATTTCGACTGGATGAGAATATCCAAGGTTCAGTGTAAGTTTTTTTCCAGACTTGGAGGCTCTGTATCCCACTCCATTTATTTCCAAAACCTTTTCATATCCTGCTGTAACACCTACTATCATATTGTTTACCAATGTTCTTGTTAATCCATGTAATGATTTCATCTTTTTTAAATCATTAGGCCTACAGACAGTTATAATGTCACCTTCCAACTTCATTTCCATCTCTTTTGGCAACACTCTTTCCAATGTTCCCTTAGGACCTTTTACTGTTACTTTATTATTTTCTGCAATATCGACGGTTACTCCAGCCGGTACTGCGATTGGCATTCTTCCTATACGTGACATGCCCGTACCTCCTATTTTTCATTCTTTTACCTAACCTTGTATTAGGGTCTTACCAGACAAATGCTAATACTTCTCCACCTACATTTAATTTTCTAGCTTCTTTATCTGTAATAACACCTTGGTTCGTGGAAATAATAGCTGTTCCCAGTCCTCCAAGAACTTTTGGAAGTTCCTCTTTATTTGCATAAACCCTAAGACCTGGTTTTGAAATTCTCTTCAGACCTGTAATAATCCGTTTCGTTTTATTCTCTCCATATTTCAAAGTAATACGGATCGTCTGGAATTTACCATCTTCTACAAGATCATATTTTACTATATAGCCTTCGTCTAAAAGAATTTTTGCAATAGATAACTTCATTTTAGAGGAAGGAATATCTACAGTATCATGCTTTGCAGTATTTGCATTACGAATTCTTGTAAGCATATCTGCAATGGGATCGCTCATCGTCATTTCAATTGCCTCCTTTAACATTTTCAACTAAGCAGTGTCTTTTTTTAAGGCACCTTTACCAGCTGGCTTTTTTTACTCCTGGTATCTGTCCTTTATATGCTAATTCACGGAAACAAATTCTGCAAATTCCGTATTTTCTCAAATATGCATGTGGACGGCCACAAATTCTGCAGCGGTTATACTCCCTTGTAGAAAATTTTTGTTTACGCTGCTGTTTTAATTTCATTGCTGCTTTAGCCATGAATTTACCTCCTTTTACCTAGCAAATGGCATATTAAACAATCTTAACAATTCACGGGATTCTTCATCGGTTTTTGCAGTTGTGACAAAAATAACGTCCATCCCTCTAATTTTATCAATTTTATCATACTCTATTTCTGGGAAAATCAGCTGCTCTTTTATTCCAAGAGCATAATTTCCTCTCCCGTCAAAAGCATTGGGATTAACTCCTCGAAAGTCTCGAACCCTTGGTAATGCCAGATTTATTAATCGGTCAGCAAACTCATACATTTTCTCGCCTCGCAAGGTCACTTTGCATCCAATAGGCATTCCCTCTCGGATTTTAAAGTTTGCCACAGATTTTTTCGCCCTGGTCATTACTGGCTTTTGGCCTGAGATTATTTCTAAGTCTTTCATTGCTGACTCCAAAATCTTTGCATTCTCTTTTGCTTCCCCAACGCCCATATTGATAATGATTTTTTCAAGCTTGGGGACTTCCATAACATTTTTATATTCAAACTTTTTGATCATTGCGTCTACGATCTCATTTTTATACATGTCCTTTAATCTACTCAACTTCCAGACCTCCTCTCTTACTATTAATCAATGACGTCGCCTGTTGATTTTGCATAACGTACTTTTTTGTCACCCTCCATTTTAAACCCTACTCTTGTCGCTTTGCCGTTGTGAAGGTACATTACGTTAGAAGCGTCAATAAATGCCTCCTGCTTTACAATTCCACCGTTCTGATTTGACATGGAAGGCTTTGTATGTTTTGTTACCATATTGATGCCTTCTACTAGCACCTTTCTCTTTGATGGATTTACTTTCAGAACTTTGCCTTCTTCTCCTTTATTTTTACCAGCGATGACTTTTACAGTGTCGCCTTTTTTTATTTTCATCATTGCCATGGTGACACCTCCTTATAATACTTCCGGTGCCAAGGATACAATTTTCATAAATTGTTTCTCTCTAAGTTCTCTGGCTACCGGCCCAAAAATACGAGTTCCTCTTGGAGTCTTATCGTCTTTAATAATAACAGCGGCATTTTCATCAAATCTTATATATGAACCGTCTTTGCGGCGGGCTCCTTTTACAGTCCGTACAACGACAGCCTTTACTACATCTCCTTTTTTAACAACACCACCTGGCGTTGCATCTTTAACAGAAGCAACAATTATATCGCCAATATTAGCATATCTTCTTGTGGAGCCGCCCATAACTCTGATACACAGCAATTCTTTTGCACCAGTATTATCAGCAACTTTTAGTCTGCTTTCCTGTTGTATCATCCTTAATCTCCTTCCAGCTTTGAGACTTATCCAAATTCTCAATCTTTTATTTCACTTTTTCCACTACTTCCACGAGTCTCCATCTTTTCTCTTTTGATAAAGGCCTTGTTTCCATTACTTTTACAGTATCGCCAATATTGCATTCGTTGTTCTCATCATGAGCCTTTAATTTAAACGTTCTTTTTACAATTTTTTTATAGAGAGGATGCTTTACATGATCTTCCACTGCAACAACAATGGTTTTTTGCATTTTGTTGCTAATCACTTTCCCCGTACGAGTCTTCCTCATATTTCTTTCCATCATAACCTCCATTTCTGCGCAACCTGCTTCTATTATTACTCAGCAGTCTTTGCCTTCTGTGTAATAATCGTCTGGATTCTCGCAATATTTCTCCTAACTTCTTTTATCCTGCTTGTGTTATCCAATTGGTTTGTTGCGTTTTGGAATCTCAAATTGAAAAGTTCTTTTTTAGCAGCCACTAATTCTTGTGCTAACTCTGCAGCTGATTTTGCCTTTAAATCTTCTACATATTTATTAATTTTCATTTGATTCACCGCCTTCGAAATCTGCTCTAGAAACAATCTTACATTTGCAGGGGAGCTTGTGAGTCGCAAGACGAAGCGCTTCTCTTGCTATCTCATCAGATACGCCAGAGATTTCAAACATGACCCTCCCAGGCTTCACAACCGCCACCCAGTATTCCAGTGTTCCTTTACCGGAACCCATACGTGTTTCTGCTGGTTTTGTAGTTACAGGTTTATCTGGAAATATTTTTATCCATACTTTTCCGCCACGTTTAATATATCGGGTCATAGCAACACGGGCCGCTTCAATCTGATTTGATTTAATCCAGCAAGGTTCTGTTGCTACAATACCATATTCACCATAAGTAATTTTATTTCCTCTTGTTGCTTTTCCTCTCATGGTGCCTCTAAATTGCTTACGACGCTTTACTCTCTTAGGCATTAACATTATTTATCACTCCCTTCCTGTTCTTTCTTTCCCTTTGCTGGAAGTACCTCTCCTTTGTAAATCCATACTTTAATTCCTAATTTCCCATAAGTAGTATCTGCCTCGGCAAAACCATAGTCAATATCCGCTCTTAAAGTTTGAAGAGGAATCGTACCTTCTGAATAAAATTCTGTACGGGCCATATCGGCTCCGCCAAGACGACCAGATACAGCTGCTTTGATTCCAAGAGCGTCTGCCTTCATTGTCCTAGACATAGCAGATTTCATTGCTCTTCGGAAAGAAACTCTGTTCTCTAACTGGAGAGCAATATTCTCAGCAACTAATTGAGCATCCTTATCTGGTTTTTTAATTTCTTTAATATCCACAACGAGTTTTTTGTTTGTAAATTTTTGTAATTCCTTTTTTGTAAGTTCGATCTCTTGTCCTCCCTTACCGATAACAACACCTGGTTTGGCTGTATAAATTACAATCTTCACTCTGTCTGTCTGTCTTTCAACTTCAATTCTAGAAACACCTGCACTATATAATTTCTTTTTCAAAAATTTTCGAATATTATAATCTTCAATTAAATAATCTGCAAAATCAGCCTCTGCATACCATTTGGAATCCCAATCCTTAATAATACCGACCCTTAAGCCGTGAGGATTAACTTTCTGTCCCATTCTTACCCTCCTTATCTTTCATCAAGCACAACGGTTATGTGGCTCATTCTCTTTTCGATTCTATAAGCTCTTCCCTGTGCCCTCGGTCTGATTCTCTTCATTGTTGGCCCTTTATTTGCATAACACTCTGCCACATATAATTTATCAACATTCATTCCATTATTATTTTCAGCATTTGCGATGGCTGACTCTAATAATTTTTTAATAATACTGGCAGCATATCTTGGGCTGTATGCTAAAATGCTTAAAGCGGTCTGTACATTTTTTCCTCGAATAGCATCTAATACAAAACATGCTTTCTGTACGGAGACTCTTGCATAAGATAACTTTGCAGACGGTCTGCTGTCTTTCTGGGCATTTCTCTCTCTTTTGATTTGGGATCTATGTCCTCTTGCCATGGATGAAACCTCCTTTCAAACTACCTTACCCTTGACTTCTTCTCATCTTTTCCATGTCCTCTATAGGTTCTTGTCGCTACAAATTCTCCTAACTTATGCCCAACCATGTCCTCGGTTACATACACTGGCACATGTTTTCTTCCGTCGTGGACTGCAAATGTATGTCCCACAAACTGTGGAAAAATTGTTGAGCGTCGTGACCATGTTTTAATTACTTGCTTACTTCCAGCTTCATTCATTGCTTTTACTTTTTTCAATAAGCTCTCATCAGCAAAGGGACCTTTTTTCAACGATCTTGCCATTGCTACTACCTCCTTGTCAGTTATTTAATTGTTCTACCATCTCTTCTTCTTACAATCAATTTATTTGAGTGTTTCTTTTTCTTTCTTGTCTTAAGGCCAAGAGCCGGCTTACCCCAAGGAGTACTTGGTCCTGGACGTCCAATTCCAGTCTTGCCTTCCCCACCGCCGTGAGGATGATCATTGGGATTCATAGCTGATCCTCTGACTGTGGGCCGGATGCCCATGTGACGCTTTCTTCCTGCTTTTCCAATATTAATCAGGTTATGCTCTCCATTCCCTACTGTTCCTATAGTAGCTCTGCAAATAACAGGAACCATTCTCATCTCACCAGAAGGAAGTCTAAGAGTGGCATATTTTCCTTCCTTTGCCATAAGCTGGGCGCTATTTCCTGCTGAACGCACCAACTGTCCCCCTCTTCCTGGGTAAAGTTCAATATTATGAAGCTGCGTACCAACTGGAATATCTGTCAAAGGCAGACAGTTTCCTACTCTTACCTCCGCCTGAGATCCATTCATAACCTTCATCCCATCGGTCAATCCTTCTGGAGCAAGGATATATGCCTTTTCTCCATCTGCATAAGAAATTAATGCAATATTTGCACTTCTGTTTGGATCATATTCTATTCCAATAACTGTTGCTGGAACACCATCTTTTTTTCTTTTAAAATCAATAATTCTATATTTTCTTCTAGAACCGCCACCTCTATGTCTGACTGTGATCTTTCCTTGGTTATTACGCCCTGAATTTTTCTTAAGAGCGGTGCAAAGAGACTTTTCCGGAGTCTTCTTTGTAATCTCAGCAAAATCAGAACCAGTCATACTTCTTCTAGAAGGTGTATATGGGTTATATGTTTTAATTCCCATCTTTGTTTCTCCTTTCGAATTTCTGCTTATCCATGAAAATAGGGGACAGTACAGCCTGTGACTTCTTTATGCTCAATACAATTATAATCCTTCAAAAATTTCAATTTCTGCACTATCCTCTGTAAGCTGTACCATTGCCTTCTTTTTCCTTGAAGTTCTTCCAACAATATAGCCTCTTCTCTTCTTCTTTCCTTTTAAATTCATTGTGTTGACTTTCTTTACCTTTGTCCCGGAAAACATTTTTTCAACAGCTTCTTTTATCTGAATTTTGTTTGCTTCGGGATGAACTAGGAACGTATATTTCTTAGAACTCATTAAAGCCATACTCTTTTCCGTAATCACCGGCTTGAGGATTACATCATAATATTGAATATTTGCCATTATGCATACACCTCCTCAATATTTGCTATAGCAGCTTTTGTTGCAATAACTGTGTTGTATTTCAAAACATCGTACACATTAATAGAACTTGACAAAGTTGTTTGTACATGGGGTATATTTCTTGCAGACATGACAATGTTTTGATCACTTTCATGAATAACTACAAGAGCTCTGCCAACTTTTAAATTATTTAATACATTCTTTAATTTCTTCGTTTTAATTTCATCCATCTTCAGTTCATCCAAAACAATAAATTTATTCTCCTGTACTCTAGAAGTTAAAGCAGACTTTAATGCTAATCTTTTCTCCTTTTTATTCATCTTAAAAGAATAGTCTCTTGGCGCTGGAGCAAAGACTACTCCTCCTCCCTTCCATTGAGGAGCTCTTATGGAGCCTTGTCTTGCATGACCTGTTCCTTTTTGCCTCCAAGGCTTTCTTCCACCTCCAGAAACTTCTGAGCGGGTTTTTGCCTTCTGAGTTCCCTGACGTTTGTTTGCAAGATGCAAAACAACTGCCCTGTGAACTAAATGCTCATTCACCTTTACGCCGAATATCTCATCGCTTAAGTCTATTTTTCCAACTTCGTTGCCTTCCATATTATAAACAGCTACATTCGCCATCTGTGTATTCCTCCTTTCCGCACTATCTATTAGCGTTCTGTTTTTACCGCTTCCTTAACTGTTACTAAACCTTTTTTTGGACCGGGCACAGCACCTTTTACTAACAACAAATTTTTTTCTGCATCTACTCTTACAACTGCCAAGTTTTGGACTGTCACTTTCACACTTCCCATATGTCCAGGCATCCCTTTTCCTTTAAAAACTTTGCTAGGACTTGAACATGCCCCATTGGAACCTTGATGACGGTGGAACTTAGAACCGTGGGTCATTGGCCCTCTATGCTGCCCATGCCTTTTAATAGCTCCTTGAAAACCTTTTCCTTTTGAGATTGCTGTTGCATCTATTTTATCTCCTGCTTCAAAAATATCCGCTTTTATCTCTTGTGCCAATGTATAATCAGCAGCGTTTTCAAATAGAAACTCTCTGATGAATCTCTTGCCGCTTACCCCAGCCTTATCAAAATGTCCCTTTAGAGGTTTGGTCACTCCATGTCTATGGATAATTTCCCTTCTGCCTCCTTTATCTTTATTGATAATCCTTTCTTTCTTATCCAGGAACCCAACTTGTACTGCGCTGTACCCATCATTTTCAACAGTCTTAATCTGTGTCACAACACAGGGACCCGCTTGAAGAACTGTAACTGGGATCAAAACGCCATTTTCGTCAAAGATTTGAGTCATACCAATTTTTGTAGCTAAAATTCCTTTTTTCATACTTTGCTTTTACCTCCTATTTTTTCTACAGCGGCCTGGTAATTTATACCATGCATACTAGTAGAGGTTTATTTGTTTTTCATTTTAATATCAATATAAACGCCAGCTGGCATTTCCAATCGAGACAGAGCATCTACTGTCTTTGGAGTAGGCTGAATGATATCAATAAGTCTTTTATGGGTTCTTTGTTCAAACTGTTCCCTGGAATCTTTGTATTTATGAACCGCTCTCAGTATGGTCACCACTTCCTTCTTCGTAGGAAGAGGGACTGGCCCGCTTACCTGGGATCCGTTTTTCTTAACCGTTTCAATAATTTTCTTGGCAGACGCATCAACCAACTGGTGTTCATACGCTTTTAATGTAATTCTCATTACTTGACTTGCCATAAAAAAAGTCGCCTCCTTTTCGCACTTTTACATTCTTAAGTACGACAAGCGGTGACTGTACACTCTTCCGTGTGTGTCCTATAACACCCACACCTTTCTGCATCTTATGCAGACTTTATATTGTACAGTGACTTGTCGCCAGTTTCCCAAACTTGACATTCGCTCCGCAGAAAACCTGCCCAACTTTTATCTATGTAAGGCAGCAACCTCTTGCTTCACAGCTATCATGCCACAGCATTACTTATTATACTGGATATTTTGCAATAATTCAATCATTTTTTTAATTTTTTAAATGGGAAAGACAGATTTAATAAAAATTGATACTTTCTATAAAAAATGATATACTTTATTCAATATAGTAATCAAACATAAACAAAAAGGAAAAAGCTATGTGGATATCAAATCAATGGAAAGACTATGAAATTTTAGATACATCAAGTGGAGAAAAATTAGAGCGATGGGGAGATTATCTCCTTGTTAGGCCTGATCCCCAAGTTATCTGGAAAACGCCAAAGAAAAACCCTGGTTGGAAAAAGCATAATGGTCACTACTATCGAAATAGCAAGGGAGGAGGTGAATGGGAATTTTTTCATTTACCAAATCAGTGGACTGTTGGATATGGTCGCCTTACCTTTCATTTAAAACCATTTGCCTTTAAGCATACAGGCCTTTTTCCTGAACAAGCTGTCAATTGGGATTGGTTTTCCGAAAAAATAAAAAAGGCTAGAAGGCCTGTTAACATTTTAAATCTTTTTGCATATACAGGAGGGGCAACTTTAGCCGCCGCTGCTGCTGGTGCAAGTGTAACTCATGTAGACGCCTCCAAAGGAATGGTCTCTTGGGCAAAGGAAAACGCCGCTTCCTCGGGCTTGGACAAGGCTCCTGTACGCTGGCTCGTAGATGACTGTGTAAAATTTGTAGAACGGGAAATACGAAGAGGGAACCGTTATGATGGGATTATTATGGATCCCCCTTCCTATGGAAGAGGACCAAAAGGAGAGCTATGGAAAATAGAAGATTCTCTTTATTCTTTTATGAAACTCTGTGCTGAGCTTTTATCAAAAGACCCTTTATTTTTTCTTATAAACAGTTATACTACTGGCTTACAGCCAGCAGTTTTGTCATATCTTCTTCACTCCATTATTGTTAAAAAAGCTGGTGGTAAAGTTCTTGCAAAGGAAATAGGCATTCCAGTAAGGGACAGTGGATTAATTCTTCCTTGTGGTTCTAGCGGACGTTGGAACGCACAAGTGTAACATGGAGCTTAAACTATTTTCATTTCTCAAAGGGAATTTGCGTAGTAAAGATTATATCTCTCATTGTGTGCTGCCAGTGCATATTCATGGACATACGCCATTTAAGAAAAACTCCAAAGTATGGGGATTAAATTTAGAGCTAAATAAGAGTTGGAATTTTACATTGCTGGATTCAAACTGGAAGGATTCAGCTCTTTTACATTTTATACTCCTGAAACTGAACCTGTTAAAATATTTGTTATACTAAAAATAGGGCAGTAGTGGAAGAAAAATTTTCTTTCATTTACACAAAATCCTTCCCCCATTGTCTGCCCTGTAGACTGCATTTTTTTGCAGTTTTCTTAGTCATTAATACCAAATTTAATTTCCAGCATGTCTTCTGCTCTGTCCAGCTGATCCTCTAGCAAATCTACCTCTCTATCTTTTGTTACATAGGTCATTCTATCCATTGCACCTGTTTTAAACTGAATCTCTAGCTCATCATCATAGTAATCAATCTCTCTCTCTACTGCTTTCAGTTCATCTTTTATTAGGAAAAATTGTCCAATTTGTTCATCTCTTGAGCCATTAGGAGCAGCTGCGTTTGCCTTTTCCACTGCTGCGTTTGTTAAAGTTGTCAGTTCTTCAATTGTTTTTACTTGTATACCTACTTGGCCTGCCGGAGCTGGAGTAGTATCTGCCACTGGATTAACACTTGTGTCTGGAACAGCGGCTGGAGGTGTTGTCTCTCCAACTGGAGATGTCACTCCTGTAGATGCAGCTCCTGTATCTGTTGTTCCTGTTCCCCCTACCTGTTGCTGTAAATTTGCCACTTCTCCTTGAGGCTGCTGCGCTTGAGCGCTGGTGCTGCCATTGCAAGCTGTTAGAAACAATCCTGATAATATACCTGTAAAAAGAAGTACTTTCATTTTTTTCATAATCATTTTCCTCTCTGTCATATAATTATTTCTTTTTGATGTTTTTTATCATACTCCCATTTTATTAAAACAACATGAAAAAAATTGTATTCTTAATGCTTTTTTCATTTTTTTATATTATAATTTCTATAGAGTAAAAAGAAAAAGCTTATCTTAAATGCCAATAGTAACATAACATATATCAAGGAGGTCTGCAATGAGAATTTTAGTTGTAGAGGACGAACTGCATTTGCAAAAGACAATCTGTAAGCGACTGGAAATGGAACACTATAGTGTTGATGCCTGTGATAATGGGTTAGAAGCCCTGGATTATATAGAAATGACCCCCTATGATATCATTATTCTTGATATTATGATACCTGGCATTGATGGTCTGGAAGTGCTCCGCAGAATACGGGCTTCTGGCAATCGAACTCCCGTTCTCTTCTTAACAGCGCGAGATAGTATACAAGATAGAGTTTCTGGTTTGGATACAGGTGCAGATGATTATTTAGTTAAGCCCTTTGCCTTTGACGAGCTTCTTGCACGAATTAGAGCGGCTATCCGCCGTCATGGCAGTTCTCAGCCAGTCTCCAATGAGTTAAAATTGAGCGATCTTGTTTTGGATTGTGCCAGTCATGCGGTTTCCAGAGGGGGGAAATCCATTGAGTTATCCGCAAAAGAGTATTCTATATTAGAATATATGATGCGTCACCAAGGAATTGTCCTTTCTAGAGAGCAATTAGAACAGCATGCATGGAACTATGACTACATGGGCGGTTCCAATATTGTAGATGTATATATACGTTATTTAAGGAAAAAAATTGACGCAGATTTTGAACAAAAATTAATTCATACTGTCCGGGGAATCGGCTATGTATTACGAATAGAAGAATAAAAAGCAGGAAAGGAGCGTGAAACAATGAAACCCATGTCCATAAAAATGAAAATTACCCTGTGGCATACTGCCTTTATCTTTATTATTACCATGCTGATGCTTACCTTCATTATTTCTATATCCAGAAAATTCCTTGGGGCCGAGTTTAAATCGGAGTTAATAGAAGAAACTGCAGACTTTGTGGATGATATAGAAGTATATGGAACAAGTTATTACTATGATGATCCCCCTTCTTTTTATGAAGATGGAATTTTATTCAGTGTCTATAACAACCAAGGGCAATTATTAGAAGGAAGTGTTCCCAATGGCTTTCCTCTGAATACTACCCTCAATAATGGTCTCTTTCAGGAGGTCTCCTCTGTTTCTGGAAAATGGATGACCTACGATGTTGCCATACCATTAGGAAGCGGCCAATATTTATGGGTAAGAGGCGTCTCCTCCTCTGAAGCATTATCGGGACTTAACAGAATCTTTCTTCTATTCCTCTTTGTTTCCTGTCCTATCCTTGTCATTACCGCAGCCCTTGGAGGATATTTTATTACAAAAAGAGCCTTCAAGCCTGTGGAAAAAATACGTGAGACAGCAGATATTATAGGGAAAGAAGGAGATCTGTCCAAAAGGATACCTGTTCCTAAGGCAAAAGATGAACTCTATGCATTGACTGACACATTTAATACAATGTTGTCTCGTTTAGAAGAAGCATTCCAAAATGAGCGTCAATTTACTGCCGATGCTTCTCATGAGCTGCGCACCCCTACAGCAGTAATTCTTTCTCAATGTGAATATGCTCTCCTCCCTGATGCTACTGAAAAAGAGTATTTGGAAAGCTTGTCCGTTATTGAAAATCAGGCGAAAAAAATGTCTGCCCTTATTTCCAGTCTTCTTCTCTTTGCAAGGGCTGATAACAAAAAACAGGTTCTTCAGATGGAAAAGGTAGATTTAAGTATATTGGCAGAAATGGTTGTGGAAGAACTTACAACAAAGGCAGAAAAAAAACAAATTACTTTGTTTTCTTCCTTACATCCTGATGTTTTTGTTATGGGAGATCAATCCTTTCTTATGCGGCTTTTTATTAATTTAATAGAAAACAGCATTCATTATGGTAAGGAGGGAGGGACAACCTCAGTAAAGTTATATGAACAGTCTGGTCAGGCCTTATGCCGTATTGAAGATAATGGTATTGGTATTTCCAAAGATGATCTTCCTAATATATGGAAGCGATTTTACAGGGCTGACAAAGCAAGGACGCTGTCCAATGAAAGCGGAACTGGTTTAGGCCTTTCTATGGTTCAATGGATTGTCAACGCCCATCACGGTCATATCGAAGTGGAAAGCTCTCTAAGTCAGGGGACTTGTTTTACTTTCTTCCTTCCCCTTGTCCCCTCAGCATGAACTTCCTGTAAAAGATAGTAGTCCCTTGCTAAAATAATATTTTTCTCTAGCAAGGGACTTATTTTTTTATTCAATCTTTTTTTGCTGCCAGAACAAGAAGTTCTGTACACAAATCCAGCCCAAGGGTACCACTGTCTAAACATAATTCAAAAAATTCTTTTTCTCCCCACGACCATTCTGTATGAGTTTTATAAAACTCTTTCCTCCTTTTATCCATTTTCTTCAAGGCGGCCTCGGCTTCCTCTGCCTTAATCTTTTCAAACTCAATAGCTCTGCGTAGTCTTGCCTCTTTATCTGCATGGATAAATACATTCAAACAATCTTCCCTATCTTTCAATATATATCCTGCACTTCTTCCTACTATAACGCAAGGCCCTTCTTTCGAAATATTCTCAATAATATTTTTTTCTTCCAAAAAAATTTGTTCCGCCATAGGAGGAACTTTTCCTTCTTTCTTATTGCTTCCCCCCAAAGGAGACTGGGACAAATTTAATAGCTTACTTCCAGAACTTGCCTCCTCCAGTTCTCCAATGTACATAGCTGGAATCTGAAGCTTTTTGGCAACCTGGGCCAAAATCTCCTGATTATAAAATTCATACCCCAGTTCCTTTGCCACCCTTCTCCCAATTTCATGCCCACCGCTTGCAAACTGTCTTTCAATAGTAATAATACGGTACATAATCACTCCTCCTATTCTAATCTGTGAATATATGTTTGAATAGTATACTATATATTAACTATAACACAAGTTATTGTTCCTATCCAACAAAAGAATTCAAGATTCTATTCTTTTTAACAACTCATCTTCCCTATCTTGAAACAAAAGCTTTTTATTATATTGATAATATCGTTCACATTTATATTCCTGAAGAAACTGAATGCAATCATTGTTCATATTGAGCTGTGTCACAAAAATAACCATTTCCTGGCTATCTCCAAAGGCTGCCTCCATAAAGTTAAATGCATTTTCTAACATGGAACCCGCTCTATTCATTGCTTCCTCCAACTGAATATTTTCCTCTTGAAACAATTTTCTAAGGCGTTTCCAGGCATCCTCCCTATTATCTAATTGTTCAGACTTTAATATATGGTCATATTCTTCTAATTTTTTAAGAACATTTTTAAATAAGTGATCCTGTCTTCTACTCAACAGTCCTGCTATCTTTTTCTTCTTCCATTCCTCCTCATACAGCCTTGTAATCTCTCCCATCTTTCTTATTCCACTGTTCTCTTCCTCCCCTTCCTTTTTATTGGGAAACTTTTTCAGCTGCATCATAAGAGATTCCACTGTTTTTTCCCTTTCCAGTGTTTCCCTAAATACAGTTCCAATTTTCGACAAAAGAAGCCCTATGAGACTTAGCTTCTCATCAAAAGGAGCCCTTCCAGCCTTAAAAAGCAATGCCTCCTTAAGAGTTCCTGATAAAACAGCATCCACTTCATAATCATTCTCATATTTGTAAAAGAGTTCTAAATAATTGGCAAAATCCTTAGCTATTTTATTATGCTGAATATATTGCCCAACAACTTCCCTATCTGTTTTTTTATCCATCTTTTCATAAACTTCGATTAGTCTTGACAAGTCTTCCCAGCCTCTGGGAGTAGCGAACTGCTTTCCATCAACCGTTGCCTCAATTTGACAGAAATTTTGCTGTTTCACGTCCAAATAAGCAAGAATAGCTGGATGAATTGCTTCCTGATAGGCATATTCCTTCCAAATAGAAAAGTCAGGCTCCACATTTATTCTCTTAATCCGATCCAAGGTTACAATATCAAATTCTCTCACCGACTTATTAAACTCAGGAGGATTTCCAGCAGCAATAATTATCCATCCCTCTGGTATTTTATGATTTCCAAACGTTTTGCACTGTAAAAACTGAAGCATTGTAGGAGCAAGTGTCTCAGATACACAGTTTATTTCATCAATAAACAGTATTCCTTCCTTCAAGCCTGTCTCTTCTATTTTATAATAGATAGACCCTACAATCTCACTCATTGTATACTCTGTAACAGAATACTCCTTTCCCCCAAATTCCTTTTTTATAATAAAGGGAAGTCCAATAGCGCTTTGCCTTGTGTGATGTGTAATAGTATAAGCTACAAGCCCCAGCTCACATTCTATAGAAATCTGTTCCATAATCTGGGTCTTTCCCACCCCAGGAGGTCCAATAAGAAGTATAGGTCTTTGACGGATTTTAGGAATGGCATAAGCCCCATAGGAATCTTTATACAAATATGCCTCTATAGTATTTTTTATTTCCTCCTTCGCCCTTTTTATATTCATTCTTCCTTCCCTCCTTTTGACATTTCTTCTAAATCTCCTTGCTCTAAAATAAGCTTTATAGCCCAAGGAGGCACAGATACATCTGCATATTGTTCTCTGATAAAAATAAAAGCAGTATCATAAATAGGCTTTTTCAATGGAAAGATCCCCTGACCATCTGTAAAATATAGAAGCCCTTTTAATTTTGTGAAAGCTCCTTTCGCCATTAAATTATTCACATATTTAAAAGCTGGTCGAAAATCTGTCCCTCCCTGTCCAATGATTGTAAATTGTTCCATATATTCTTTCATCTCTTCCTTATTCGTAACAAGCTTATCCGCCTGTACTTGATCATCACATTGAATTATTCGGATATTCACTTTTCGAAAGTAACTTTCTGACTCCCATAAAATCGTATAGGTTTCTTCTAAAAACCTTTTTACCAATTCTCCTGAACAGGACATGGATGTATCAATGACAATGACAAAATCCTCAATTTTATGCTGCTCTTTATACTCTAAAGGCTCCACTAAAGGCATATTTCCATATAGGGACAGGCCATAAGTATAAAAAGCATAGTCAAAAGAATCCTCGTCAACATACAATTCTTCTTTTAGAACAGCGAACTTCCGCAAAAATTGTTTATAGTCATACTTCTCTCTATTTTCTATTTCCACCTGTTTCCTAAGGCTCTTATGACTCTCATCTTCATCATTAGAAAACGTTTCCATATTCGTCTGCATTTTTTCTCTTTTGTTACTCCAGCTATTTTGCCGTAGGCTGGAATTCACCTTTTTATCATCCCAATATTCATGGCTGTCTACATAAAATTCTAAAGCAAGGGCTTCCCTCTCCTCTTTAGAAATATTACTCTTTTGTAAAATAGTATACACACCTTGGGCTGTCAGTACATCTAGCTCCTTCTCAAGCCATAAATAAATATTTCTTCGGTAAGGAGACCGCTTTTGGTATGTACACTTTTGATACAACCCATCTAAAATAGCTTCCATGGCTATATCACATGACAAGTCCCAAAGGTACCTTTCCCTATTTCCCCTTGTATCCATATGGCAGAAAAGGCAATGGAAAACCATATGAAGATATGCTCTGTTTACCTGAACTCTCCCTTTTTTATATAGATAAAATAGATAATCTGGATCATAAAAGAAGGAGAATCCATTTGTGCCAATGCTACCTATTCCTGGACGAACTTCGTAGCGTACGCTGCTTAAAGATACATCCAAAAACCGCATATTTAAGTACAATTCATTTCTAGCATTTTTGAATATCTCCTCGCATAACTCTATGTCCCTTTGCTCTCCTATTTGCTGATATCTAACTGGATCTACCATTGTCCTTATCCTTTCCATATTTTTTACAGTTCAAATTTCCTTTTCTTTATTTTATAATTCTCGTGACAATAGTCCATCAAATAGCCAAGGGCCTCTACATAATGATAATCATTCGCCATCTGTATTGCCTCATCAACCTCTTCTTTCTGAAATGTCCACTGGCTTAAAAGCCATTTTAAAGTGTCCAATTCCCTTTGTTCCAAAAGAATGGTAAAGGCTGATTTTATATGATCTTTCACATATCCTTCATATTCATTTTTTGCATTTTTTCCCAATTCATAAGGAAACTGCAATCTGCCAAGAGCCAGTCTAGACACTATTTCTTCTGGCTCTTGAGCCTTTACATGGGGAAATAGTTCATCATATTCATGAAACTGAAATTTTGTCTTGTCAAAGCAATACCGATACCGATGTCCACAGCCGTGAGTACGTATTTCCAGCAGCCTTGCCGGAGTATTTTCTACTGATTCCTCAAAAAACTCTGGAAAAAGAAGCATGGCTTTTCCTCTTTGACTTTCATAGGTTACAGTCAGCATCTGCCTGAGCTCTGATAAAAGATCTTTTAAACAGGACTTCTCATCTTCCCTTACCTTTATCTGAATATGTCCAATACGCCTGCATCCAGTAAAAAACCCTGAGCCTAAATCCTGGATATTGCTTGAACATGACAATTCAGCTAACATTGTACAATTGTAAAAGGCATAACGTCCAATCTTTCGTATAGACTTAGGAAGATGAACTTCCTTAAGCCTTTTCCCACATAAATAAGGTAAGGGTTGTTCTGTTCTTTCCCTTACATTTGGACAACTCCCCGTGCCCATCTGGTTCTCCTGCTGTTTCCCGCTGTCAGAAAATGCATAATCGCCAATTTCTGTGACTGGGTATCCCCCTATTTCTTCTGGTATACAGATAGCTTCATCCAAGCTTCGACAGGCGGTAATTTTTATCTCTTCCCCTATGTTTTCATAAAGAAACTGGGTTGTCTGTTCTATACGCATGATTGTCTACCTCTAACATTAATTAATAATTTTCAGTTCATTTCCATCCCCCAAAGTTCTAGGATTATCCATGGAAGAAACAGGCTCTGCCGGTCGGTATACTGGTTCTGCCTGGTGGTAAACGGGCTCTTTAGGCCGATAGCTTGTCTCTACGGGCTGCCTATTTCCAAAAGCACTTTCTGCCATAATATCAAATACTTTTTCCTTCAAACATTCTGGATACTTTTCAACAACTTCCGCAATATCTAACATTGTATCTCTAAGCTCATTAAACCTCATTTTAAACCTCATTTCTACTTTGCTCTGTGCAAAGCCCAATACTGGTATCATCTTCCTGCTTATTTTGAAAGGACAATCTGACACATTTTCATAACTTCCAATGCATGATTGTGACTCTCCTTTGTCACTCCAGCGCAACATGAGGAATCAACAGATATCGTTACTTCTGGCAGAGCAGCTTTTAAAATAATTCCATTAGAAACTACACAAATATCTGTACATAAACCAATAAGTTGGATCTCTTCCCATTGGTGTTCTTTATAGGACTCTTTTATATATGTGGCCAATTCTAAGGAGCCAAAAGAAGGCTTGTCAAACACCAAGCTGCCTGCCTTATCTGCCAACTCCATTATTTCAGGAATAAGCTGCCAGCCTTGGCTTTCTTTTACACAGTGTACTACTGGCAGCCTTTTTCCTTCCTGTGTATTGAAATAGTCTTCTCCATGGGTATCCCTTGTGTAAATAATGGGGCCTTGATGCTCCTTTATTTTCTGAATTACTTTTGGAAGGATTTTAACTGCTTCCTCTGTTCCTAATGCCCCATCTACAAAATCTTTTTGCATGTCAATTACTAATAACAACTTTGCCATTACTATAACCATACCTTTCTTCTTATTCTCCCGTCGCTTCCCGATACTCCTTACTTCCCACCTGACTCCAAGATGTCTTATCCCCTGGAATTACCTTTCCCGTTTTCCGGTCAATGCCATAAAAATTTAAAATTTTTGTAGATAAATCCGTTCTTTGTCCACTTTCGTCATAATATTCCTCATAGTATACAAAAAGTAAGCATTCCCCATTTTTTGATACTCTATCGTATACTAATGTCCGTGTTGCATAAGCTCCTTCTTCACTTATCATGCCCTTTGCTTTTCCTAAATCTACGTAAAAATTTCCCTTAGCATTATAACATTCTGTATATGTATACCCATCCTCTTGAAAAACAGAATCATAAATCAATCTGGCATTTTTCACAACTTCTTCTTCACTAACGATTCTTTCCTCGGTCCTTTCCTTTTCCTCTTCTATGTTCACTTGCTTTTCATATTGAGAGCGGATTTTTGTTTCCAGATCCTTCCATCCTTCTTTTTCTAAAGCAGTTTTGGCAAGAGGAAAAGAACCTGTGTATTTTGTCTTATCCATCCCAATATAATAATGTATCCTCACCTCATCTTTGCCTTCCTTGTATTTTTTAAATCCAGGCTCCTGACTCATTGCATAAAGTGCAAACTCATAAAGTTCTTTGGAAAAGCTTTCTATGTCTTTTTCTGTTAAGCATTGTATTAAAATTTCCTCTTCTTTACCTCCATCATTTTGTTCCACAATTTCAAAATTCCATGTCATTTCTTTCTTATTATAATATTCTTCAAATAGCTCCACTGCCAGCAAAGTTAAATAATTGTCCTCAAACTCCTGGTCCAGTATAACCCTCACCTTTAGCTTTTCTCTTCCCTTAGGAATAAAAAAATAAGAATGGCTGCCTATTTCCTCAAATGAAAAAGAAAGGGAATATTTTTCTTCTAAATATTGTGTCAAAACCTCTGGTGTCTCCCCTGTGTATAAGCGAAATAAATGCCCAATAGGTTTGTATACTACATATTGGGTATCGGAAAAGCGTCCTTTATTCACTAGTAATATTCCCTTTGCCCCATAATGTTCCTCTTCCATAGTGAAAAAATAAGTAAGAAGGGAAAGGCTTATCCAATATAAAAGACATATGCCTGTTACAAAAAACAGAAGGGACTTACATGTTAAAGCTATATATCCACTTTTTTTAGGGCTTTTTCCAAAAGGGATAAGAAACAATAAATAATAAAAAAGAATATAAAGCAGTAAGGGAAAAATACAAGAAGTATTCATATTTCCAATTATATCTGCCCATAAGCGAAGTTCTATTCTTCTTACATGAGGAGGGAAGGTCGACTCTGAAACAAAAGCCTGATTCCATATCCAATACAAAAGAATACCCATTCCAGAAATTCCGATACAATAATATAACTTTTTTCCCTTCATTATGTGCCTCTCTCTGTAATTAATAATTTTATTATACCATTAATTATTTCTAATCTCAATTTATATATGAATCTAAGACATGTATAGGTATTCCATGATAAATTTTATCTGTGCATCTCTACGTACCAAATTTGACTTCATCATAAGCTCATCCTTTATAAACGTTATCTTTTCTTTCCAAAAAAACTATAAATCACAAAACTCATGCAGCTCAACAACTTACATTCCTACAAAATAGGTTTCTTTTTTCTGTTGTATAAATAATTATAATCTATTATATAAGCCCCCAAATTTTTACTATCTGTTATTTTCATAATCCTATAACTTTATACAATACAAAAAAATACATAAGAATTATAATATGATGCAACTTTGATGCAATTTTGATACAAGTCTGATGCCTCTTACCTATAAAATAAAAGTAGAAAAAGCGAGAAAACTTCAAAATTTTTAAATGTAGTTAAGCCTGTTAATTTTTTCATTTTAGAAAGGGGAGGGCAGCATGCAGGACGCACAAAAGAAAAAGAAAGGAGAGCTTAGTGGGATAGGCAAGGCAGTTCTTGCCATATTATTAGGAACATTATGTGGCATCAAAGGAACACCAAAGATTTTTCAAAGTTGCACAGTACAAGGGCAATCCCCTATTTTAGAATATGTAGAACCCCTTCATTCCAAGGATATGTTTTTTTTGGACTATCCAATACAAAGCTTATCCCATATTGACTCTTGCCAACCATAAGTTGCTTTTTTCTGATTTACAAAAAAAGGGCATGGATCCATCCCTGCCCTAATCTTATTTGCCAACTTCCCATATTTTGAAAATCTACCCTTTCCAGCAAATCCATGATCATTTATTTTTTTGGTATATAGATGTGAGCTCTTTTAATCTGTCCAGCATTTCTTCGTCTACAATATCTAATCCAAAGCCTTGCATCATTTGACGAAATACCATAAATTTTCCATATGCTTCCTCTACAGAATTATCAAAAACCATTGGATTCATCCAAATATTTGCCGTCAATATGATCAGTTCAGCCAATTCTTTTGGATAATCCGTTTGAATGGAACCGTCTGAAATACCTTGTTCAATAATCGGCAAAATATAGACAGGGGCTGCTTCCTCTACAGTGTCACGAAACATGCTAAAAAGCAATCTTGGATTATTGTTCAAGTTGGGAGCTACTGTAAATATATCATCCTGCACTGGCCGGTAAATGGATTCTTTAAATATAGTTTTTAATTTTTCCTCTCCATTTAGATCGGTTCGATCTCGAATAACAGCCAACATCTTATTCGATTCTTCTGTCATTTTATTTGTAACTGTGACTAAAATGTCTTCTTTGGATTTAAAATGATGATAGATTGCACCTTTACTAAGTCCACCTAAGTTGTCGATAATGTCCTGAATGGATGTACGCTCATACCCCTTTTCCATAAACAGGCGATAAGCCACATCCACTATTAAGTTGACTGTTTCCTCTGGGTGTTTGTTTCTAGCCATGATAGTATTACCTCCTATCATATTTATAATATATTAAGATTATCATACTACTAGTATGATTGTCAACTATACTATCCAATTATTAGCTTTAGAAAACTAGACTTCTTTTCCATTTGTTAAAAACCTCTATGAATTTTTTCTCTATCATACATTTTAATAAAAGCCTTGAAATCATTTTTACCAATCCTTTCAAGGCTTCTTACATCTTTTTCATTTTAATAAGTATTTTTCTATTGTTCCCTGCTCAATTACATTTTTTCCCAGCAATGTTATTGCCTTCTTTGGACAAATATTTATACATCGATAACACATTGTACATCTGTCACCTGCCTTAGCTAAATGATTCTCTATACTAAGATTTTTCATTGGACATAGCCCTACACATTTACTACAACCAATACATTTTTTCTTATCTATTTTTAATTTATTAGTATATTGTTTCGTTTTACTGTAAAAATATAGACGCTGCCCAAAGAATCCTGCCACATGATAGAAAAAACCTATTCCTTCTTGTGGAGGTTTTCCATTTTTCATACATTTTACAGCATTATCTATCTTCTTTTCTGCCCTTTTCACAAGCTCCCTATTTTTTTCTATAGAACGTTTTAGTATCTTCTCATCTCCAATACTATCTGGCATTTTTAAATGCAATCCTCCTATAATCTCCGCTCCATATTTTTTTAGAAGACGGCATAAAATACCTGCTCCATCTCCGCTAAATAATCCCATTGTTGCTATTACAAAAATTTTTTTGCCTTTCCATAATTTCTTATGTCTATCTACAAAATCTTTCAACATTTTAGGAATATTACTAAATTGTACAGAGTAGCTGAAAACTAGTTCTTTATTTTCTTTTATGTAATTGGCTATATTTACGTCCTCTATGGCAAAAATCTTCGCTGTTTTGTCAAGTTTACCTAGAAAAACTTCTAAAGCATATCTAGAATTTCCTGTGCCGCTAAAATATATTCCAAGCATAGTTATTCCCTCCTTTAGCCTTCCTACAATGTTTCTATCCACCACTGGACAATCCGGCTGCTTTTATCCTTCTCCCATACAATGATAAACTTTGCCCAAGCAAGTCCATGGGATGGCCCTCCTTCGCCGTATAAATACTCAGATACTTGAATTCCTTGTCTCCCTTCATATTCTACACGCTCCAAATTCAAAAAACCTCTAGAATTGCCCCCAACAATGCGGCGCTCCCCAGGTTCCACTTTATTTTCTGCCTCAAACAGAATAGTTTCGTCCAAATGTGGGCAGTATGCACTGTATGTATTCTCTTGAAGCTCCTGAATAACCTGAATATCTATGCTTCTTTCATCGTCCTCATAGGAATCTGAAGGAAAGTCCATTCTTTCCATACTGTGGTCTTTATATTTTAATAATCTTAAATGCCAGTCACCTGTTCCTCCATTACCTGTTCCCCTTGATTCAAAACCAATCTCAATGTTTCCATCTCTATCAAAATCTCCACTTATTATTGAAATACTCGAATAAAAGGGATATTGCTCATCTTCAAAACAATATGGTTCATCCTCATTTATGTAAAAATAGATATAGCCTGTGCCATATCGAAATTCATCCTCTGGATTTTGTACCATGGCCACCATATCTTTTTGACCATTTTCATCCACATCATCAATATATAGATCAACAAGTTTCATTATTCCATCTTGAAAAACATTATCTTCACAAAGTTTCTTGTAATAGTCTGTTGCCTCTGTCTCATTCAAGCCTGCATCCCCTGCCATTCGAAAGAATCTATCTTCATTTTTCTTCATTAATTCTTCTTTCTTAGCCTTCTCCTTCTCCAAGTCTTTATCATTATTATGAGAAAAGTCTTGTATTATTCCAACGTCTCCTGTCTCCTGTTCTTCTTTACCTCCCTCTTCTTTAGGAATATGTGCCTCCTGGATTCTATTTCCATCTTTCTCCTGGCCTTCACATGCAGTTAAAAGCATTCCCCCACATACACCTACTAACAGGAAAGCCTTTTTAATATATCCTTTGCTTTGCTGCCACTGTTTATCCATTTCTCTACTACCCTTTCATCTTTCTTTTATTAATATCATACACAATTTCCAGCAAAACGACAAGAAAATCTTCTTCATGAAATATAAAATTTTAGTACTATGTCCCTCTTGCATCTCTCCATATCCTTGCATTTTTTATGAAGAAAAAAATCCATTGTATAATAACAACGACATAGTAATTACCCATTAATAAAAATAATACTGTAAATGACAAAACTTAAAGTAATCATCATTATTGAATGCTTTTTCCTTATTGAATGCTTTTTCCTTGTATATTTTTAAATGTATATTACTATATTTTTTATAATTAAAAATAAAATGATCATTAAAAAAAGGAGATATTCCCACACATTCAATTGCAGGAATACCCCATCTGTTCCCAAGTCTTATTCTTTTACTTAACAAACCGCTCTGCATCTTCTCTAGAATACTTACATTTTTCTTGTATTTTCGTAATATGGTTTCATCTGGTATACCTAAATCCTTAAGAGCAGACACCATACCTAAAATCCCTATCTCTATTCTTTTTTGCTTCTTTTACTCTTTCCTCCAGCCCCCTGACAAAGGAGTCTTCAGGATTCTTTCCAGCTACATAATTAAGAAATCATTTGATATTCTTAATCCATCCCAAATAATATCCCCATTTATTTTCCAGTTTATCTTTCATGGGGGATCCATACCCCCTTCTAAACCTGCAAATTTAGATGTATAGATAAATTTACGGCAGTACTTGCTGTATTTTCTCTTTACCTTTATATATAACCCCAAAAAAAGAAAACTAGACAGGAATTTTGTAACTATGTATTTCAAAATCAAAAAACGAAGGTGCTGGAGGCATACATCACGCAACATCTTAAAAAAGATAAGAAAAATGAGTACATACATCCAAGCCCTCTTGACTGTGTGCTCCCTTACATAAATGCTAAATATACGATTGCTTCCTCCTACTGTTCTCAATATCTAAGGAGTTCAAACAGTGATTTTTTTCTTCTTTTTCATCAGTGGACATTTTCTAATAACGATTTCTATACTTTCTTTTTGCACATTTTGTATACTTTTCTACAAAGGAGCTTTTTGCATTTGTATAAGCATCACGATTATATTTAAATTCTTTCCAAAGAGATAATTTCAATTTCTCATATTTCTTCGCCAATACAAAATTTTCATTCATATAATCTCTAAAGAATAGTTCATCGTTATCCCCATAATAGTGCAAATGTAAATGGAATACTTTCTCTGCAAAGCCCTCATTTGTATATCCCCTATTAAAAGATTTCCTGTTTTTTTCCTCATGCATACAAATATAGCCATTATTGAGCAGCATTTCCTTTATAACACTCATTGAAATATCATTTGGAATCTCAAGGAGAATGTCAACAATAGGTTTTGCCCATATATTATTAATTGCTGTGCTTCCAATATGGTATATTTTTATATTTTTCATTCCTATAAAAGTAGCTATTCTCTTTTCTTCTTTGTTATACCATTCTCTCCAACAACTTTTATGTTCCGAAAGAATAATTGGAAATAGCTTCCACATTTCTTCTAAAGTCATTTCAGATAGTGATTTTTTCATTTATCTCTTTCCTCATAACCATTTTCTCCTCTGTCTCTGCAAAACATGAAATCCCAACTCTTTCTACATACTGGCAAAACCTGTGAAAAAATATTCTTTCATTTTTTTCTTTATCAAATCATACCATAAAGGAACACAAAAGAAAATATATAGGCAATGATATCCTCCATATTTTCAGTCTATTTATAATGAGCCAATTCCCTATCCTTTTTTCAAATCTTTTTTATTATATACTATAAATATTTTCTCCATTTTTTAATTCTCCCAATCGTTCCAAACAGTAGCATCCCTATAATCTCCCCAAAAGAATGAAGTATAAAATTGTGTATATGGAATATATCATTCCATACAAAATCTCCTGTAATCCGTTTTGTCATATAATTTCCTAGGATTGCCAATAGCATACTCAAAGCGATGCAATCCCATATATTCCATTTTAAAAAGGTTCCCATAAGTACTGGAATCCAGAGAACCCCTAACCATAAAAACAGAATGGGAAAACCATAACGGAAAATCCAAAATGTTCCTACATTCATAAGATAATATATGGTAATCTGTATAACAGAAAGGAGACAGAATGTTCCAATACTTATCACAACCATAGCAATAAAACTTTTCTTCTTTTTGCAGACTAAAAGAACATATATGAAAGCATCTGCAAATATAACAGCACATCCTACGATCAAAGACCATGTCATACCTTTGTTTAATGCCAAATCTACAATAAAACAGACAAGTATGGAAATAAAGCTAAGAACACTTAAACCGTAAAATAAATACATTCGTTTCGTTTTTTTCAAAAATCTTTTTACATCTTGAATCTCTAATGACTGGCTTTCTATTTCTAGATTATATGTCATATTATGGTACATCTCATTGCAATTTTTACAATGTTCTAAATGTTTTTCTATACTTTTTTTGGAAATATCACTTGCCATTCCATCCACATAAAGGGGAAGTAAGTCTTTTACAATGCCACAATCTAGTTTTCTGTCCATTCTTTCATTCCTTTCATTATTTTTTGTTTTCCCCGATAATACGTTACTCTTGCCCAATTTTCCGTTTTTCCTAAAATATCTGCAATTTCGGAAAAATGTAAATCTCCCCCAAGACGCAAATACATAACCTCTCTTGTTGCCTCATCTAACAACTTATGCATAAGGCGAAAAATTTCTATCTTTTCCATATGATTTAAACAGTAATATTCAACGTTTTCATTAGAAAGTATTGAATCGTTCAATTCCACAGTTTTATGTTTGTTTCTTCTTTCCAGTTCCTTATACCACAAGTTTTTTGCAATCTGGCATAGCCAAGTGGACACTTTGCAGTCACCTCTGAATTTATCTATTCCTTTTATTGCCTGAAAAAACGTTTCCTGTGTTAACTCCTCGGCAAGTTGTGTATCTTGTGCCAATCCCCATAGATATTTGTATATCATTGTTGCGTGTTTCCTATAGATTTCATCAATTTTTGATTTCTCCATTTTTGCACCTCATAACATTCGTTCTTTTCAAGTGCAATTTGTTACAAAATATTTTTATTTTTTTTAACTTATTTTCTGCATTTCCCTTTCCAAACCATTTTAAATATCATGATAGGCAGTGAAATTCATAAAATGACAGAAAGCTATGAACTATTTACAGTATAAACTATTTGCAATAAAACAATTGAAAGGAAAGAAAAAAAGAACATAGAATAATTTTGGTGATTGTATTTCTCACCTCTGGATTTTCCAATTGCCTTCTGTTTAGATCTATCTACTTCTCAGCAGTTACTATACTTACTTTTTCATATTATCCTTTCACATCAAATACTGTCCTGGAAGGTACCGTTATATAAGAAGCATTTTTTACGATACTCTAGGTAAAAGCTTTTATATCTGTATTGGTAATATTTCCAATATATTCTTCTGTTTCTCTCTGTACTTCTTCAGCTGCTTTTTTCTCTTTCTGTTTATTCTCCTGTGTTTTTCTTCTCCCATTTTCCTTAGCAATTTTCCCATCTGGATCGCTTGTTCCTGATGATATTCCTGTTATTTTTCCATTGTCATCTATTTTTTATGAAATACTTGTTAAGGTTCCTTGTACATGGGATATGGCAAAATAGAAATAGAGATAAAGCAATTTTCTATGGACCTCCTCTGTATTTTCACTTATCAACTCTCTCGCCTGTTACATAACATTTTAATTATAAGTTTCATATAAGGCTCTCCCAAGCGCTTCCTTGTCTGGAAAATATTTATAAACAGCTTTTTTTGAAAATCTTTCATTTATTAGCGAATATAGCCATCGAAAATTTAAAGTCTTCATTTCTTATACTTTTAATTGGAGCCTGAATCATTTTATCTTTCATATTCGAAACTAAATATCCGCTTTTATTTCCAATTTTGCTTTCCAAATTTGTCCATAAAAGCATGTAGACTCTACCCCATCCAAAACTATAATCGAACATTGGAAAGGAATTCTTCAAACGACTGAATCCTTTATAAGCACTTCCAAGCAAAAACCGGCCTACCTATTCAGCTAGTCTATAATAATTAGTCAGTTTGAAATTCTTGGAATCTGACGCAAAGAAACGCCGTAATAGACCAAAGCGTAAATACATTAAAGAATTCAATTGCTGTACATAAAAAGGAACTGCATACTATATGCAATTCCAGCTTTCAAAGTTATGAGGCGCTATCCCTCTGTTTTGACCAACTCCACTCCTGCATACCTCATATTCATATAAGCGATTCCATAAAAATGTACTGCCCCTTGTTTCTCTTGCAATGCTCATCTGTAGTAATTTTCGCTTCTATGAGTATCTGGCTTTTGGTCATTCCCCTCTTTAAGAGCAAATCTCAATCCTCATCATTTTTCCATTCATTTCACTTTATTACATCTTCATCTTCTATCAAAAATCCTGCATAAGTTAAGAAAACATCTTTGGTGTCCCATAATGAGATACCTTGTCTTTTTAATTTATTTTCTATCCTCTTTAGACTCTGTTCATATACTGTATCAACCATAGTATAGCCTTCAGAAGTGTGCTATACATAAGTATTATCGCTTTATTTCCTACATTATATATATCTATTTTTAAATATCTTTTTTGAGAATCACACTACTACTGTGCCTTATTCATTTATTTGGCCTAAACCATTTAAGGATATATCATTTAGTTCCTACTAGCAAATATTTTATTTTTTATTTCCTTAATTTGTAAAATTCTTTTTCAAAACACATTCAGTTAAAAAAATTGGAACAATCAAAATAATAACCTGTATTGTGGAAATGACTACACCAAAAATTCCAATGACTTTTGTTGAATGTCCATAAAACGAAAGGTGTAAAATAATGCTTAGAACAAACATAATCCAGCCAATTTTATACCAAAGTTTTCCACAAAAATGATGGGCAAATTTCCATGTATCCATATTTTTCATAGAACGCCTAGTTCGGTATCCAATAATTCCGTTAATATTTTTAGGTGTATGTTTCCACATCATCCTACCAGTAAAAATCATTAAAATTGGAATGACCAAATCACAAATAATCATAAACCACCAAAACCACATGGAATAGCTCCTCCTTCTAAATCCCAATTTTTTTGCTCTGGGCAGCTTAGCAGGAAAGGGGAATTTGACGTGCTAATAGTACAAGATGTACTGTAGTTCCATCTTCCAGCTTTCTTTTATTCGTTTTGTAAAATCCGTGGCGCTCATAAAAACGAATCCCATTAATATTCTTCTCAATTGTCCATAAAAATTCCACCAAATAGTTGTCCTTTGCAAATTCGATCAATTCTGCTCCTATACCTTGACATTGAAAAAAGCAATCAACATATAACTCTCTAATTTCTACATTCTCAATATGAATCATACCTTTTACAATTCCATCATCATAAACCCATATATGTTCAAGAATATCCAACGCCGTATATTCTTCCGCAACAGACAACACTTGCAACTCACCAAAAGAATAGAAATCATTTTGGAAAATAGAACGATAATTCATTCGCTTTGTAAAAACTAGAATCTCGGCAATTCGAGAAATATCTTGCCTAGTTGCCTTGCGTATATTCATTTCTTTTTCCCCCACAATCTTGGATTTTTTTCTTTTTATTTTTTTACTATTATAGCAAAAGCCACAATGGCTTTCTATACATTTTCAAGAGAAATAGCAAATTCCAGCCTATCAAGGGTGAATAAAGAGCTACTGTTCACTAATTAAGTGTCGTAAATAAGCATAATTGTAAATCTTCGTTCAAAAAATTTACTACCTGATTGGAACTTCAAATGGTTTCGTCCAGTTGTTATACAAATGGGGACTGACATGACCTGCCACCTTACCTGTGCTCTAGATAATTTCCTGGGATTTATTCTAAAAATCTCCAAAATGCAACTGAACACCTGGTCACTATACAATTTCAAATCGGAATCTTTTATCTATCATGGAAGATTATATTTAAGTATATTTCTTTTTGTTTTAGAAACCCCATCCTTTCACTGTAGCTAAGAACCCTATTATCATTATAGTAAATATATTTAGATTTCCCCCTGTACTTTCTGTTTTTACTTACAGTGCCATATAAAAGCTGTCTCAGGCCAAGTAGATCTTTCTTTTCATCCTTGAATGGGTCAGTAACGGATCTATATCCTTTGAAAAGTAAGTAATACTCATATTATTGACTGTAGGCCTTTTAAAATAAAAATATACTCCTTCTCCAACTAGACATTATTTAATACAGGTTATATATTTGGTTGTAAAATAAAAGTGTACCTGGATTTTTGTTGTATTTCTTATCCATCCAGAAAAGGCGGTTTCTTGTCATAAAGATTGCCTCTTTCTTCATCTTAATGAATGATCTTATCCACATCTTTTTTTGAAATTCCACTTTCATATGTGGCTACGAGCTGAAGATTACTGGATACCCCCTTGATTTCTCATTCCATTTCCTCTTCTGCTGTTACCTATTTTTTTCAAATTCTCCCTATCGTTCTGTCTTTTCTTTTTTGTTCTATGTACACATATAGGGCCTAATGTGATAGAATTAAAATAATCTATAATGCAAAATACTAAAATCAAAAGTATTGGCATGACTACTAGAGATAAGATTAAACATCTTAGGAATAATGGCAGTCACAATCTAAATCTGTCCAACTATAAAATATTTTAATGATTTCAAGGGCTTTGACGCAGAAAAAGATAAGTGTGGCAGTCTTCCCTCTCCAATACTAATATCCGCTAAAAAATGAATAGAAATGAGGTGCATAAATTGTATACAATATTTCAAAGAACAGAAATTTCAGATCCGACCTTGTTTTATCCATCTGACACAACAAAAAAAATAGAAAATTTCCCAGAAATTTGTATCTCCACATTTTCTGATAATATTATTCAAAAGTTTTCTTCTTTGAATAATATAGAAAAAATAGCAGAACTCTACTCTGCAAATGGCATACTGCCTGTTTACAAAATCACTTACAAAGATACAGATATTGCTTTTTACCGCTCTTTGGTAGGTGCGCCTGCTTGTGTTTCCTGTTTTGAAGAAATCATTGCCATGGGAGCTAAAAAGTTTGTTTTGTTCGGCTCTTGCGGAGTATTAAATGATGACAAGGTAAAGGAAAATATTATTATTCCTATTTCCGCTATTCGTGATGAAGGAACAAGCTACCATTATATAGCGCCATCCCAAGAAATAGAAGCCAATCCACATTCTATTCAAATATTAGAAAGGGTTTTAACAAACTGTGGCTACTCCTATGTAAAGGGCAAAACATGGACTTCCGATGCCATTTATAGAGAAACCCTCTCTGCTATTCAAGAACGTAAAGAAGAAGGCTGCCTTTCTGTAGAAATGGAATGTGCTTCTATGCTGGCTGTTTCAAAATATAGAAATATTCCTTTTATACAATTTTTGTATGGAGCAGATAATCTTAGTTCTGATACATGGGAAATTAGAGACTTAAGCTTATATGGTCTTACCAATGCAGAAAAATACATGGTTCTTGCCTTTGAATGCGGGCTTGCTATGTAAAAAACAGGTATCTTGATACCCGTCTCTAATCTAGTATTCATCATATAATTTAACTCCAAAGAGCATAAAGCAATCCTGGAAATGCCCATTTTATTTTAAAGGAATATGTTTCACTACTAATACATGGTGGAGAAACTCTTGAACAGCCTTTTGTTATGGTATAAAATCACTTGAAGGATATTAAAAAACAAATGATTTATTTACAAAATGCACTTAAGCTGACAAAAAAATTATTTTTCTACGAGAAACTTTTCGGGGATTTTCCCTATAAAGATATGTCAAATAGCGACGAATAGACGTTATTTAATTGTAGAGAATATTAAAGAGAAAAAACAGAAGGATAATCTATCACAGTAGAAAACGGTGCTTTTGATCATAAAAAGAGTAACTGATTAAACAATTAATCGAACTATCTTCTAAAATTATAAAAATACCACAGGAATTTTTTGTGACAACCGCAAAAGAAATATCAGACAAATACTTTGACATTGGTGGGAAAAGCAGAGTATATATAGGCTATTTCAAAGCATAGGAGAAGAAATTAAATGGCAAATGTTTTAATCACAGGAACAACAGCCGTTATATTTACAAAAACAGTATCATGTGACTGTAAATTTTATTGCTATATAACTTGTCAAAAGAATATGCTGTGATTTGAGACTCTTTCTTAACTGCCGAACATAAAAATAGACCATCTATTAGCTATTGCAAAGATTACAGTGGCCAAACATGAGAACTCTAGAATAATTTGGAAATCATTGTATATTCTTCTTTGTTTTTATCAACCACCTCAACTCCTGCTTTTCTGTACATATCAACTGTATAAATCCTTTATCTTTTAAAAGCTGCATTATTGCTCCCATAAGTGCTGTACTAATTCTATGATTCCTGTATTCCTCATAAAGAGAGATAGCAAGTGATAGCGTTTCTTCATCAATATGTCCATCATCATTCATAATACGCCCCCAGCCTTCTCTTTTGGTTCAGCAACTAAGCACCCATCATCTTCTCTCCCAAAATCAGCAATATATACTTGCCGTTCGGGAGATACCATGATGGATTTTGCCAGCTTATCCATACCATCTGGGATAAAAATTGCTTTCTACAAAAATCAGCTAATTGGGGATATTCACTTTCTCTGATTTCATGCATTTTTTAATCCATGAAGCATTTCTATATAATATTATTAAATCAATTTCAAAACCCTTTCCATCCATAAAATGACAAACTATGAAGCTCTTCTATTCCCAACATTCATAATATTTTTCTAAAGCTGCCGGAAAGCATCTGGGCGAAAAAGTTGATTTTTAACAGCATGATCAATCTGTGTAAGTAAGTTAGGAATATCCCGATTAAAGGTACCAGCTAGAGGGATATAGTTAGAGGCATGATTTGCCCGAAATACAGTACCTTCACTATCAATGTTTTGGAGAAAAAGCACCATTTCCCTAAAAACAGCTTCAGGGCCTTCCAGTGGATGAAATTCTCCTGCCTTCCACTGGTCATAGAGCTGTGTACCTGGTTCAATGAGCAAAGTCAAGAGACTGGCATATTCCGGTTTTATGGCAGAAATTACTTTTGCAGACTCAACGGCATGTTCTTCTAAATCTTTGATGCCGCCAAGACCAGAAATAAGGGTGATGGAAGACTTTAAACCAGCAAATTTTAATTTCTGTCCAGCCTCAATAATTTCTGCCTGGGTAGCATTTTTTCTCACAGCTTTCAAAACTTTATCAGAACCAGATTCAGCCCCCATATAAACCATATCCAATCCAGATTCACACAGTAATTTAAGTTCTTCTGGTTTCTTTACAAGGACATCCTTTGGTGCGCCATAAACTGTAATTCGATTAACTGTGGGAAGGATTTCATGAATTTTATCAATAATGTAGAGCAAATCCTTAGTTTTTACGATTAAAGCATCGCCATCTGCAAGAAACACCCGCTCAATATCAAACATATAATGTTTTTTAGCCATTATTATATCTTCAACAACCTCGTCCAGATTACGGATACGAAATTTTTTATCTTTGTACATGTTACAAAATGTACATTCATTTCGAGCACATCCAACAGTCAACTGGAGAATTAGACTACGGGCCTCACTAGGAGGTCTATAAATCATTCCCTCATATCTCATATCAAAACTCCTTTCTAAATTATTCATCAAGAAATAATTTTCTTACAATTTTTTGTATTAGTATATCATACTTTTTTTAATTTGACCATTTTGCACTTACTCCTGTAACAATATATGCTCTTTTCTCTACGCAATTTTATATAATTAAATAAAATAGCAATTGTAAAGCGCAAAGTTTTACTAATGAAAGGGTTAAGAATAGAAATACAATCATTATTGCTTATAGTAGAAACGCAAATCCATTCAGATAAGTACGAAATACTCTCAGTTTAGGATTTCTCTGCTGGAAGTCCTGTATATATTTATCAAGAATCTCTGCCACAAGCTGTCCGTTCTCCGTTTTTGCTCCTATATTATCCTTATCCCCGATTTGCAGGATAATCTCATGGAATGGCTTTTCCTGTCATAAAGCTGATAATTTGCTTCCATCAATATCCTCTCCTTATTCGGGTAATCAAGGCCCAATGGGAAACGTTATCCTACTCTTGAAAAAGAGTAAGGTGTTGTCAAATCAGCCCTTTCTGGATGGGTAAAAGTATATAGCGAAGAATGCCTGCTATCACAACCACAAACTACACATTCCCCTGTCTTTTCTCCAAGAGAAATCCAGGAACTTCACAAAAAAATGTCAGAACTGAAAAAGGAGAACCTTTTCCTAAAAAGAAGACCCTAGCCAACAAAATTGGCATGGATAACAGACTTTTTAGCCCAGGCAGGATCTGACAGGACAAACAGTAGCCTTTCTATTGTCTTTTCTTCATCGTCATTGAAAGTTATTATTAGTATTTTAGCTTTGGTATCAGTTCTCCTTTATCCCTCCATGACTATTTATCTATTCAACTATTTCATAACAGACAAGTCTATTTATCTGCATGTCTAGCCTAGCTTATCTAACTGTTATTTATCATTTCTTTTCTTTTTGCACCTCAACATCTGTATTCACACTTTCAGCAGACTTAGCCTCAAGACTGCTATTTTCTTCTTCCGAAATAGCAGTAGTTCCCTTCTCTTTTTCATCTTCTTTCTTATCTGTTTTATCCTGTTCAGTATTTTGATAATCGGATATGGTATCCTGTGTTTCTTTTACCTTGTCACCTATATTTTGAGCAATGCTATCAATCTTTTCCTGCAAATCTGCCTTTTCTTCCTCTGTTTGAGCAACACGCAATTTTCCCTGCAAGTCTGTCCGAATTTTCTTTATGCCTGCAATCTGCTCTTTTGTTGTTGAAAGAGAAATAATCACTCCTGTATCTGCTGCTCCTGTTTTCTGATTTCCACCAATCATATCATCAAAGGAAGATTGTTTCTGTTGTTTCTCTCTGCGCTGCTCTGTCTTGTGCTGTCTTAACTGCACATTCAAGTCACTAATCTGCTGCTGTAATTCCTGCTGCTTCGTCATCTTTTCTTCCTGTGTCATATCTTTGTTGGAAGAAAGCTCCTGCAACTGCTTTTGTACATTAGCAATCTGGTTCTGGATATTCTGGATGTATGAGTCTGTTGCCTGATTCATTCCCATTTGCCGCATTTGTGTATTTGTACCATAGATACCATTAATTGTCATTTTCCTGTTCCTCCTAGTTTTTAAATTTTTTCTTGTTATGCCTTTAAATCCAAATTTGCACCGACCCCCACCTGTTGTTTTATATTTGCCTTGCCTGCATTCTCTTCTTTGGAAGCTTCGATAATTGTCCGAATATCTGTATCATTCAAATAAATCATGCCATCTATGGAAGCTGCCAGCTTTTCATTTAGAAGCTGTTCCCCTTTGTTAGGAGTTGTTTTTTCTTCTATCTTTCCATCTGCGCCATCATCCTCTTTTATATCTTTCTTTTCTGCTGCCTTTTCTTTTGTCTTTTCCATCAGTTTTTCAGAATTTTTCCGTCTTTCCTCCCGTAGCTTGTCGCTCATGTTCAGCATAAAATCATTTCTGAGATAAGCAATAGAACGGTACTTCCCATTTTCGTCTATATAACAATGCTTGTATACAACCGTCCAACCACTGGCTTTATTTACACTTTCCAGCATATTCACCGCTGATTCAACACCTTTGATCAGTTCCTTCATTTCCTTTTCTTTTTCTGGGTTATTCTGCATTTTTTCCAAAAGCTGCGGATTGACTGTCAGTGTTTTACCACTCTTAGCTGTTGAGAAAGAATTTCCAACCTTAAACTCTAGGCTTGGAACAAGTTTCGCCAGTTCGTTTGCATACTCTACTGTACTCTTGGATTTGCTGTTTCCTGCCGTTTCCTGCGTTTTTTCTGTCCCTTTCTTTTTTGTGCCCCTTGCAGCACCGCCTTCTACCATACTTTGCGCCGCATAGCTGCTGTAATTCTGCTTCCTGACTGCATAGTCAGGAAGATTCCCGTTAATCTCCATTGCCATAATTTTGTCCTCCTTGATAAACATTTATTTGAAATCCATTTCCATGTTACATTTATAGCATTTTAAGCAATTTTACTCTCCAATCACTCATTGGATTTTCATAAGGAATTTTAGCTACCTGCTCCTTTGAGCCAAATTCATAATAACAGGAACACCCAATTCCTCCAACGCCGGGAAGTTTATAAAAGCCTCCAAAAACAATAAAAATATCCCCCTTTGCATTGTTTTCCTCCAAATAATTTTCAAATGCTTCCCTATCCACATAAGCATACTTGTCATCATAAGAAATCATTTGTTGCAGTACATGATTAGTATCAAAAAAAGTAACATTTTTACCGTCATATCCATATGCAAACATAACGCTATCTTCATTATATCTATCATAAGAAATATTCTGTATCCATATGACCATTGCTGCTATACACAATATAGCAACAATCAATATACGAACTACTGCTATCCGTTTATATGGTTTATACTGGGCAATCCTTGTCAGCCTCTGCCGGATATTTTGATATTCCTTATCTCCTGCAAAGGTAGCAAACATGTTAAAATGTTCATTTTCTGCCTGCAATACCCTCATGCTCTTTAATAATAGCTGCCCGTATGTATATGCTTTCCTCCGACTTCTTTGGATTGTTACGAGATCGCAGATTTCCTCCATATCTTCCCGGAAATATCTTGTTCCCATGGTAAGCAGCGGATTGAGCCATAATATAACCCGCAATATATCCCACAAAAAATAAAACAGTAAATGTCCTAACTGGATATGCGTTTTTTCATGGAGCAGAATTGTTTGTAAATCCTTTTGGTCATATTCTTTTAGTATAACTTCTGGCATGACTATCTTTGGTCTGAATATTCCTATGGTTGACGGTGTAACAGGCATTTTCGTAACATAGATAAAAGTGCCCTCCACTTCTCTTTTTTCCATGCCTGCAACTAATTTTTTCAGTTTTCTTTTTTTATAAAATAACCGGGCAGCATATATAAATATGCCGCATAAATAAACCCAATTTATCCATACATGAATTTTGCAAATTTCAGTCCACCAAGAAAACAATATTGCACCGATTATATTTTCATAAAAAAATTTTATCTTTCCTACAAATAAAACTGGAAGAAACAAACTCCATAACACACCTTTTAGGAATACCTTGTTTTTCAAAAAAGTTTTCCGTAAAAGAAACACAAATGCAAATATCATAAAAGAAATCTGAACACACTTTAAAAGCTGTATCACATAATAAACAGCGCAGAAATTCAACAAGCCTGCTCCACTATCCCAAATTTCCTGTACCGTCATTTTTTGTCATTATCCTTATCTTTACATTTCTCTAAGATTTCTTCCAATTCTTGAATCTGTTCTTCCGTTAGCTTTGCACTCTGCAACAGCGCTGCCATTGCGTTCTTCCTGCTGCCCTCAAAATAGCTTTCTACAAATTTCCGGCTTTTCTCCCTCTGACATTCCTCTTTTGATTTCTCTACAGTATAGTGATAGATCCTTAAATCATGTTCATCTACAGTATAGCTTAAAACGCCTTTCTGCCACAAACGGTTTAACAGGACACGCACCATTCTAGGCGACATATCTGATCTGCCCTGCATTTTTTTGATAACTTCCTTTGCGGTCATGGTAGGCGTATCATTTGCCCAAAACACTTCCATAATCAGCCATTCACTCTGACTTGGAGTAATTTCTCTTTCCATGATGTTTATCCCCTCCTGAATTGCAAAGCGAGATTCCCGCCCAAGGGGGAAAGTACGATACAAACAGAATAAAATATAAGGGAGAAAGTGACGATACAAGAGCAGGAGGAACAGAGAAGTTCTTCCTGTTTTTATGTGGGAGCAGAACAGCCGG
>CAJUTQ010000100.1 GCA_910589265.1 uncultured Lachnospiraceae bacterium
GGGGATATGTTATCTCCGATTCTGCTCCGGTTCTAAATTAGGTGTTGTGTCTATATTCAATTTTTTGTAGCCACCACATGATGGCTTGTTTGTGGCGCAATTCACTTTCTCTCTAACCGCTACCTCTCAGTTTCAAACTTTTTCCTCCTACGAAAAAACTTCCCGTCTATATGACAGGAAGTTCACTCTTAATATCGGTTATTGAGCGGTGGAACATCAAAGGTTCCACTGATTAAATCCTGAAAGTCTCCTGAAATATCCACACTTTTTGGAGTAATAATAAAAATATAGTGGGAAATTTTCTGTAAATTGCCGCTAATTGCAAAGGTGGAACCAGAAGCAAAATCAATAATTCTCTGTGCAATATCTACATCTAGTCCTTCTAAATTTAAAACAACTGTACGGTTAGCAAGTAAGGTTTCTGCAATCTCTCTTGCATCTTCCACTGTCGTAGGCTTAATGACACATACTTCCATACCAGCTGCAATTTTGGGCTTCGTCTGGCGCATTGGAGTCACTTTGGCAGAGGTAGACCTTCTAACAGGAGGTTCTTCATCATAAAAGTCATTATCTCTTGATTCTCTTCTATTATTCTTTTTCTTTGGCGTTTCATCGAAAAAGTCATCATCTTCATCATAAAAATCATCATCGTAATCATCGTAGTCTTCATCGTTTAGTTTCATTGCATTCAAAAACTTGTCCAAAACTCCCATTGGTTGCACTCCTTATTCTTACCCTTCCTATTTCCTTTCAGAATAATCTCTCATTCCGAAAATACCGGTTCCCACTCGGACATATGTGGCCCCCTCTTCAATGGCAGTCTCATAATCACCGGTCATACCCATGGACAGAACGCCCATATTTATATTATCAATGTTTTTTCTTTTTATGTCAACAGATAATTGATTTAATTTTTGAAAATAGTACCGATTGGATTCCCCATTTTCCGTATAAGGAGCAATGGTCATAAGACCCTGCACAGAGATTTTTGGCAGTTTTGCAATTTTTCGTATGAGTTCTTCGGCTTCCTCTGCATAAACACCAAATTTACTCTCCTCCATAGAAATATTTACTTGTACAAGTATGGGAATAGTCTTTTGGCGTTTTAAAGCTTCTTTACTAATTTCCCCTGCAAGTTTAAAAGAATCTACACTATGGATCATATATACTTTATCAATTATATATTTTACTTTATTTGTCTGAAGATGACCAATGAAATGCCATCGAATTTCTTGGTTACTCATTTGTTCATACTTTTCTACTAATTCCTGTACTTTGTTCTCTCCAAAATCTCGAATTCCCGCTTTATAAGCTTCTTGAAGCAAAGAAATAGGTTTTGTCTTGCTTACAGCAATCAGGATGGCTTCTTTTTCTTCTCTATTTGCCTTTTTTAAAGCAGCTTGTATATTTTTTTCTACCTTTTCTAAATTTTCCTTTATCATGTTTATTACCATACCTTTCCCTCTGTATGTTTTTTCTATTCAAAAATAAAATCATTTTCTTCTACGCTTGTTCCATCTTGGGCTATATGATCATATACATTTAAACCATAGGATGTATCGGATTTTACAATGGCATATTCATCATTTTGATATAATATACTAATTTGTCGAAAGTCCGCATAGCCTAGGTTTACGTTATAAACTCCAATTAACGTTCCTTTCTTGCTGATAGGATATTTTTCCAAAGAATCTGGATGAATAATGTACTCTCCTATTTGAAAAGCAGATACATCTATATAGTATTCATCATTGTTTACATTATATATGGCAGTTTGTATAAATTCTTGGGATAAGGTCCCATCTTCCAAATAGGTTTCTTTCATAAATCCAATGTCCCCCTCATCCCCATTCTGGGTTGCATACTCTGTAGGAATGAGAAAAAATTCTCTCTCCACAATGGAAGAATTGGGGATTTTTAGTCCTTCCTCACCAGATGTGAGAAGTTCTATTTCAATAAACCGATCTGTTGCAAAATTAATCATAGAATTATTTAAATCCAGTTTACAATAGGTATTTTCCCCTGTTCGAATAATGTTCACAGCTGCCCATGAGATAGTATCCGTTTTTAGAAATCGAACTTGAACATAGGATTTTTCTTCTAGCTCTAAAGCTCTTTCTTCTTCTATTGGTAAAATAATAGACCAGTTTTCATCTGTGATAAGTTTATAAACAGGATCTCCCTGCCCTACGAGATCATAACTATGGGTCATTTTCTTCTCATAGTTTTCCTTACTAAAAATTTCAGGAGTTACTAAATCCATAGTCAAATTCTCATAACCATCTGTACTATAGACTAAAATTCCCGATTTAGGAGCATAACAGAAATCTACTAGTTCTGAGATATTATTTTGCTCTAAAATATTCAAATTCGATAATACTTGGTAGTTGGCAAGTTTTAACACAGTCCCTTCCATATCAAATTTAAAATCATATGTAGAATGAAAATCTTTATTTGTAAAACTGTGTCCAAAAGAAGAGAATTCTCCTCGAAGATTGATAAGATCCTCGTCTGTCAATGTACTTTCATCTGTATTGGCATTGACAACATCATTTAATTTTCCACTCTCATCCAAGGTATAGACCATAGAACCTGTAGAAACTCGTTCACTTTCTCTTGCATAATAATTAATATAACCAGAATCTGTGGATTGAACAACTTCTTCCTTTCTTATTATTAACCCTTCATATATATTATTCCTTGCCAAAGAACCAATTCTCACCTCATATGCCGTTATATGGCTTTTTGTAAAATATAAAAAAATACAAACAATAATATAAATAAACATCATCGTAAATATTATAATGCCTAAATTTAAATTCAGAGGCTTTCGGTATTTTACCACTTTTTTTGTTTGTTTGGCCAAGAATATTGCCTCCTTTATACCTTATAAGTTATTATTATAATCAAAGAATTCTCCCCTGTCCATAGTTTTCCACCCTTCCATTCCCAACATAAGCTAAAAAAAACTACAAATACTATTGTTTGTAGAACTCTGTTCTTTCACTATGATTGAAATATTAGGAGGTAGAAAACAATGGATTCAAAATGGCTAGATTATATTTTACTGACCGTGGCGATTATTGGTGCCATTAATTGGGGACTCATTGGTTTTTTCCAGTTTGATCTTGTGGCTCTTCTTTTTGGCAACATGTCCATGTTCAGCCGTATTGTATATGCAATCGTAGGTATCGCAGGAATTTATTTATTTACTGTTTTTGGACGAATCGGCTCCATGGGAAAGGAGTAAAGGGTTCTGTTTATTACAAAAGCCTCGGAAGATATTTCCGAGGCTTTCTTTAGAAAAATATATGGAAAAAGACTTTATAAGGCTATAATTACATTGGACTTCATTGCTTCAGGAAGCTCCTCCTCTACGACAGACATGCTTATAATAAAGTCCACCTTAAACTGGCTGCTAATTTTGTCTAATTTCTCCAGGACATTACTGTCTACAATCTCTTTTCCATTTAGTGAAGTAATTGCCAAAAAGCTATCTAAATACATTTGTTCCAAATCGTAATCTTGGGAAATAATTCCGCAGACAAAGCCTAAAAATTCATCTGCATTGGTAATTGGATATTCCGTTGCATTGATTAGACGCACTTTATTTGATAACTCATGCATATGCCTTGTATTCTTATCTATGTATACAAGGTTCCCTTTCGCATTCTTTACCGCTTCGTTGACTTTAGCCAATAGCTCTACTGTCTTTCCTTTACCCTTTTCACCTATTATTAATTGTACCATCCACTGTCCTCCTAATCCTTTTGCTTCTATCATTATAGTCTATTTATTATAAAAAAACAACAATTAATTCGGAATTTCTTCTAGCAGATCTGTCATTTCTGCATATAAGGTCTCCCCGTTTTCTGCTTTTAATATGACAGAAATAAAAGGATTTCCACCAGCATTTTTTGACAAAAGCACAAGGCAGGATCCTGCCGCCCTTGTTGTTCCTGTTTTTCCTCCCATTACAGTTATATTTCCAGGAGGGGACGCTTCCCCTTGGAGATATAAATTTGTTGTTTTAAAAGACATTTCTTTATCTTCCCCTTTTTGGTTTTTATAAACGCTTTTGTATTCAGTTCTCTGAATGATTTCATTAAATTCATTCTTTTGAATCGCTTCAAGAAAGATCAAATACATATCGTATACAGTTGTGTAATGGTTTGCATCGGATAGTCCATGGGGGTTTATAAAATGGGAGTTGGTTGCCCCAAGTCTTAATGCTTCTTTGTTCATTTTCTCTGCAAAGGCTTCTACACTGCCAGCATTGTATTCTGCAATCATGACAGCTGCGTCGTTGCCAGACTTCATCAAAAGGCCATGGAGCGCCTGCTCCAAGGTTATTTGATCTCCAGGCATAAATCCACAAAGAGTAGCTCCAGATTCTTGAATAAGGACATTTTCTGAAGCGGTTAGTATATCTTCTTTATTTCCTTCTTTTAGAGCAATAAGAGCAGTAAGCACCTTTGTAAGGCTTGCTGGCTCTAAAGGGGCATGGACGCTTTTTGCATACAATGTGTTTTTGTTATTAACGTCAAATAAGCCAGCTGCTGCTGCACCTGACATATCTACCTCTCCTTCAGTCTTATCTCCATCTACAACAGCTAGATTTGTTGCAAAAGGCTGAATGGAACCTTGCGCTCTTTCTGAATAAATACGGTAAGCGCTAATAGAACTGTGGGTTTCATAGGGGATGAACAGTTCCTTTTTTCCACATCCTGAAAGAAGTAATATACTTCCCATTAGAAGAAAAAGCAAACTTTTGTTTATTGTCTTATTTATACATTTCACGCCACTCTAAATCTCCTCTGTCTAACGATTTTATTAATAATTCTGCAGAAGCCAAATTTGTTGCCAAAGGAATATTATGGCTGTCACATAGACGAACTACATTTCCTCCGTCTGGTTCATGAGAATTTTGTAATAAGTGGGGATCCCTTAAAAATATAACAAGATCGATTTCATTATGTTCAATCTGTGCTCCTAATTGCTGATCACCACCTAGATGTCCTGCCAAGTACTTATGAACATTTAAATTTGTCACCTCCTCAATCAGTCGTCCTGTTGTTCCAGTAGCATATAAATCATTTTTGCTAAGAATACCACGATATGCTATACAGAAATTCTGCATTAGTTTTTTCTTTGAATCGTGAGCAATCAATCCAATATTCATGCAAATTACCTCCTCCTGTTTCTGTCGTTAATATTTTCTGGATTGAAGTCCTATATTGAGTACGACCCCCATACCCATAAAAAGACTTACTAAAGACGTCAATCCATAGCTTACAAAAGGTAATGTCAGCCCTGTGGTGGGCAATAATGCAGTTGCAACACCAATATTTACAAATGTTTGAAAGCCAACCCATGATGCCATTCCAGTACAAATTAAAGTACCTGCTAAGTCCTTTGCCTTTCTCCCTATTAAAAGACACTCTATGGTAATAAGGGACAATAATATAATAACTGCACAGCAGCCAATAAAACCCAATTCTTCCCCCACAATAGTAAAGATAAAGTCTGTCTGAGGTTCAGAAATAAAATTTCCATTTTTTACAGAACTCACTTCATTATTATTCAATCCTTTCCCACTTAACATCCCACTTCCAATGGCTGTTACAGAATTTTGCTGTTGATAGCCTTCTGTTGTTGCATATTTTTCAGGCTGAAGCCAGGAAAGAATACGATTCTGTTGATAGCCTAAAATAATATCAGAATCTGGCTGTAAAATGAGAACAAGTAAAATAACTGCGCTAGGTAAAATAACAGACAAAACACCTAATACAATTTTATAACTTAATCCTCCCACAAACAAAATAGAAGAAAAGATAGCGATTAATATAAGTGTCATAGAAAGGTTTGGCTGATCATATACAAGCCATAGGGGAGGCAGAAAAAAAACAATAAGCAAACCTAATGTTCGGACAGTATTTAATGACTCCTTATATTTCATAATAAACGCTGCAAAAAATAAAATCAACAAAATTTTTGCTGTTTCAGAAGGCTGAAATTGAATTCCTGCAATGATGAGCCATCTTTGTGCTCCATTCACTTCCACACCAAATAAGCGTACCGATAAGAGAAGTATTATATTTAAAAAATATAAAAGCCAATAAAAATTTAGTATAAAACAATAATCAATAAAAGATGTGATAATAAGAACGACCAGTCCTAGGACAAGCCCAAGAACCTGCCTGCTTTGAACAGATTCATTGGCGCTTCCAACGACAAGTATCCCAAAAATCGTTATGGCAATTAACAATAAAACGAGTTTAAAATCGTAATCTCTTATCTGGTATCGCTTGAACATCTTCCTACCTCGTCTTTAAGCATTTTTTAAATCTATAATAGGTATATTGGCATACAGAGCAGGCACGGAGCCATTTTTGTTTTCTGATTCTGTCTGGGTTATATGTATTTCCATTCCATCTTCATCAATTTCCATGTATTTTGAAATGACTTTAATTACATCATTTTTAATCATTTCCATTATTTCTGGAGAGCAATTGGCCCTATCAGATATGAGCAATAACTTTAATCTGTCTTTTGCAATATTCCCAGAAGTTTTTTTGCGAAACAACCTAAATATATTCATTCTATCCACCCCTTTAACCCTTTTTAAATAATCCGGTAACCTTCGCCCAGAAGGTGACATTTCCTTCATAATTTACAAGGGGAACATCTTCCCCTAAAATTCTTTGGCATATGTCTAAATAAGCCTTCCCAGCAGGGGAATCGGTTCCTACAAGAGGTTCTCCCTGGTTTGTTGCAATGACAACACTTTCATCGTCCAATACTGCTCCTATAAAAGGAACAGCTAAAATATCAATCACATCTTCAATGGACATCATATCTCCCCGGCGAATCATATCCATTTTTAACCGATTTATAATCAAATCAATTTGATGAATTTCATTAGCTTCTAATAGTCCAATAATACGGTCAGCATCTCGAATTGCCGATACTTCTGGTGTTGTAACGACTAAAGCCCTGTCTGCTCCTGCGATGGCATTTTGAAATCCTTGTTCAATACCTGCAGGGCAATCTAAAATAATATAATCAAAATCTTTTTTTAGTTGTTCAATAAGCTTTTTCATCTGTTCTGGCGATACAGCTGTTTTATCTCTTGTCTGGGCAGATGGAAGAAGATAAAGGGATGTATATCTCTTATCTTTAATTAAAGCCTGTTTTATACGACAGTGTCCTTCCACTACATCCACAAGATTGTATACAATCCTATTTTCCAAACCCATTACAACATCTAAATTACGAAGGCCGATATCTGTGTCAATTAAAACAACACGATTACCAAGACTGGCAAGACCGGCCCCAACATTTGCTGAAGTCGTTGTTTTCCCAACTCCGCCTTTTCCTGATGTAACGACAATTACTTCACTCATTTTTTTTACCTCCAAATGTTTATCATGAAATACTTGTCCCCTAAATGACTTATTTAAAGCGGAATATCATTTAGTAATTCTTTTGTAATCGGTTCAATTTGAATCGTCTTGTCTTTTGCATAAGCAATCTTTGGAACAGCCCTCTGTCTTAGCCATTTACTTGGCTTGCTGCCGTCACATTCCAAAATGTAATCTCCAATTCGAAGCTGTGTAGGCTGCATGACAAGGGCAGAAATAAAATTCTCACTGTTGCCATTTCCACCAGCATAGGCTTTTCCATAAAGGGTTCCTAAAATAACAATATTCCCTTTGGAAATCACTTGGGCCCCAGGATTTATATCTCCTAAAACAATAATGCTGGAATCTGTCTCAAGTGTCTGACCGCTTTTTAGCGTTCCTTTGTAAAACTGCCCTCCTTGGCCTTGACCATCATTTAAATATTGATTGGCAGCTTTTAAAAACATTTCGTTTTTTTTCTCATCCCTTTCTAACACACACATAATAAATAAATCTGTATTTTCATCTATGGCAATTACCATTTGTTTTTCTTCTTCGTCTGTTAAGCTTCTGCCCTCAAAAGCGAGAACAATTTTTGCAGCTTTGAAAAACTTAGAAGATTCCCTAAACTTTCTTTTCACTTCTTCCAAAAGCTCTGGAAATGGTAATTTGTCATCTAAAATAATGGATATCCCATCAGGGAAGCTTTTTATGATTACTGGACTTTTCATATTTATCAACCCTTTCTTAGCCAATCTTCTCCTTAATCTCCAGCAATACTGCTGTAAGGAAGACTTGCCTTTCCTGTAATCAGTTTATCTTCGCTGACTTCCTGAAAATAATATTGAAATATGTCTCTTGTCAGCTCAGCTGCATTAGAAGATGAATATCCATTGGCTATTCTTGCAGCTACTGCAATTTGAGGATTATCATAAGGGCCATATCCTACAAACAAACCATGATTCCCCCGAACTTTGCTTTCTTCAGCGGTCCCTGTTTTACCAGCCACTGCAGTGTTTAAAGAAGTAAAGGTTTTGGAATCCATAATCATTCCCCTCATGCCTTCATGTACGGCATCCCAAATAGAAGGATTCAGCTCAATTTTGTTTCGAATTTTGGGGCTGTAATCTTCTATGACGTTGCCATTGGAATCTGTTAGTTTATCTAACAGACTTAAATTATATACCGTTCCACTATTAGCTACTGCGTTAATATATCTGGCCAGAGAAACGGTTGTAAAGTTATGATTGCTTTGTCCAATGGTAGATAAAATAGATACTTCTGTAGAAAGTGTGGATTTAGACTCCTCAATTTCAATACCAGAATAATCCCCAAGTCCAAACATTTCTGCATACTTTGCCAGTCTTCCAAGGCCTAAGTCGCTATCATATTTGCCTGTGACATCTGTACTTAAACGATAGCCTAACTCATAAAAAAAGTAATTGCAGGATTTTTGGATTGCTTTAGATAGATCAAGGGCTCCATGACGACCTGGAGCAATCCAACATTTAGGGGCAGGAGAAACTTTATCATATTCTCCCTCACAACTAATGGCTTCCCCTAAAGAAATAACTCCTTCTTCCAATCCAGCAATGGAACTAACAATTTTAAAGGTAGATCCTGGAGCTGTTCTCTGTTGTGTTGCATAATTATAAAGAGGATTGGACAAGTCCGTTCTTAAGGAACTAAAATACTCTGCATCTGCATTGTTTGCCATTCGATTGTTATCATAACTTGGATAAGAAACACAGGCTAAAATTTCTCCTGTCTTTGCATCCGTTACAACGCAAGAACCAGTACAAGGATCTAAGGCAAGTTGGGCAGGAGTGATTTCTAAATTTTGGATTTTACTACGAATAAAAGAATAAGGTGAAAGGGAACCAGACTCTAATTGGGCAATGGCCTCTTCATCATATTCCAAAATGTTTTGTTCAAAAAGTAAAAGGCAAATTTCTCTTCCTGATAACTGGTTGTTCTTGATCATATATTGGTATAAATATTTGGAAAAAGCAGCATCTGTACGCAAATATTGTAAAATAAATTGCACAAGTTGATTATATACTTCTGACGAATCAGAGTATTTCTCTTCCAATTGAAACTTTGTTATATCAATCCAGTTCATTTTAATAGAATATTCTAAATATTCTTTTAGCCCAATAGTCTCCTCTCTCCAAGAATTATAAACAGGATCCGTTGTGTCAATTTCACTTCTCATAAGAATGCCCAAAGAATCCGAGGCCAGCATAGAGCGGGAAGCAATATAGCTTTCATAAACTTGCATTTCTTTAGATAGTTCTTTATAAGGAGTATTCGTTGTCAATAGTTCTGCTTCTAACTGTGATAAAACACTTTCCTGTTTAGATAAAAAACTTTGGTACACTTGTTTTTCATAAGTCTTTGCATCCTCCTCCTCAAAATGGCTAATTTTTAGTACACTGTTCTTTATAAGAGCAAAATAAACATCATCAATCGGTATTTTTATTCTACTGGCTGAACCTGATGTAGGATCATATTCTTTAATATTTTCAATGTGATCTAAAAGAACTCCGGCCAGCTTTTGTTCTAACAAATTGTAACTTGCTTTTTGTAAATTTTTATCAATTGTCAAATAAAGGTCATTCCCTGCTGAGGGCTCCTCCCCAGCTAAAGTATCCACAATTTTCCCTACATTGTCTACAAATATAGTGACAAAGCCTTTTTTTCCTTGCAGTTTTGTTTCCATTACCTTCTCAATGCCTGCTTTTCCTACCATATCTGTCAATCGGTAGTCTTCTCTCTCTAAAAGCAATGCATCCAGCTCCTCTTGGGAGACCTTTCCTGTATAGCCAAGTATATGGGAGAAATACTTGCTGTCCACATAATAACGAAGTGTATCATTCGATATATCCGCCCCTTGAAGCTCTGTTTTATTTTCTTCTATAATAGCAACGGTTTCTTCACTTACATTTGTGGCAATCGTTGTTGGAATGTATTTTTGGAAAGCGTTTAGACTCATAGCATATCGGATAGTTACCAGCTTAAGCTGCTCCTCTTTCGTATAAGGCTTTCCAATCTGGAAATTTTTACGGTTTTCTGGATCTTCATAGGTGCCAATTCCAAATTTTTTTTCACCACATAAAAATTCCATTACTTGATCTGGAGTGGCATTTTTTTCCTCTTCCTCTAGCTCTTCAATCGTTCGATAACCATAGATGTCTGCAAGAAAACGCAGCTTTGATGTTCCTTCTACTGCAAAGGCAAATTCCCCATTTTCCAATACAATATTGAAGTCGTGGATAACGCTGTCATGATTATCTTCAATAATTTTTATCAGTCTGTAAATCGTGTCGTTCATCTTCGCATTTTTTGTGTTCGAGGAATCATAATTGTCTTCCATTGTGACAGAAGGAGCTAATTCATTGTAAGCTAAAAGCTCGCCATTTCTATCATATATATTTCCTCTTGTGCTGGGAAGTATTTTTTCCTTTGTAATTTTTAGTTCAAAACCATCCAGATACTCTTCTCCTTTTATAATTTGTAGATAAAATAACCTTTGAATTAGAATAATAGGAAGAATAATAAAGATAATAAACAATACGAATAGACGAGATTTAACGACTGATAGAATCATTTCTTTCAAATCTTCAAACAAACTTGCTCTCTCTCCTTTTCTCTCTTTGCTCTAGCTTTCCATTTATCCATAAAATAAGCCGATAAAAAATTAAGGTGACAAAAACGGTATATATAACCTCTGGCAGCATAATATGCATGAAATAATATGGAAAATCCAGCCTTCTTCTCAATAAAAACAGAAAAATATAAGACACAAAGCTAAACAAAAAGTCGCTGACTGTAATCCATACCATAGGAAGTTTAATATCCTCTCTATAAAATATTTTATGGAAAAACCCATTGGCATACCCAATATACATGTAGAGAAATGCATAAAAACATAGCAAGTCACTATAAAAAATATCAATGAACAAGCCGCATAAAAATCCAACAATCAGTCCTTCTTTTCTGCCTCTCATAAACCCAAAAGAGGATGTGACAACGAGAAGAAGATTCGGTGAAATTCCCCCTAAAGCCAGCCATTGGAAAAAAGTGCATTGGAGCAGGAAGCTTATCAATATAATGAGAAAAACCACAATTTTCCTTGCCAATCTATCTCCTCCATTCTTTCTCTGAGATTATTTTAAATCTAAAATTACAAGAACTTCTTGTAAATGATTAAAATCTACTGCAGGAGTCAAGTACCCAGAGCTTGTCAAATTATTAGAATCTTTATGAATTTCACTTACATATCCAATTAATATACCTGGCAAATATTTATCACTGATATTGGAAGTAACAATTTTCTCCCCTTCTTTCACTGCATCCTCCTCATCCATGAGTTGTCCAAATTCTATATATCCATCATTTAATAATTCCAGATTTCCAGATACTATCATGCGATCAGAAGTAGCTAAGGCCATAGCGCTTACTTTACTGGAATCGTCTATAATAGAACGGACAGTAGCCCAGTTGGGCCCAACTTGAATAATACGTCCTACAAGTCCACTCCCTGCCATAACGTTCATATCTATGTCAATTCCATCTTCACTTCCTTTGTCAATCATAAAGACACTAAACCAATTACCTGGATCTTTGCCAATGACCCTTGCCCCTATTTTTTCGTAGGAGGAATACTTCTTGTCCAACTCGTATAATTCTCTAAGACGGTTTAATTCATATTTGTCCTGCTGTAATTCATTATTTTCAATGGTCAACTCATCAATTCTAGCTTGAAGTTCTTCGTTTTGTTTGGACAATTCATTTCTGTCTTTCATTTTATCTGAGCGGATGGTAAACCATGTCCCAACTTTACTAATTCCCCTTTGGAAAGGTACAACAACATAACTTCCCACTGTCTCCATGGGTCCTGTAAGCCAATCCGTTGTAAATGTGATAAGCATGACTCCTATACAAAGAAGGGTCATCAAAAGCAGGACATATTTACTGGGCAAAGTAAAATACGGTTTTCTTTTTACTCTGACTTTTGCCATAATTCTTTTCCTTTAGTTAGACATTCCCTGCATTGCATATGCGACGGAACGGAATTTTTCATCTCCAATCACTTTCGCCAAACCGCTTGCCACACTTTCCGCAGGATTTTCTGATAAGTTTACTCTTAGGCCAGTTCCTTTGCTAATGAGCTCATCCAAGTGGTTTGTCTGAGCTGAGCCACCTGTTAAATAAACCCCTTGCCGGTAAATATCCGCAGCAAGCTCTGGAGGGGTTCTCTCCAAAATTACTTTAATATTATCAATAATAATATCAAAATGTTCTCTTAGAGCATGATCAACTAAATTGGTTGGAATTTCCCTTTCTACAGGCAGACCAGTAATGATATCCCTGCCATAAACAACAGAACCTCTTTCCTCTGTTTCCAGTTCCTTTAAATTGACTTTCACTTTCTCTGCTGTCTTTCCTCCAATAATGAGATTGTATTCTTTGCGAATGACATTTTTAATAGACTCATCAAACTTCCTTCCTCCAATTTTAATGAGCTTGCTTAAGACAATGCCTCCTAAAGAAAGGATAGATATTTCTGTTGTGTCAAATCCTATATTTACTACAAGGACTCCCTGAGCATTTTTTACATCAATGTCCAGACCTAATCCATCTGCAATGGCTTTTTCCACAACCATGATTTTTTTTGCCTTAACATTGGAACCTTTTACCAGATCAGAAAAAGCTCTCTTTTCCACCTCCGTCACATCCGTGGGCACTGCAATATAGTAGTCAGCTCCCTTGGCATTTCCTTTCGAAAGTTCGTTAATAAAACATTTTAAAAGTGTCTGCATATTTTTAATATCTGCAATCACTCCGTTATTCACTGGATAGGTAATGTGAATATTGCTTGGCGCCTTCTCATACATCTCAAAGGCATCATCTCCATATGCAAACAATACATTTTTATTTTCGATAGCAATCATATTTTTCTCATTAAGAATCGAATTGTCCGCCCTGTTGTAAATTTTAATATTTCCAGTACCTAAGTCGATACCAAATGCGCTGTTAGCCAAACAAGCCAACCCCTTTCTCTTAAAATAGTCCCATTTCTTTTAAACTTACGTATTTGTGATCTCCAATAATAATATGATCTAAAAGAGGAATATCCAAAATCTCCCCTGTTGTTTTCACCCTCTTTGTTGTTGATATATCCTGACTGCTTGGCGTTGGATCACCGCTTGGATGGTTATGAAGCAAAATAACATAGACAGCTCCTGCCTTCATTGCTTCTCGAAACATCTCTCTTGGAGAAACTAAAGATGCCTTTACGGTTCCTTTTGAAAGAAGGAAATCTCCTGCAAACCGGTTTTTTCCGTCTAACATAACGACCACTGCCTGCTCGTATTCTAAATTTCTCATTGATTCCATGTAATAAGAAGCCACATGTTCTGGAGAATTCATAGGAGTTCCTGTTTTTTTAACAGCTCTTGCCATGCGAATGGACAATTCAGCAATACAAAGAAGCTGAACCGCCTTTACTTTACCAATACCATGAATTTTTATTAAATCATGAAAGGCAAGATGATGTAGTCCTAGAATCCCCTCTTCCTTTTTCAGTAAATTTAAAATCTGACATGCCAAATCCGTGGAGCGCTGGCCCCTAACGCCAGTACGTAAGATGACAGCTAACAGCTCTGCATCTGATAATCTTGATGCTCCTAAACGCTCACACTTCTCATAAGGTCTTTCATCTTCAGGCAAATCTTTTACAGTTAAATAATGCTTCATATAGTATTCCCCCTAAATTTAATATTTTCTCTCCAGACATATCAAATATGGGAAAATTTACAAAATTTTTTTAAAGAAACCGATAAATGATGAGGGCTAGGAGTATTCCAAGAATACTTGCAATGGTAATACGAATGCTTAAGCCAAAAGATAAAATGAAAATTCCTAAATTCAATACAATAGGACTCTCAAATCCAAAGCTCTGCCCAAATCCCAGCCAATAGAAACCTTTGCTTCCCGAAGCAAGCTGGCCAATAAAACCGCCTAGGACGATTCCAGCCAATATTAATAAAAAACAGGCCCAATTATTTTTTCCAGCTGTCCTTCTCATTCAAAACCTCCATAAAAATGTTTCCTAAATCATAAAATGCCGTAGAATCCTTTACATAAATATAAGGATTGCAAACATATGAATTGGGAAGCATAAATATTAAATATATTAACACAAATTCTAATTTATGTATATAAATTTCCAATATTTTTATGTAGACAAGGTTTGCTAAAAAGTAAGTATTTTTGCATCCACTAATTTTTGCAGAGACATTAATATACCAAATTTTCCATGCTGCCATGTAAGAGCCCCCTGAAAATAAACGGTATACGGAGGCCTAATAGGTGCATCCGCACTTAATTCTATGGACGCCCCAGAAATAAATGTTCCCGCCGCCATAATGACATCATTGTCATATCCAGGCATAGCCCAAGGTTCTGGGGTTACAAAGCTGTCAATGGGAGATGCTGACTGAATTCCTCTGCAAAATGCAAGGACAGCTTCTTTTTTTCCTAACTCCACAGACTGAATAATATCATGACGGCTTTCTGTTCCACTAGGCTCCACACGAAATCCTAATTTTTCATAAAGATTCGCTGCAAAAATAGCTGTTTTTAGAGCTCCTGCCACTACTATTGGAGCAAAAAATAATCCTTGGTAAAAGGAAGGAAGAACAGACAAAGAGGCCCCCACTTCTTTCCCAAGTCCTGGACTAATTAAACGACAGGCAGAATTCTCTATATATTCCTTTTTTCCTACAATATATCCTCCTATAGGGGCAAGCCCTCCTCCAGGATTTTTAATGAGAGAGCCTACTACTAAGTCCGCTCCTGCACGAAGTGGTTCTTCTTTTTCTACAAACTCTCCATAGCAATTATCTACAAGACAGATCAAGTCCTCCTTTATTGATTTCATAAATTGAATTAAATCCCGAATTCTATTCACCGACAAAGTAGGCCTTGACTGATATCCTTTTGAGCGTTGAATAAGAGCTATCTTTGTTTTCTCATGAATGGATTCCTTAATTTTTTCATAATCAAAGCTTCCATCTTTTAAAAGCTCTACTTGGCGATAAGTAACCCCATACTCTGCTAGAGACCCCCTTGAAGGACGTATTCCAATAATTTCTTCCAGTGTGTCATATGGTTTTCCTACAGGTGAAAAGAGTTCGTCCCCAGGTCTTAAATTTCCAGACAATGCTGTAGACAAAGCATGGGTTCCACATGTGATTTGAGGACGGACAAGGGCATCTTCCCCTCCAAATAAAGAAGCATAAACCTTTTCCAACGTATCCCTTCCAAGATCATGGTACCCATAGCCAGTACTTCCATAAAGACAAGCCTCACTCACTTTATTTTCCTGCATTGCCTTTAATACTTTTAATTGATTGTATTCAGATATAGTATCTATTTGATCAAATCTTTCCCTTAATCCTTCCCAAACTTGGCAGCCAAACTCATACACCTTTTTTTCAATGCCCATGAAACGATATAAATCCATCATTAGATTTTTTCCTTTCCAACTAAATCAATATGTTTCTCTTTTAATATTCCTGTCATATAGTCTAAGATTGCTTTCTGATCATAGTGAAATTGTTCCTTATTGACCCAGACGATTTCTTTCTCTCTTCGAAACCAAGTAAGCTGTCGTTTCGCAAAATGTCTTGTATTCCTTTTCAGAAAGGTTACTGCCTGTTCTAACTCCCACTGCCCTTCCAAATATTGAAATATCTCCTTGTAACCTAATCCTTGCATGGAAACCATATGGCTAAGACATCCTTCCTCCTTTAACTTTTTTACTTCATCTACAAAACCTTCCTCTATCATAAGGTCCACCCGCTGGTTAATTCTCTCATACAGTTCCTCTCTTGGCATATTGAGAACAAAATATACAGCTTCATAGGGAGAGGTTTTTAAAGCTTCCTGTTCATTATGTTCTGCAATAGGCTGTCCTGTCTGGTGAAAGTATTCCAATGCCCGAATCACCCTTTTTATGTTATGGGGATGGATTTTTTTTCCTGACTTTGGATCTTTTTCCATAAGTATTCCATGCAAATACTCTTCTCCCTTTTCTTTTGCTGCTTGTTCTAATTGGGAGCGAAAAAGATTATCTGTCTTATTTTCTTTAAAATCTATGTCATAGAGAACCGATTGAATGTAAAATCCCGTTCCTCCTACTATCATTGGAATCTTTCCCTTTGCATATATTTCATTTATATATTGTTTTGCAAATTGTTGAAAAAGCACAACATGAAAGTTTTCTTTGGGAGAAAGTTTATCTATTAAATAATGGGGAATACCACCCATGTCTTCCTTTTTTATTTTCGCTGTTCCAATGTTCATTCCTTTGTAGACCTGCATAGAATCCGCTGAAATAATTTCTCCCCCATGGCGTTTTGCCAGTTGAATAGAAAGCTCTGTTTTGCCCACGGCAGTGGGGCCTGCCAGTATGATCAAAGGTTTCTTCAATATAAGCCCCTCCCTATAATACCCTTTTAAATTTTTTCTCTAATTCATATTTACTCATTCGAATAATAACCGGCCTTCCATGGGGACAATGATAAGGATTTTCCAAAGAAAGCAGCTGTTCCAAAAGGCTTTCCACTTCTTGTCTGGATATTTCATGGCGTCCTTTCACCGCAGCCTTACAAGACATAGAGGCCAGCTTTTCATTCACCTTGTATCCCCATTCTTCCTTTCCCACTTCTAAAACAAGCTGATCTAAAAGCTCCATAAAGAATTCTCTTCCTTCCAATCCATATAAATTATAAGGAATAGCTCTTACTGCATATTCATTGCCTCCAAAAGGCTCTATCTCAAAACCTAGCTTTTGAAAATAAGAAGAATATTGAAAAAGTGCGTCTTTTTCCTTTTCTGTAACAGAAAAAATAATAGGAGGACTTATGACTTGAGAAGTTATTTCTTTGCTTTTCATCTCTTTTACTAGTTGTTCATATAATACTTTTTCATGGGCAGCATGTTGATCAACAATATATAACTGCTGTTCATATTCTAAAAGCCAATAGGTACCAAAAATTTGTCCAATCACCCTATGACTTTTCCTAGCTTCTTTTGTGAGAAAGGATGGCTGAAAGATTTTTTCTTGACTGACTTCCTCAGTCATTACATAATAGTCAGGAATTGGCTCTTCTACTTGCATGGGTGTGCTTTGATTTTTTTTATTATCAAAAGAAAAGTCTTCTTCTTCCAGTACTTTCTCCTTTAAATGAGCGGAAGCTTCCTTTGACACATTTAAAATAGGAGGAAGACAGATTTTTTCTGGAACATCTTCTTCCTTTTCTTCTTTTTTCCTTCCCTTTTCCCATATTTCTGGAATTTGTTCCTTTTTTAGTAAAGACTGTTTAATTTCTTGTGACAGTCTCTCATACATTTGTATTTCCTTAGCAAAACGAAGTTCCATTTTTGTAGGATGTACATTAACGTCTAACCATTTGCTCTCCATTTCCAAATGGAGTATTGTAAAAGGGAATTTATGCTGCATGAGAAAACCCTGGTAACCTTCCTCAATGGCTTTTGTAATTACTGTACTTTTTATATAACGATGATTGACAAAATAAGTCTCAAAAGTTCGGTTCCCCCTGCTAATAAGAGGAAGACCTAAATATCCTGCTATGCGAAAGTACTCTGTCCTTTTGTCTATCTCTATCATATTTTTTGCAATATCTTTTCCATATATTTGGTAAATAACATTTTTTAATATTCCATTTCCAGAAGTGTATAATTTTAATTGATTTTGATTAACATAATGGAAGGAAATGTCAGGCCTTGATAAAGCCATATACTCTAGCAATTCTCCCACATAGGAAGATTCTGTGGCTGGTTTTTTTAGAAATTTTCGTCTGGCTGGGGTATTATAAAAAAGGTTTCTTACAATCATGGTTGTCCCTGTAGGCGCTCCCACTTCCTCCATAGACTTCTCTTGTCCTCCTTCAATCACATACCGGCTTGCTACAAGAGCATTTTTTGTTTTTGTAATAAGCTCCACTTGGGATACAGCTGCAATGCTTGATAAAGCTTCTCCTCGAAATCCAAGACTTTTTACATGGAGCAAATCTTCTATTGTATGAATTTTACTTGTAGCATGACGAAAAAAAGCTGTTTTCACATCCTTTACATCAATGCCATGTCCGTTATCTGTCACTCGTATAAAAGAAATTCCTCCTTCTTTTATTTCTACAGTTATACTGTCTGCTCCTGCATCAATTGCATTTTCCACAAGCTCTTTCACGACGGAAAGGGGACGTTCCACTACTTCTCCTGCAGCAATTTTATCTATGGTACAATTGTCCAGCACACTTATTTTGGCCATTCTTCTCCCACGCCTTTCTTATTTTCTCTCTGTTTTACCACCTATTTTTCAATTTATTTTGGAGACGGTACAATGTATTCATTGCTTCCATGGGCGTCAAATTCGTAATATCTATTTGGGCTAATTCCTCTAATATATCATTGTCCTTTAATGTATCAATAAAAGAAATTTGTTCTAAATCTACTTGATCATATTTTTTCTTTTTGCCCTTTTTTACACTATTTTCTGTTGCAATATCTTTCACCTTTTTTAAAATATCATGATCCGCTAACTGTTCCACTAGATTTTTTGCCCGTTCTATAACACTATCAGGAACTCCAGCCAGCTTTGCAACTTGGATTCCATAACTTTTATCCGCTCCCCCTTTTACAATTTTTCGCAAAAAGACGATATCATCCCCTTTTTCCTTTACAGCTATGCAATAGTTATTGATTCCTGACAATTTTCCTTCTAATTCTGTCAACTCATGGTAATGGGTAGCAAATAAGGTTTTTGCTCCTAACAACTTTACATTACTAATAAACTCCACAACTGCCCAGGCAATGCTTAAGCCGTCAAAGGTGGAAGTTCCTCTTCCTATTTCATCTAATATTAATAAACTGTTGGAAGTAGCATTTCGCAAAATATTAGCAACCTCCGTCATCTCTACCATAAAAGTACTTTGACCGCTTGCTAGATCATCTGACGCCCCCACTCTTGTGAAAATTCGATCAACAATACCAATATTTGCTGACTGGGCAGGGACAAAGCTTCCTATTTGGGCCATGAGAACAATGAGGGCTGTCTGTCTCATATAGGTAGACTTTCCTGCCATATTTGGTCCTGTAATAATGGACAGACGATTTTCCTGCCTATCTAAAAATGTATCATTGGAAATAAATTGATTATAAGGCATCATTTTTTCCACAACAGGATGTCTTCCATTTTTAATATCAATAATCCCCTTTTCATTTATTTGAGGCCGGACATAGCCGGCGCTTTCTGCCACATAAGCAAAGGATGCATAAACATCTGTCTGGGCTATGGCTTTCGCTGTCCTTTGAATTCTCTCAACCTGAGCTCCTACCTTATCTCTTATCTCAGAAAATATTTGATATTCCAAAGCTACAAGTTTATCTTCTGCATTTAATATGGTGTCTTCTAATTCTTTTAAACGCTCTGTTGTATAGCGCTCTGCATTGGCTAATGTCTGCTTTCTCACATAATCTTTTGGAACAAGATTTAAATAGGAATTTGTCACTTCAAAATAATAGCCAAAAACTTTATTATATTTTATTTTTAAATTTTTGATGCCTGTCCTCTCTCTATCTTCTTTTTCTAAAGCAGCCAGCCAGTTTTTCCCCTCTGTTTTCCCATGACGTAAGGCATCCACTTCTTCTTTGAACCCTTCTTTGAGAATTCCCCCGTCCCTGACAGAAATAGGTGGATCTTCTTTAATGGAATCGGCAATTAACTGATATATATCTTCTAGAACATCCATAGAGTTTTCCACTTCTTTCATCAAAGGGGATTGAAAATCCCAAAGAAGGGATTTTATATAGGGGAGCATTTCCAAAGAATTTCGAAAGGCAATAAAATCTCTTGGATTTGCAGACTTATACGTGATTTTTGTTAAAAGTCTCTCTAAGTCATAAATGGAATGTAAGTATTCCCGAATCTCCTCTCTAATCATCATATTCTTTACAAATTCTTCTACTGCATCTAAACGTTTTAAAATATCATCCTTATCAATAAAAGGCTGTTCCAAAAAGCTTCGGAGCATTCGAGCACCCATTGCTGTCTTTGTCTGATCTAACACCCACAAAAGGGTTCCCTTTTTTTGTTTTTCCCTTAGAGTTTCCACTAACTCTAAATTTCTTCGTGTAGAACTGTCCAAAAGCATATATTTATGGATTGTATAAGGAAGGAGACGACTTATATGGCTTAAGGAAGTCTTTTGGGTCTCATACAAATACCGTAATAGAGCGCCAGCCCCAATCAAACCTAAGTTATAATCTTCCAATCCAAGACCTTTTAAAGAACTTACACGAAAATGTTCCTTTAAACATTGGATACACATTTCATCATCAAAATACCAAGGTTCCAAAGAATAGATAGTCATTCCAAGACGGTTTCTCAAGTCGTCAAAATGCAAGCCAGATACATAAAAAGCTTCATTACAAATCAATTCAGAAGGTTCATATTTGTAAATTTCATCCATAAGCTTTTTTTTGTCATCTAATTCTGTCAAAAAGTAATCTCCTGTTGTTACATCAGCAATGGAAATGCCAAAACGGTTTGATAAATAGACGACACACATAATATAATTATTTTTTGTCTCTTCCAATGCCTGCATATTCAAATTCGTGCCAGGGGTGACAATACGTATAACTTCTCGTTTCACAATCCCCCTTGTCTGTTTTGGATCTTCTACCTGTTCACAAATAGCTACTTTATATCCTTTTAAAACAAGTTTGTTCAAATAACTTTCCACAGCATGATAAGGAACCCCGCACATAGGCGCCCGTTCCTCCTGTCCACAGTTTTTACCAGTTAATGTAATTTCCAACTCCTTTGAGGCAGTCAAAGCATCCTCATAAAACATTTCATAAAAGTCGCCTAACCTGTAAAATAAAATACAATCTTTATATTGTTCTTTAATCTCTATATACTGTTGCATCATAGGGGTTAACTCTGCCAAATTTCTCCTCCTCCCATAGTACAATTTTATCTTTTGTCTTTAATTCATGTACATTCTCTTTTTTCTGTTCCAAAAAGGATATATAAATTAACATAATTATTTTATGTAAACAAAAGTCAAAAAACACTTTCTACATGCTCCCTATCAGCAGCACATGGATAAGTAAGAAGAATGCCTGCTTTTGGCATTCTTCTAGTGATTGCCTTCACACTTTTCCCCTAAAAAATAAAATCCTTTGGATTCTTTTAAGTAAACAGGAACAATCTTTCCAATGAGTTCCTTTCCCCCTGGAAAATGAACCATCATATTATTACTAAGACGGCCGCTGACAAGGGAAGAGTCCTGTCCATTTATCTCTTCCACTAAAACATCCATCACTTTCCCCTCCCTAAGAGAGGCTCTCTTTTTTGCTGTCTTTTGCACTGCATCTAAAACATAAGAAAATCCTTCTTTCATTACCTCTTTGGACACCTGTTCTTCCATAGAAGCGGCAGGAGTTCCCGTTCGCTTTGAATAAAGGAAAGTAAATGCACCATCAAATTCCACCTCCTCAATGACTTTCACTGTTTCCTTCACATCCTCCATTGTTTCTCCTGGAAATCCAACAATAATATCTGTTGTAATGGAAATGTCTTCTATTTCCTCTCTTATTTTTTTAGCAAGGGATACATATTCTTCCTTTGTATATTTTCGGTTCATGGCCTTTAGAATTCGAGTGCTTCCAGATTGAAGAGGAAGATGGAGATGACGGCATATTTTTTTAGAATGTTTCATTACTTTAATGATTTCCTCTGACAAATCTTTGGGATGAGATGTCATAAAACGAATACGCTCAATACCATCTACTTCTTCTACCATTTTCAGCAGTTGCGAAAAATTGACCGACTCAGTCAAATTTCTCCCATATGAATTGACATTCTGCCCTAAAAGCATAACTTCTATAACTCCATCCTCTGCCAACTTTCTTGTCTCTTTTATAATATCTTCAGGAGATCTGCTTCTCTCTCTTCCCCTCACATAAGGAACAATACAATAGCTGCAAAAGTTATTGCAGCCATACATAATATTAATTCCAGACTTAAAAGAATAGGTACGTTCTGAAGGAAGTTCTTCTACTATTTTGTCTGTTTCCTTCCAAATTTCAATGACTCTTTCTGTGGATTCTAATCGTTTGCAGAGCAATTCTGCAAATTTAAATAAGTTATGAGTTCCAAAAATAATATCTACAAATCCATAACTTTTTTTAATTTTTTCTATTACAGAGGACTCTTGCATCATACAACCACATAGAGCAATAAGCTTTTGAGGATTTTTCTTTTTTTTACTGCCAAGGGAACCAAGCCTTCCATATACTCTTTGATTTGCATTGTCTCTTACAGTACATGTATTATAAATGACAAAGTCTGCCTCATCTTCAGATTCCCCCTCAACATAACCTACCTTTTCTAATATACCTTTTAACTTTTCTGAATCTTTTGCATTCATCTGACATCCAAAGGTTGTTACAAAAAAGGTTAAAGGCCTTTTTTTCTCTTCTGCCTTTTTTTCTATGTAAAAAGCAGCCTTTTTCATAAAATAATACTGCCGTTCTATCTCATCTTCAAAAATTTCCCCTTCTGGGTAAACGGACTTCCACTGATCATGTTCTTTCATTTCATACCACTTCCTTTCTTATTATGATTTTGCAGCCTCTTCTTTATCCCTTATATGCCCTCTTACATCTTTTATCTTTTCTGCCACTAAAGGAGCGATCACATGCCAAAAGGCATTATTTCCAAAGTGGGCTTCTCTCACCTTAGCAGTCATGCCTGTTCCATTCTCTTTATTTGTATCTGTACTGCGAGGAATCGCTACATATGTAGATGGATGGAACTTCTTATATCCATTCCAGATTTTTTCGCAGTCTCCAATGTCATACCAATAGGCTGCTGTTTCTACATTGTACCAAAGATTTCTATCCCATTTTCCATAAGCCCTTTTTGGATAATGCTTCTGAAAGTAAGCTAAAAAATCTTCCGCCATCTCTTGAAAGAGCTCCATATGCCTTATACCACAGGCATGGTCACTTTCTCCCTGTATCCATACCATAGCTAAAAAACGGCTGTCTTCTTTTAAATCTAGCACATATTTTAAACGATCTTTTAAAGACAAATAATAAGGGCTATTTACTCCCCAACGTAAAATACCTGGGGAAGGCTTTTTAGTCTTTGGATCATAAATTCCTTCTTCACCTTCTAAAAATCCTGTTCCACCATAGGCACATGGAAGAACAAGTATATCTGTATCCATGGAAACTAGTTCTAACAATTGCTCTCCCAAAGGAAGATGGATACCTTTTGTCCCTAGTCCCTCTCTTTCATTATCAGGGTTTCCATAAGGACGCATATCTTGAAAGTTTTGAGCACATTCCAACAAGGGAATAATTTTTAGATTATCTTCTCCATAGAATCCCAGCTGCCAAAGACGTTCTGTGTGAAACTGTTCTCTATAATTCTTTGTAATAACAGATTCGTCATATCCTACTGCATTGGATTGTCCTCCTACACATATAACTGCATATTTCTTTTTCATCCATATGTCCCAGCCTCTCTCATTTTAAAAAACACCGAAATGTTCCATTAATATTTTTACTCCAATCATCAATAAAATGCAGCCCCCTGCCATCTCTGCCTTTGCCTTATATTTTATTCCAAATATATTCCCTATTTTCATTCCTGCTAAAGAAAAAAGAAAGGTTGTTGTTCCAATAAAGGAAATGGCATATAAAATATGGACTTTCAAAAAAGCAAATGTTATTCCCACTGCAAGAGCATCTATACTTGTGGCAACGGCAAGGATAAACATATCCCAAAAGGCAAAGGAAGAATTGGTCTTTTCTTCTTGTCCAAGGAAAGATTCCCGAATCATATTAAAGCCAATGATGGAAAGAAGAATAAAGGCAACCCAATGATCAATGGATTGTATTTTTTCCTGAAACTGTATTCCCAATAGGTAGCCAATGAGAGGCATGAGACCTTGAAATCCTCCAAACCATATTCCTATTATTAATCCTTGCCTTATCGTTGCCTTTTGAACAGCTAATCCTTTGCATACAGATACGGCAAAGGCATCCATGGAAAGTCCTACTGCCAAAGTAAACAAAGCAAGTATGCTCATTTTCTTCCACCTTAATTCCCTTCCTGTGTTTTCTCCTCTCTTCTTGCAGTGCTCTCCATTGTCTGGGTTACAATACTCTCTATCATGGGAGCTGTGAGAGTTCCTGTCACATAGCCATAAATATTTCCATCTGTATCGATCATAAAAGTTGTCGGAAATGCACTTACATTATATAGTTGGAACATAATTCCCTCTGTATCCATCATAACTGGATAAGTATAGCCATTTTCTTCTAAAAATTTTTCGATTTCCTCCCTGGAAACGTCAGCATTATACGGAGCATCCTCTGTTTTTGGATTGGCTACTCCAAGGACAATCAAATCCCCTTCGTTCTCCCCATATTCTTCGTATAGCTTTTGAATATCTGGCATTTCTATCTGACATGGTCCACACCAAGTAGCCCAAAAATTTAGAAATATGGTCTTTCCTTTATAATCAGATATTTTCTGTTCTACACCATACTGATCGGTAAATGACAGGGCCTCTCCTTGTTCATTTAGAATAGTTCCATAATCTGGCGCTGGGATGGGTGATTCCTCATTTCTTGGCGATTCTTTTGGTTCTTCTTCTTTTGGTTTAGCTTCTATTACCTCTTCCTTCTCTTTGCTCGTCTCTGCTTCTGTCTTTTCACCTGATGCTGTATAAGAAGATAAATAGCTTGTTAATCCATTCATCCACCCAGTAAATGTAATGATACCCATAAATACTAACAATATTCCCCCTATTTTCACAGTATAACGGACAATATGTTGATATTTTTTAAATAAATTTAAGACAGAACTTGTAAAAAACCCTACAGCTAAAAAAGGGAGAACAAATCCAAGTATATATACTCCAATAAGGAACATACCAGATAAAATGGAGGCAGAAGATGAAATCATTAAAAGAACACTGGCAAGAGCCGGGCCTACACAAGGTGTCCAGGCAAAACTGAATGTAAACCCTAAAACAAGAGCTGTTAAAGGGTTCATGTTCCATCTTTCTAAGGAAAAAGGAAGTCGTCTTTCCTTATCCACCACTGCACTTCTTCCAAATATTCCTAGCTGATATAAACCAAAAAAAATCATTAAAACACCACTTATACGGGCAAATAAAAGACGATTTTTCCCAAAAAACTGTCCTAAGGCAGTGAAGCTCATGCCTAGCAAAAAGAAAGCAAAACTAATACCAAGCAGAAAAAACAAGGTGTTGATCCATATTTTTTTGCGGGGATAGATGATAGTATTATCCTCTCCAACCGTTTGCATTCCTCCTGCCAAATATCCTATGTAGAGAGGAACAAGGGGCAGGACGCAAGGCGAAAAAAAGCTGAGCAATCCTTGAAAAAATACTGTAAAAAACGATACGCTTGTTTCCAATGATAAATTCATAAAAACTCCTCCTTTTTCATATAAACACTTACAGATCATCTAGTAAAGCGCTGCTTTTTGCATAAGCTGTGCTCTTTGCCTCAAAAAAGTCGGTTTTAATCATATTGGCATTGGCATACTGTTCTACCCATATAAGACTTTCTGGCACTTTCTCATATCCTTCATAAACAGGAGGCAGATCAATATTATAGCACCTTACATTTCCCAAATATTTAATGTAGTCCGTAATCATCTCTTTGTTCAGTCCAAATACCTCGTCTCCGATTGCATAATGTCCCCAAGAAATCTCCTGTTCACACCCTTCCTTAATCATAGCCCTGTAAATGTCAATCTGTTCCTTTTCAAATAGCCAAGGCGCCTCTCTTTTTAATTCTAGAATAATATTGCGAAATAACCATAGATGAGTATTCTCATCTCGGTTAATGTAGCGGATTTCCTGTACCGATCCTGGCATTTTTCCATTTCTTCCCAAATTATAAAAAAACATAAATCCACTGTAAAAATAAATTCCCTCCAGTATGTAATTGGCAATTAAAGTTTTTACAAAAACATAAGGATCTTTCTTTTCCTGAAATTCGTTATAAAGATTTCCAATAAATGTATTGCGAGTTAATAAACGCTCATCTTCCTTCCACTGGTAAAGTACGTCGTTCCTTTCCTGGGGTTCACAAATGGTATCCAGCATATAGCTGTAACTTTGGCTGTGAACCGCCTCTTGGAATGTTTGGATTGACAAACATAAGTTTACTTCATTCGCTGTAATATAATCTCCGATATTTGGTAAATTTGCAGTTTGTATACTGTCTAGGAAAATAAGAAAGGACAGAATTTTATCATAGGCTGTCCGCTCTGGCTTTGGCAAAAGCCGGTAATCCCTGACATCTTTTCCTAAATTAATTTCTTCTGGAATCCAGAAATTATTCATAGCCTGGCGATACCAATCGCTCACCCAAGTATATTTCATATTGTTAAAGTCGTTGAGATTTGTCGTATTTCCTCCTATGATTTTTCGTGACAGTACATCAATCTCTCCATCTGGGTTAAATAAAAGCTTTTTTTTCATCATAGCCATGGACTTTTTCCTTTCTTTTTTTAATGACATTACATTTAGGAGGAACACACTTCACATTCTTCAATTTCTAAACTTCTTGAACGGACATAATAAAGAGTTTTCACACCTTTTTCCCAAGCAAGTAAATATAAATCCAATAATTTTCGAAAAGTATATTCATTGGTAATATACAAATTCATACTTTGCGCTTGATCAATATGTTTTTGACGGATACCGCAAGCTTTGATGGACCATGTTTGATCCATATAATGGGCATTTTTATAATACCAGTACGTCTCTATTCCTAAGTCCGGGGCAACTCTTGGCACAAGTCCTCCCTTCTTTTCTTCCAAAAAATATCGATTTAATACAGGATCAATGCCTGGAGTTGTACCAGCTATCATACTCGTGCTGCTTGTAGGCGCTACAGCCAAAAGATAACCATTACGTAATCCATTTTTTCCTACTTCTTCCTTTAGTGTGTCCCATCTTCCTCCTTGTAAATCCCTTTCTACAAAGTACTCCCCTGTCTGCCATTTACTTCCTTGAAAATATGGATAACTGCCTTTTTCCTTAGCAAGCTTACTGCTGGCTTTTATAGCTCCATAATGAATGTTGGAAAAAACTTTTTCTGTAAATTGAAGATGTTCCTCACTCTCCCAAGCTATTTGCCTTTTTGCCAGCATATGGTGGTAGCCGCTGACCCCAAGACCAATGGAACGATATTTTTCATTGTTGATCTGGGCATAGGGGATAGGAAAAAAATTCAGATCAATAACATTATCCAAAGCCCTGACTGCACTTTCTGTAATAAATTCCACTTCCTCCATATTTTCTACTGAAATTCTTCCAAGAGACAGGCTTGCTAAATTGCAGACAACAAATTCTCCAGGTTTTGTTATGCTTACAACAACCGTTTCTCCATTTACTTTCTCTATTCTTTGTTCTACCCGCTCCATTGCTTCCATATTCTGAGCAATTTCCGTACAAAGGTTGCTGCAATAGATCATTCCCTTGTGGGCGTTGGGATTTGCCCTATTGACATGATCCCTGTTAAAAGTAAAAGGAGTTCCTGTTTCTACCATACTTTTTATAAGAAGACGGATTAGTTCTTTCAAAGGAATTACCCTTTTATGAATACGCATATCTCGGACACATTCTACATAACGCCTTTCCCATTCTTCCCCATAATAGTCTTCCAAAGCATACCCTTTTTTTGTTTGGATCTCATAAGGGCACATTAAGTACCAGTCCTCTTCTATATTTTCCTTTACTTGTTTCCAAAAGTAATCAGGATAACACACTCCTGGAAAGACATCATGGGCTTTCATCCGGTCGTCTCCATTATTTGTGCGCAAATTTAAAAATTCTGGTATATCTTTATGCCATATGTCTAAGTAAACAGCTACAGACCCTTGTCTTACCCCCAATTGATCAACAGCTACTGCTGTGTCGTTGGCCAACCGTATCCACCGTACAACCCCCCCTGCCGCTCCTTCAAATCCTCGAATAGAACTGCCATTGGCTCTGACTTTTCCAAAATACATGCCCATTCCTCCGCCAAACTTACTTACCTTTGCAAAATTGTCAATGCTCTGATAAATACCATCCAGGCTATCTGGAACAACGTCAATAAAGCAAGAAGACAGCTGATGATAAGGCTTTCTTGCATTGGAAAGAGTTGGAGTGGCCATGGTTACTTGGAGAAGACTGAGCATGTCATAAAATCGTTTTACCCATTGAGAACGATCCTGCTTTTCCTTCATGGCCAAATGCATGGCAATTCCCAAAAACATTTCCTGGGGCGTTTCTAAAGGTCTTCTCTTTGTGGTACAGATTACATACCTATTTAAAAGAAGATCCAAGCCAGCATAGGTAAATAGATGGTTTCTTTCTGGCCGTATCCAAGTAGAAAATTTGTCAATTTCTTCTTTTGTATAATGTTCTAAAATATACTCCCCATACAACCCCTGCTCTGTCAAATAAACGATTTTCTCATATAAACTTGAAATATTATGTTTTTTTAAATAGGTTTGCAATTGTTGTTCAAAGGAGAGCATAAAAATTCTGGCAGCTATCTTTTCCCATTCTGGAGCGTCCATTGTCGTGAGTTCTACAGCAGCTTTTGTCAACATAGAAAGCTTTTCGTCTTCTGACAGCCCCGGCTTACATATTGCATGGAATTTTCCAAGAAGCAATTCTAAGTCATAGGCTTCCCCATGAAATTCTTTTTGAATGTTTAACAATACTGGGATAAGGATATCCATATCCTGAAACTCTCTGGAAAGACGATTTCTAGATTTCCTTTTTCTAGTTCTCTCTTCTCTGTACAAAATATAGCTCTTCATCTCTTTATAGTATTTTTCTTCCATTAAGGTCTGTTCTACTAAGTCTTGAATTTCTTCTACTGCAAGTAGATGTTCCTTTGGAAATTTCCTTTCCACCTGAAGGAGCAACCGCTGGAGTTCTTCTTCGCTTATCTCGCTAGATACGCTATCGAAGGCTTTGGAAATAGCTCCTTTAATTTTATCAGGACAATAGCCTTCTTCTGTTTTATTTCTTTTACTAATTCTCATATTCTTATCCCCTACTATTTATTGTGTCACTAAGACATATTAGCACAATATATGGTTTCTTTCAATAAAAAGAATGTGCTTGCAGATTCTACGCCTTTGGCCATTCCTCCCTTTTCTATGCTTTCTCTTACTCCTAATAAAATATTTTTTTCTCAATTTTTTTGAAAATAGAAAATAGATTGTTTTTTAACTGGAAAAATAATGAAACGAAAAGAATTGGGGTTAGATAGGATAAAAGGAGCTATAAATTAGGAGGAATCCTTCCTTTATAGCCCCTTGGAAATTTTTATTTTAATAAGGAAATTTTTTTAAAGGAGGGCTACCGTCTCTCTTGCAATGGCAAGCTCTTCATTTGTTGGGATAATACAAACTTTCACTTTTGAATCTGGCGTAGATATAACTAAATCTTTTCCTCGGTTTCCATTGGCGCTTTTATCAATGCTAATACCTAGATATCCTAAGTATCCCATTACTTTTTCGCGAATCATTGGTGCATTCTCTCCAATGCCTGCTGTAAAAGCAATGACATCTACCCCATTCATAGCAGCTGCATAGGAACCAATATATTTTGCCACCCGGTAACAGAAAACGTCAATGGCATCCTTTGCTAATTCATTTCCTTTTTCCATTCCTTCTTCTAGATCTCTAAAATCACTGGACAATTGGGAAATACCTTGAACTCCAGACTTTTTATTTAATATGTCCATAATACCTGCTATATCCAAATTTTCTTTCTTGGCAATAAATTCCATAATAGCTGGATCTATGTCACCAGAACGAGTTCCCATGACAAGGCCTTCCAAAGGAGTAAGTCCCATAGATGTATCCACACATTTGCCATTTAATACTGCGCTAATGGATGCGCCGTTTCCTAAATGAGCAACAATAATTTTGGAATGATCAATATCCATTCCAAGAAATTCTGTTATATGTTTAGACACAAAGCTGTGACTTGTTCCATGAAAACCATATCTTCTCACTTTATATTTCTCATAATATTCATAAGGAAGACCATAAAGAAATGCTTTTTTTGGCATTGTCTGATGAAAAGCTGTATCAAATACTCCTACCATAGGAACTCCAGGCATTAATTCTTTACAAGCGTTAATACCAATTAAATTTGCAGGGTTATGCAAAGGCGCAAGATCATTACATTCCTCTACTGCCTTTAACATTTCTTCTGTAATGATTGCAGAGGAAGCAAATTTCTCCCCTCCATGTACAATTCTATGCCCTACAGCATTAACTTCCTTTAAACTTCCTATAGCTCCTGTCTTTTCATTTACAAGGGCATCTAATACAAGTTGGATCGCCTCCTTGTGGGTTGGCATAGGAGCCTCTGATTCCTCTTTCTCCTCCCCAGCCTTCTGGTATGTAAGTCTTCCATCAAGACCAATTCTCTCACATAGACCCTTTGCCATGACCTCCTCTGTGTCTGAATTAATTAACTGGTATTTTAATGAAGAACTCCCACAGTTAATAACTAATACGTTCATTGTTCTTTCTCCCTTCTCTTTCTACAAACTTTATAATCTTAAAAAATTACATAAATTAATTATAGATGAATACTTGTAGGATCTGCAAGTAATTTTTATGGATTATTCTTAAAGTTTTTTTAAGATATGGATTGTTTATTGCAATTTTGCTCATTTTCTCTCTTTTATCTCTTGCAATTTCTTTCATATTTACATATACTATAAAGTAGAAAATAGGAAAATATAGGTGATTATTTTATTTCCAGCGCAATAAAATAATGTACATACGCTGGGGAGGACAATTGAGGAAGGAGATCTAACATGAGCACTAATGTACAAATTAAGCCTTTTCGAAAGGTTCTTGTGGCAAATCGAGGCGAGATTGCCATCCGTGTATTTCGGGCGTTGAGTGAACTAGGCATTACCACAGTCAGCATTTATTCAAAAGAAGACCGTTATGCCCTTTTCCGCTCAAAATCCGATGAGTCTTATCCTTTAAATCCAGATCATGGACCCATTGACGCATATTTGGATATTGACACAATTATTAAAATTGCCGTATCTGCCAATGTAGACGCTATTCACCCAGGATATGGATTTTTATCAGAAAATCCAGATTTTGTAGATGCCTGTGAGAAAAACGGTATTGTTTTTATCGGACCCTCCAGTAAAATTATGAACTTAATGGGAGATAAAATTTCTTCAAAGAAAATGGCTATTGATGCAAAAGTTCCCATTATTCCTGGTGTAGACTATGCTATCAAAGAACTGGACACAGCTATTAAAATTGCTACAGAAGTAGGTTTTCCCATTATGTTAAAAGCTTCCAATGGTGGAGGAGGCAGGGGAATGCGTATTGTAAACTGCCTAGAAGACTTAGAAAAGGAATTTAACGAGGCTAAAAACGAATCTAAAAAAGCCTTTGGAGACGATAAAATATTTATTGAAAAATATTTAAGAGGTCCAAAACATATTGAAGTACAAGTTCTTGGAGATAATTATGGGAATGTAGTCCATCTCTTTGACAGGGACTGCTCTGTTCAAAGACGCCATCAGAAAGTAGTGGAATATGCACCTGCTTTCTCAATCCCTGATAAGACAAGGAACATTATTTTTGAAGCCGCTATCCGCTTGTCCAAAGCAGTGGGATACCGAAATGCAGGAACTTTGGAATTCCTTGTAGATGAAGATAATAACCCCTATTTTATAGAGATGAATCCTCGTATTCAGGTGGAACACACAGTCAGTGAAATGGTCACAAATATTGATCTTGTTCAATCCCAAATTCTCATTGCCCAAGGCTATCCTTTGGATTCTGATGAACTGAATATTAAATCTCAAGAAGACGTTAAATGTATTGGATATTCTATCCAAGCAAGGGTTACAACAGAAGATCCTTCCAACAACTTCTTACCTGATACAGGAGAAATTACTGTATACCGTTCTGGTTCAGGAAATGGAATCCGCTTAGATGGAGGAAATGCCTATATGGGAGCCGTCATTGCACCATTTTATGACAGCCTGTTAGTAAAGGTTATTTCCCTTGATCGGACATTTGCAGGAGCTGTTCGCAAATCTGTAAGAGCATTGCAGGAAATGCGTATCCGGGGAGTGAAGACCAATATTCCTTTCCTTATTAATGTATTAAACCACCCTACTTTTATCCATGGAGAATGCTATACAACCTTTATTGAGGAAACGCCTGAATTATTCCAGCTTACCCACAGCCAGAACAGGGCAATGAAAATTGTAGAATTCATCGGTGATCGCATTGTTAATTCCAATATTGGTGAAAAAGCTTACTTTGAAAACCGGGTACTCCCAGAATTAGATAAATCAAAACCAGTTTATGGGGCTAGAGACGAATTTTTAAAACTTGGTGCAAAAGGTCTCATGGACAAAATTTTAAAAGAGAAAAAACTGTATGTGACAGATACAACGATGCGAGACGCCCAACAGTCTCTCATGGCTACCCGTATGAGGAGTAAGGATCTTTGCGGCGCTGCCTATGCCACCAACGCTTACATGCAAAATGCCTTTTCTGTAGAAGCCTGGGGTGGGGCTACCTATGACACAGCCTATCGGTTTTTGAAAGAATCCCCTTGGAAGCGTTTAGAATTATTAAGAGAACGAATGCCAAATACCTTAATTCAAATGCTTCTTCGAGCATCTAATGCTGTTGGATACAGCAACTATCCAGACAATGTAGTTCAGGAATTTATTCGTATTTCAGCAGAGCATGGCATTGACGTTTTCCGGGTATTTGACAGCTTAAACTGGGTAGAAAATATGAAAATGCCTATTGAAGAGTCTTTAAAAACAGGCAAGATTGTGGAAGGAGCTATTTGCTATACAGGAGATATCTCAAGCCCTGATGAGACAAAATATACATTGGATTATTACATAAAGATGGCTTTAGAACTGGAATCTTTAGGATGTCACTCCATTGCGATTAAAGATATGGCTGGACTCCTTAAGCCTATGGCTGCAAAGGAACTGGTCACTGCCTTGAAGAACGAACTTCACATTCCTCTTCACTTGCACACTCACGACTCTACAGGAAACGGGGTAAGTACTGTTCTCATGGCTGCTCAGGCAGGAGTGGATATTGTGGATCTTGCTATTGAATCCATGTCTTCCTTGACAAGTCAGCCTTCCATGAATGCCATTGTAGAAGCTCTTCGAGGAACAGAAAGAGACACAGGCCTTGATTTTGAAGAACTGGATGAATTAAGCCGTTATTATGGACGTATTCGAAAAGTATACGAGCAGTTTGAAAGTGATATGAAAGCTCCCAATGTGGAAATTTATAAGTATGAAATTCCTGGGGGACAGTATTCTAATTTATTAGCCCAAGTCAGCAGCATGGGCTCCCCTGATGATTTTGAAGCAATCAAAGGCTTATATAAAGATGCCAATGACCTTCTTGGTAACATTGTAAAAGTTACGCCCACATCCAAGGCTGTTGGAGATCTTGCCATTTTTATGTTTAAAAATGGTTTAACAAAAGAAAATATATTAACAGAAGGAGCTGGTCTCTCCTATCCAGATTCTGTTGTTTCCTATTTCCAAGGAATGATGGGGCAGCCCTATGGAGGGTTCCCAGGAGAATTGCAAAAAATTGTATTAAAAGATATTGAGCCTTTAACGGAACGTCCTGGTAAACTTCTTCCTCCTGTTGATTTGGAATCTGTTAAAAAATATTTAATTGAAAAATATCATTATGAAGATAAATCAGAAGAAGTTATGAATCAGAAAGCCATTAGTTATGCATTGTATCCAAAAGTATATGAAGATTACTGCGAGCATTTTGAAATGTATAACGATGTAACAAGATTAGAAAGCCATGTATATTTCTATGGACTCCGTAAAGGTGAGGAGACATACTTGCAAATTGGAGAAGGAAAAGAACTTCTTATCAAATATCTTGAGGTCAGTGATCCTGATGAAAATGGTGTCCGTACTCTTATGTTCCAAGTAAATGGCTCCATCCGTAATATTAAAATTCAGGATAAGAATTTAGAAGTCAAGTCTGACCGGAAATTAAAGGCAGATAAAGGAAATCCTCAACATTTAGGCTCCTCCATCCCAGGTACTGTTGGCAAAGTTCTTGTCAAAGAGGGAGACGCCGTAACCATCAATATGCCTTTAATGACTGTAGAGGCAATGAAGATGGAGACAACGGTCGTTTCTAAAGTGACAGGTACTGTAGATAAGATTTATGTAAAACAGGGAGATTCTGTTCAGCAGGATGATCTGTTAGTTTCTTTCCACATTGCAAAAGAAGAACAGGAAGAAAAGAAATAATAAGTTGTCCAATCTTTTACATTTTGTTAGTCTGGGGACATTATCCCAGACTAACAAGGTGTATTCTTTTATGCCCTTTTTTATAGATTTTACAAGCTCATAGGCAGGTTCTTCACTTTATTTTACTTACATATAGGTAAAACGATTAATGAATTCCCTTGATAAAACCCTTTTTCTATCCTGCAATGGATGTTACATCTTTATCGCCTCTCCCTGAAAGACTTACTACAATCTTTTTTCTTTATTCATCTTTGGAGCATTTTATCGCATAGGCTATGGGCAAAAGCGCTTTCTATTGCTAGTATCATTTCTTCTCTGACAGCATCTAGAAGGCTTCCAACATAGTTTTTTTAAAGCTGTTAAGTTCTTTTTTAAACCCTGCCTCTTCTTTATAATATTCCTATCTTCTACTTCTTTTACAGCATTCATCAATGTTTCTGGAATATAATTCCTCCAAGAACAAAGTGGACAAGCCCACATCAGCCCCATTCCCTCACTCATGAGGGGCTTACACACTTTGCTGCGCCCAGTGCGTTCGCCTGGACATAATACCTTTCCCACGAGTGCCCATACTATTTTTCTATCATAGTATACTTTATTAATTCACAGTAACAAGTTCTTTCCTATTGATATCAAAAAAGCTTTTATCCCTTCTAAGGGACAAAAGCTCTGCTTTTGCGATACCACCCAAATAAATATGATCCTCTCATATCCACTTTATTTACATATTCTTCTTACAAGTAAAATATATCCCCTTAGTAACGGGTGGGATTTCCGTCAGATTCTACTCTGACCTATGTTCATTTCTATCTGTCAAGAATATTTTTTTATTTTTTTTAAAAGTTTCATTCTCTTTTTATCATCTGGATGAATCTTTTCCTTTGTTTTTTTTAAAGTAACGATAAATTCATTTCCCACTGTTTTAAAGCATCTCACTACAACTAAGTCAATAAAACCTAGTACCCCTAAGTCCAAAATAAGGAGGCAGAAGGAAGCATCTGTGAAAACATAGTGGTGGATATCCATATATGTCTCTTTGTCCAAAACATCTTTTATACATTCTGCCACATAAGGATAGCCATGGATAAACTCAAAGGAAGCAATCCCATTCCCTTGGAATCTCTTTTTATCCCATGACAATTTTTTATTTCTTTTAACACTATTTAGTAAATATTCTCCTACCATTCCTGGGGAATGGTATTCCTTTCCCTGAAAATAATCGTCCAATACTGTTCCTATAGTTGTCACCTGGCGAAAATAATCAAAGCATTGTCTTTTGTCTGGAATAGCCAAAGAGATAATCCCATTGTTTTTTACCATGCTGGAACAGTCTTTTAGAAATTCAATAAAGTTTGTAGAATGTTCAATGGAATGGGAAGACAAAATATAATCATAGTATTCTTTTTTGCCTGTCAGTTGGGAGTAGCTCCCTCCCTTCCATACATAGTCTACCTCTTCAATGGCATTTACATTTACATGATGAAATTTATATTTTTCTATTAGCTCCTCTTTCGTAAGATAATCAAGTATTTCCACTTGATATCCTTCCCTCTTTGGGGCAATGGGGCGGTGGGAAGGGCCAATCTCCAATCCTATCTGTTCCTTTCGGATTCCTAAAAGCATTTTTTTATAACGGTTTCCCACCATAATAAAATAACGGTCGATCATACTTTGGGGAATATATTTTTTTAAAAATTGTTTTGTACTTTCTTTCATGGCACTCCTGTTTGACTCCCTAAGAAGGAGGCATAGTCAATCAAGCTAATATTGGCGTCTACTAGCCCCTCAATTCCTGGAATGTCAGCTCCCTCGGAATATTGCCAGATTGTAAAGTCATACATAAAATCCATAAGAGCATTATACTGGGGCACCCAGAAATCATAATCTTCCAGCATAGCATAATCCAAATATCTGCGGATCCAATTCTCATTACAGTAGATCATAGGATAATACCCTGCTTCTTTTATTGTCTCACAAAAAGCAATGCACATACGACTTCTATCTTCCCTTGTAATCTCTTCTTGCCTCGTCCTTGCTTTGCTGTCTGTTATAAACTCTGTGTCATATACGACAGGATAGCTTAATTCATATCCTTGCATATGTTTTAATACAAACTCTGCCTCTTCCACTGCCTCCTTCTCATTGATTGCCTGAGAAAAAAAGTAAATGCCTGTGTGAAGCCCTTCCTTCTTTGCTCCCTTCATATGGGAATGGAACATGTCATCTAACACTAGTTTCCCTTCTGTATAGCCTCTATACCCTAGACGGACAAATACAAACTCAACCCCTGCCTCTTTTACTTCCTTCCAGTTGATGTTCTTTTGGTAGGAACTAACATCAATTCCAGGATGAGAGATCTTTTTATTGTCCTCATCGTAATAGACCATAAATAAATCTTCTTTGACAAAGTTTTCTGTAATATAAGGATTGATAGGAATCATGCCATAGCGTCTGTCCCTATCAATCTCTGGAGGGGCATTTTGGACGATAGTTGGTACTTTTTCTTCTTCCCTCTTCTCTTCCCCTATGTATCTTTCCATGAAAATTCCTGATACAAAACCAAAACTATAAAGAAATACAAATGTAACTCCAATGATACCTAATGTTTTATATTTGTTCATAGATGCCTTGAAGCTTTTTTTATTAATATATTCTCTCTCTTACTCTTTTATTACTTCAATATCAGGTACCGTTACTTCTGGTTCAGGCATCCTTCCTTCATCCATCATACATTTTCCTTGGAATATTGCATTTTCGTCAATAATAATGGATTTTGTACGAATGTCCCCATAAATTCTTCCAGTAGAAGTAATTTCCACCTTTCCAAGGGCATTAATGTCTCCTTCCACCCTTCCAGCAATGACAATTTCCTGGGTTGCTATATTACCTATTACTTTTCCACTTGTTCCAATAATAATCGTTCCTTTGGATTTCACTTCTCCTTTAATCGTTCCATCCACTCTTGCAGTCTCTGAAACGTTCAATATTCCTTCCAATACGGAATCTTCTCCAATGATGGTATTTAACTTTCCCACTGTTGTTTCTGTTGATTTTCCTTTTCCAAGCATATTGTCTTTTCCTCTCTTTCTTCTCAACCGTAGACCTCCATAACACTTATAGGATCAATAAATACTTCCTCATAAGTTACTTCGTAATTTAATGTAGTCCCTTCTTCCATTCTTTCAAAAAGTTCTGCTTTTGCTTCCACTACTTCCCCAACATATACTTTTACCGCTCCACTGCTGCGGTAGATAGAGACATAATTGCTCCCATGGTCAATTCTCACCTCATTGCCTTCTCCACTTTGGGAAACATCGGCAAAGGTAACGGTTCCTCCCCCAGCTGCAACAATCGCTGTTCCTCCCTCAATGCGGAAAGTAATCCCTCTTTGCTGCCCCTCTTCATTTCCTTGAAACTCCGATTCAATAGAAGCTGTGCCATCCACTGGTAGAATCAAAGTAACGGGAAGCTGTTCTTGTTCCTCCTTCTCTATTTCCTGAGATTGTTCCTCCTTTGTCCCTTCCTCTTTTTTTGCCTCATCTATCTGTTGCTGCAATGCTTCCTTTTCTTTCTGAAGTACATTGTTTTCTTCTGTCAACTGTGCCAAATGATCCGCCAGCTCTTTTTCCCCCTGACTGTTTCGTCCCATGCTGTTTATACCATAACTTATATATGCAATTGCAATAAATTCCAGAATAAGTATGATGGTGCAAATTGTAATTGCTACATTTCCTGAAATCTGCATCTGTTTTACTTCTTTTGCAGACTCTGGCACAATGACAATCGTAAACTTGCCACGTTTTTTACGCTTTTTTGAGCTCATCCCGCCTCACCTCCAGCACAAACTTCGTTTTATTATAACATACCCATTTCAAAATGTCACGTTCCGGAATATATTAACACCCTAATTACCAATATAAAGAGAAAAATAGTTACAATTTGTATTGAATTTCCAACTTTTTTCTTTACAATATACGTACTTTATGCTATGATGTCTTTGTTACGCTATACAGCATCAACTACAGACTTTTTTAATTTTGGAGGTATTATAATGAACAAAGGTACAGTAAAGTGGTTTAACAACCAAAAGGGTTATGGCTTCATTTCTGATGAAGAGGGGAATGATGTATTTGTGCACTACTCAGGACTAAATATGGAAGGATTTAAATCATTAGAGGAAGGCGCTCAAGTAGAGTTTGAAGTAGTGAACGGCGAAAAAGGACCACAGGCGACAAACGTTACAAAATTATAATCTATGAGTTGTTCGATGTGCCTTTTCTATAATATATACTTAGGTTTTATTAAGAAAGAAGCAGTATTGTTTTAACTACAGATTATTGCAAAGACAGCATAAACCCATATGCTGTCTTTTGTTATATAAAAAATTACTGTGACTAGACTATTGACAAGCCATACTCCTATGTATATAATATAAATGAACATGTTCATTTATTCAAGGAGGTTTATGTGAAGCAAAAGGATGAGACAATGAGGGATATCCTCCTTACCAATGCCCGTATGATTACTGACACTCGTGGAATAGATGAATTAAGCATTCGCTTTATTGCTAAAAAGTCAGGAGTTGCTGTTGGAACTGTTTACAACTATTTTTCCAATAAAGAAGAGCTTCTTCTTGCTTTAACAGAAAAATATTGGAAAGAAATATTGCTTGAAATGGAATCAGTCATTATTCTTGATTCTTTTTATAAACAGTTAAAAGAAATGTATGACTTTTTAAAGAAATCCATGGAACATTCTGGGAGAATACTCATGCAAAGTCTTAAAAATACACATATAGATGGGAAAAGACAGATGGAATCCATGGAGCAATCATTGGAAAAAATAATCCGACAGCAACTGGAGCAGGACAAAAAAATACGATTAGATATTTGGAACATTTCTTTTACAAAAGAACAATATGCACACTTTATTATGATGAATTTCATAGCACACCTTAGGACAAAAGCCCCTGATATTTCATTTTTTATTGAAATTGTGAAACGTACTCTTTATTAAAAAATGTGACAGGCTTGCTTCATTTTCCACAAATGAAAGGGGAGAACAATGATTCGACGATACTTAAATACAGCTTTACTTTATGCTGTTTTCGCCATGATATTCGGCGTATTTTATAGGGAATTTACAAAATTTCATAGGTTTACAGAAAAAACCAACTTGTCTGTTATGCATACCCATTACTTTCTTTTAGGAATGTTTTTCTTTCTTATATTAATGCTCATTGAAAAAAATATTCCTTTTTCTAAAGAAAAAAATACAGAGAAAGTAGTCATTACCTATCAAATAGGACTTAATATTACTGGAATCGGTCTCTTTTTAAGAGGGCTAACGCAAGTTTTGGAAACAGAGCTAAGTAGAGCTATGGATGCTTCTATCTCTGGTATTGCAGGAATTGGACATATTCTAATGGGTATCAGCCTTATTCTTCTTTTACTAACTATTAGAAAACAAACAGGGCAGAATGAAGTCTTATACAAATAGCACAAAGGGGGTATCGCTGAATTAAATTTTCAGGATCCCCCCTTTTTTAGATTCCTTCATTTTCTTTTATTTCATTACTATCTTTCTGAAATTTTTCTTACCTCTCTTTAAAATCAATTCCTCTGTCAGCATCTGATCCATAGACAGTACATATTGTATATCTTGTATTTTTTCATCTCCTATACTCACTCCTCCTTGCAAAACAGCCCTCCTTGCCTCTGATTTTGATGGAACGAGACCAGACTTTACCAAAAGGGTTAGTATATCTATTGCTCCTTCTACAAAGTCTTCTTTAAACAATTCCAATGTAGGCATATGCACAGCAGCCTTTCCAGAAAATAAAGCTCTGGAACTCTCCATTGCTCTATCTGCCTCTTCTTCATTGTGGACAAGCTTTGTCAGTTCATAGGCTAGTATTTCCTTTGCCTTATTAAGCTGGCTTCCCTCCCACTTATCCATTGCATCTATCTCCTCTAAAGGTAAAAAAGTGAGCATACGGATACATTTTAGCACATCTTCATCTGCCACATTTCGCCAATATTGATAGAACTCAAAAGGGGATGTCTTTTCTGGATCAAGCCATACTGTGCCAGACTGGGTTTTTCCCATTTTCTTTCCTTCTGCATTTAACAAGAGGGTAATCGTCATAGCATAGGCATTTTTTCCTAATTTTCGTCGGATTAATTCTGTCCCTCCCAACATGTTACTCCACTGATCATCCCCTCCAAATTGCATATTGCATCCGTATTTTTCATAGAGAGATAGAAAATCATAGCTTTGCATAATCATATAATTAAATTCTAAAAAGCTTAATCCTTTTTCCATTCTCTGTTTATAGCACTCTGCTGTCAACATTCGGTTAACAGAAAAATGCACACCTACCTCCCGCAAAAGCTCTACATAGTTTAAATGTAACAGCCAGTCCCCGTTATTAACTAATAAAGCCTTTCCTTCTGAAAAATCAATGAACTTACTCATCTGCTTTTTAAAACATTCGCAATTGTGCTCAATAGTTTCCTTTGTCATCATTGTACGTAAATCACTTCTCCCAGAAGGATCCCCAATCATAGCTGTCCCCCCTCCCAACAGGGCAATGGGTTTATTTCCAGCCATCTGCAATCTTTTCATAAGGCATAAGGCCATAAAATGTCCTACATGGAGACTGTCTGCTGTAGGATCAAATCCAATATAAAAGGTTGCCTTTCCTTGATTTATTAATTCTTTAATTTCCTCCTCGTCGGTTAATTGGGCCAAAAGCCCTCTTGCCTTTAATTCTTCAAATAATGTCATTTCCTTCTTTCCTTTCTTTTGCACAAAGATTCTAAGTATTTTTTCTCCACTTTTCTTCCTTAATTCCTCTGTTTGTCAAGCGTTCATGGGCAGCGTTTTTTATAAGAGCGTACAACACCGATGCCAAGGGAATAAAAATTAACATTCCAGCTACTCCCATGACATTTCCTCCAATGGTTACTGCCATCAATACCCATATAGAAGGAAGTCCTACAGAGCCTCCTACTACTTTTGGATATATAATATTGCCTTCGATTTGCTGAAGAGCAAGAAATAAAAGAAGAAACATGAAAGCTTGCATGGGATCGATCATGAGAATTAAAAAAGCGCCTAAAAAGCAGCCAATGAATGCACCAAATATAGGGATCAAAGCCGTTACCGCAATGACAACGCCTATGAGCAAGGCATAAGGCATTCGAAACAAAGACATTGCCACAAAAAACATAGCTCCTAATATGACAGCTTCCAGACATTGCCCTGTTAAAAAATTGGAGAAAATTTTATGGGTTAAAATGCTGATCTCAATAAACCGATCCGCTGCCTTTACTGGTAAGAATGCATATAACAATTTTTTACACTGTATTCCCAGCTTTTCTTTTGCAAATAACAAGTAGATAGCAAAAATAATACAGACGAGAAAATTAAACACTCCTTGTACAACTGCAGATAGAACGTTAACCGTTGATGTAAACACTTGGGGAAAGGTATTCCTTACATATTTTGTTACACTTTCTTGAAGATCCTGAATATTCATTTCTTCAAAATACGTTTGTACAACAGACAAGATATGACTGTTTTCATCCAAAAGCTTCTGTAAGTTTTTTGCATATTGAGGTATACTGTTCACAATTTTTTCCGCCGTTTTCCCAATCTCTGGTACAAGAAGACCCATGACAAACCAAAGGATGCATAGTACAAAACAGATAGTTAAAAGGAGGCTTATAGGCCTTTTCCATTTTTGAAGAAAGACAAATCTAGAAGAACGAAAAAAACAGTTCTCAATAAAATTCATTGGAATGCTTAAAATAAATGCCAAACATGCCCCCATTAAAAACGGCATGATAAGTCCAAGAAGAGCAAAAACAAGAGCCTTTAGATGGGGCCATTTATAAACTGCAAAAAATAAGAGCACCGCATAGGTAATAATAAACAGAATACTTTTTACTTTTGCTTTTTCCATTTTACCATTCTACTCCTTTCTTAATTTTTATAGCGCTGATTATACCATTTTTTTCATGAGATATCAAACAGACGAAACGGTTTATATTAGTAATTTTTTTGATAAGGGTGAATAATGTCTTTCATTTGAAATAAAATTTGATATTTTTCACAATCTTTTACAAAAAGAGAAAAAAGGGTCTTTACATTTTTACTTGTACATACATAACGTCCTCCATATGCTTCTTCATATTTTCATACAAAGTTTTCTTCTGGAAATCGTTTTTTAGCTCCATATAATACCATTCCCTGTTCTTTGTTCTCGTTATTATTGTTTTTGCTCGTATTTTTTCTATTATACATAGGCGCCTTTCTTCAAACAAAATTCTATCCATTCTTTTCCATCTTTTTTCTTTAATGCTTTTTTTTTGGAAATATAGTATACTATATTTATTCCTCTTAAGAGGAAAGCCCTTTATATGCCCTGCAAATAAATTTGGACTTTCTTTGCATGATACATTTTATCAGAATATGCACAGACTGGCCAATCATATTTCATATAGAAAGGAAAATAGACTATGCACATTATAAAGACAAAAGACTATGCACAAATGAGCAAAAAAGCAGCCCATCTCATCTTTGCCCAAGTTTTAATGAAGCCAAACTGTGTACTTGGACTTGCCACTGGTTCTACCCCCATTGGAACTTATAAGGAGCTCATCCAATGGTATGAACAAGGGGATCTAGATTTTTCATCGGTTACTACAGCCAATTTAGATGAATATAAAGGAATCTCTAGAGAAAATGATCAAAGCTATTTTTATTTTATGAATGAACATCTCTTTTCCCATATTAATATCCATCCTGCCAATACACATATTCCCAATGGCATGGAACCAGACAGTGACAAAGCATGCAAGGATTACAATTCTCTCCTCCATTCTATTGGAACTATTGACTTACAGCTTCTAGGTCTTGGGCATAATGGTCATATTGGATTTAACGAGCCAAAGGATTCCTTTTCCACGAGAACGCATTGTGTCACCTTATCCAATCGGACTATTGAGGCAAATAAACGATTTTTTCCATCCATTGATGACGTTCCAAAACAGGCTTATACAATGGGCATTCAAACAATCATGGAGGCAAAAAAGGTGTTAGTCATTGTAAATGGTGAAGAAAAAGCATCTATTGTAAATCAAGCTTTTTTTGGCCCCATTACCCCTCTTGTCCCTGCTTCTATTTTACAGCTTCATCCTGACTGTACTCTTATTGCAGATGAGGCGGCTCTCTCCAAAACAAACATATAAAGGAGGATAAGAATGATCATACAAAATGCAAAAGTCTTTGATAAACAGGGGGTCTTTGTATCCAAAGACATTTATATTGAAAAAGAACGGATAGCTTCTTCCAACCAACAAAGCCAGGATATACTGGATGCTTCTGGATGTCTTGCAGTCCCTGGCTTTATAGATATTCATTTTCACGGATGTATGGGATATGATTTCTGTGATGGGACCATGGATGCTATACAAACCTTGGCAGACTATGAACTAAAAAATGGGATCATGGCCATTTGCCCAGCGACCATGACCTTACCAGAAGATACCTTACTTTCTATTTGCCGCAATGCTGCCTCCTACAAGAATGAACAAGGGGCAGACTTCGTAGGCATCAATATGGAAGGTCCCTTTATTGCCCATTCAAAAATGGGAGCACAAAATCCTTCTTTTATACAAGAAACCAATTATGATGTCTATAAAAGGCTCCAAGTAGAAAGCGGCAATCTAATACGTTTAGTGGATATAGCGCCAGAAAAGACTGGTTCTATGGAATTTATACAAAGGGCAAAAGACGAGGTAGTCATTTCCCTTGCCCATACAAGCGCTGATTATGAAACAGCTTTGGAAGCCTTTCAAAAGGGAGCTTCCCATGTTACACATTTGTACAATGCTATGATGCCTTATACCCACAGAGCTCCTGGAGTTATTGGCGCTGCCTGCGACACTCCCCACTGCTATGTGGAACTTATATGTGATGGAATTCACATCCATCCATCCGCTGTACGAACGACCTTTAAAATGTTTGGCGATGACCGTATTGTTTTTATAAGCGATAGTATGATGGCCACTGGAATGAATGACGGGGAATATTCTTTAGGAGGTCAAAAGGTAAAAGTAGTAGGAAATCTTGCTACCTTAGAAAACGGCACTATTGCTGGATCCGCCACGAATTTAATGGAATGCTTTCGATTTGCTGTGCAAAAAATGGGAATTCCTCTGGAAAGTGCAGTGAAATGCGCCACAATGAATCCAGCCAAATCCATTGGTATTTTTGATGAATATGGAAGTATAGAAGAAGGAAAATATGCAAATATTCTTTTACTCGATGAACATACTTTGGAAATCAAAACGTTACTTTTTAAAGGAACTATTTTATAAAAATATCCCATCAAAGGAAACTTCCTATTATAATTAATAATAAAAACAGGATGATGAAAAGAATGATTGCTCACTCTATTACATCATCCTATTTTTTAGGATTGATGGATATCCTTTTCTTATGATTCTTTCACAGTTTCTTCTTCATCCTCTTCATCTTCAAAAAAATCATCGTCAAATTCGTCCTCAAAGTCATCTTCAAAATCATCTAAATAATCTGGCGTAAAATAACGGTATAAGGCATAGACAATAGCCGTTACTGCAGCTATGATTCCAACAATAGATAAAATGCATAACCAGCAATTTTTCTTTTCTTCTTTCTCTTTTTTTCCTAGAAACTCATTTAATTTTGAGATATTGGAGTTTAATAAATCATTAGATTTTGCCGCATGAAGCATTTCTTCTACTTTATTATACATAATCTCATTCCATCCTTTCTTTCCCTTCTTAAACAGGTCCAATTAAACTTATTATATCACCATTTTATCTATTTTACTACATCTTTTCTTTCTTTGATAAAATTATTATGTTTTCTTTAATTTTGCAAAGGTGGCAAACATTTTCTTTATTCCCCCCTGATCAAATTGGACAGTTACTTCATAATCCCTTCCTCCTTTTACAATTTGCATAACGGTTCCCTGTCCAAATTTCATATGTGATACTCTGTCTCCCTCTCCATAATCTAAGGTTTCTGCCATAGTCAATCCTGTTTTTTTACCCTGGACTACTGCGGCCGCCTTTTTCCCTGTTCCTATGGAATTTCTTGAAAAAATAGAAGCTGGATTTTCTGCAGATGCAGGCTTACCTGACAGGATGGGTCTTGATGTAATGGCTTGTTTTTGACGTACACTTGATGGAGCAGAATTTCTGCCCGACTGGGAAAAAATCGTAAGTTCCTCCATGTCTTGCCTAGACATTTTTCTTGAAGGAGGCAGGTTGTCCAGAAGCTCTCCAGGTATTTCTCTTATAAATCTTGATATAGGGTTATATTGGGTTTCCCCCCTTATCATACGCTGCTTTGCACAAGTGAGAGTGAGGGCTTTCTTTGCCCTTGTAATGCCTACATAACAAAGACGCCTCTCCTCTTCCATGTCCGTTGGATCATCAGAAACAATTGTCATGTAACTGGGAAAAATACCATCTTCCATTCCAGTGAGATAAACATTGGAAAACTCTAGCCCCTTTGCACTATGTAATGTCATAAGAAGTACTCTGTCGTCCTTTTCCTCTACATTATCAATATCTGCCACTAAGGAAATCTCTTCCAAAAATTCTCCTAAAGTGGGGGGCTCCTCTGCATTACTCTCAAAAGCAACAATTTTACTCATAAACTCTTCAATGTTGCTGATTCTATCTTCTGCATCTTCATCATCAGACATTTCCAATTCCTTTACATAATTTGTTGTTTCAATGATGTCATTCATTAGCTCTTCCAATGATAAATAGTCAAGTTTACTTCGAAAGGCCTGTATCATTGTTACAAAAGGTTTTAGTTTCCCTACACTTTTTCCAATGGAAAGGATCTCATCAGCCTCACATAAGCTTTCATAAAAGCTTATTCCCTTGCTTAAGGCATATTCTTGTATCCGATTAATTGTTGTTGTTCCAATTCCCCGTTTTGGAACATTAATGATCCTTTTTACTGCCAAATCATCCTGCCCGTTATGAATGGTTTTTAAATAAGCAAGAAGATCTTTGATCTCCTTTCTTGCATAAAAATTTACACCTCCTACTACCCGATAAGGAATACCTGATAATACAAACTGTTCTTCCAACAAACGAGATTGTGCGTTTGTCCGGTATAAAATAGCACAGTCTTTATAATTTATGCCTCCAGCCTTTGTTTTATGCCTAATATCCTCTACAATATACTCTGCTTCTTCCCCGCCATGGTCAAACTGGCAAAAGTGAATGGGAGCCCCTCTTCCCTCATTGGTCCAAAGAGCCTTTTCCTTCCTTCCTCTGTTATTTTTTATGACTTCATTTGCCGCATCTAAAATGTTTTGTGTTGAGCGGTAGTTTTGTTCCAATTTGATCACTTTTGCATCGGGATAATTGCTTTCAAACTCTAATATATTTCGAATATTGGCTCCTCTAAACTTATAAATAGACTGATCGTCATCACCAACAACACAAAGATTTTTATCTCTCTTTGCCAAAAGACGAATAAACTCAAACTGGGCTGTGTTTGTATCCTGGTATTCGTCTACCATAATGTAAGAAAAACGGTTTTGATAAGACTCCAGCACATCAGGACATTCTAAAAATAATTCCACAGTTTTTATTATTAAATCATCAAAGTCCAATGCATTATTTCCTTTTAATACATTTTGATATTCTGTATACACCTTTGCCACTTTTTGAAGTCCAAAATCTCCTTCTGCGTTTAGTGTAAATTCTTTAGGAGAAATCATCTCATCTTTTGCACTGCTAATAGCAGCTAACAAGTTTCTCTCCTTATAAATTTTCGTATCAATTTCTAGCCTTTTACAAATATCCTTCATGACACTTTTTTGATCGTCCATGTCATAAATGGTAAAATGGTTGTCAAATCCAATACGCTCAATATATCTTCGCAATATCCGCACACAAGAAGAGTGGAACGTAGAAACCCATATACTTTCTGAGCCAAAGCCTACCATTTTATCGATTCTCTCCCTCATTTCTCCTGCTGCCTTATTCGTAAAGGTAATTGCCATTATATTCCATGGATTCACTCCTTTTTCTTCTATCATATAAGCGATTCTGTGAGTCAGCACTCTTGTCTTTCCCGAACCAGCCCCTGCAAGAATTAATAAAGGACCTTTTAAGTGCAGTACTGCCTCCCTCTGCTCCTTATTTAATGTATCTTGTATATCCATTCTTCTATCCATGCCTTTCCAACAATATTATTTATCCATTATAGTATATCTTTTTGTTTCTGTCGATCCTATTTTTATTGCTTGTCATATTGTGTGTATTCCTATATAATGGAAAGACATTATATAAAAAGGAGTAAGCCCATATGACCATTGATCCCAATAATTTATTAAACAGCATATTGAGCAGCTTGGATCGCATTGATTATATTAAATCGGAAGAGCTTCCCAATATTGATTTGTATATGGATCAGCTGACTACATTCATGGAAACCCATTTAAAATCAACAAAAAGATATGATTCTGACAAAGTATTAACGAAAACAATGATTAACAATTATGCGAAAAATAACTTGCTTCCTCCTCCAGTGAAAAAGAAATATTCCAAAGAACACAGTCTTTTGCTTATTTTTATTTATTATTTTAAAGGGGTACTTTCGATTCATGACATACAGACGCTGTTTGAACCTATTACAAAAAAATATTTTCACAAAAAAGACGCCTTTAACTTACAATCTATTTATGATCAAGTGTTTTGTCTGGAGGGAGAGCAAATTCATTTGCTAAAAGAAGATGTGCAGGAGAAATTTAAATTGGCCAAGACGACCTTTCAAAATGCGCCAAAAGAGGATCAGGAATTTCTCACCCTGTTTTCTTTTATATGCATTTTAAGTTTTGATGTTTATACGAAAAAGTTGTTAATAGAAAAAATTATTGATGGGATGTATACATAAGAGCGTGTCTGAAAATGTATTTTCAGACACGGCGGCTGTATATTCTTGTCTTTCTTCAGCCTAAGGAAAAATTCTGGAAAATACCATGTCGTATCCATCGTTCCCGTAATTTAGAGAACGATTTACCCTACTTATGGTAGCAGTAGAAGCCCCCGTTTTGTCGGCTATTTCCAAATAAGTTTTATGACTTCTTAACATTTTTGCCACTTCAAATCTTTGAGACAAGGAAAGCAATTCATTCACTGTACAAACATCTTCAAAAAAAGAGTAGCATTCTTCTTTACTTGTTAAGCTTAAAATTGCTTCAAATAAACAATCCACTGCTTCTGTCTTAATCTTGTTATTCATTTATTCATGGAAACCCCTTTCTTAGCTGCTTTTCTTAATACCTTTTTTCAAAGGAAGGAATATCTCTTATATTTTAACACATTAAAGATGTAATATCCAGAAGAGAATCGTATTATGAAATTTTTTCATGGGCATTTGTATTCCCTTTTTTATAAAGAGCTCTGAAATCTATTTATATACTTTTTCAGTTCATCATAGGAGCGGTTCACAATTAATGTTTCTGGAAAATCTACTTCTTGCAAAAGTTTCTTGGCCATTTCATGTTCTCCTACAGACGTGTCTACATGTGCATCGCTGTTGATTACAATAGGAACCTCATATTTTTTACATTGCTTTAGCAATTTTTCATTATTCTCTTTAGCATTGGGGCGAAAAGAAGTGGGAAGTAAAGAACTGTTATTTAGCTCTAACAACTTATGACATCTCTTCGCTTCTTTTACAATTGTCTCATAATCTACTGGAAACCGAGAATCGTCTAAATGTCCAATAATATTTACATAAGGATTTTCCATGACATGAAGGATAGCCCAAGTATTTCCATTTTTGCTCAAAGGCGCCATACAAGGGGTATGCATACTTGCAATAACAATGTCCATAGCTTTTAATTCTTCCTCTGCCAAATCTACCCTTCCAGCTTCATCTAACACATTCAGTTCTACACCAAAAAGAATGTCCACATCATAGGCATTTCTGTCTAATATACGCATATTTTGAAAATACATCTTATGGCAGCTCCCTGGCATTCTAGGACCATGTTCTGTAATTCCAAGAACTTCCAATCCTTTCTTCTTAGCTGCTCTAGCCATTTCCCTAATTGTGCTATAAGCATGTCCACTGACAATAGTATGGGTATGCACGTCTAAAACATCTATCATTATGTTACCTAAGCCTTTCTCATATTTTTCATATATGATTTACTATATTTTTCTATAGTATATCATAAAAGAGAAAAGATTTGTAGAAGAAAAAATATATTCCCCTTTTCATACAAATCTAAAAATGGAAAAAAAGTGCATTGTTTTCCAAAAAACACAGCACTCTTTTTCTATTCTTATACTGCAAATTGACTATTATACAGCTTATAATAAAAACCTTTTTTCTTAAGAAGTTCCTGATGGGTTCCCTGCTCCATAATACGCCCTTTTTCCATTACTAAAATCACATCTGCTTCTTGTATAGTTGACAGTCGGTGGGCTACAATAAAGCTGGTTCTCCCCTCCATCATTTTTGCAAATGCCTTCTGTATACGAATTTCTGTCATTGTGTCAATGGAAGAAGTAGCCTCATCTAAAATTAACATAGGAGGGAGGCAGAGCATGACTCGCGCTATGCATAAAAGCTGTTTTTGCCCCTGGGACAGACTTCCCCCCTCTTCTGAAATAACTGTGTCGTATCCTTCAGGCATTTTTTGAATAAAGGAATGGGCATGGGCCTCTTTTGCTGCCTGAATCATTTCTTCCTTTGTGGCATCTGGTTTTCCATAGGCAATATTCTCGCCAATAGTCCCTGTTCTTAACCAAGTTTCCTGCAATACCATACCATAGTTTTGCCTTAAGCTTTTCCTTGTTATGTTCCGAATGTCACAGTCATTAACAAGAATTCTTCCCGAATCCACATCGTAAAACCTCATAAGCAAATTAATAAGGGTGCTTTTTCCGCATCCTGTTGGTCCTACAATAGCAACACGCTGACCTGGATTCACATGAAGATTCAAATGCTCAATAAGGGGAGCTTCTTTTTTATAAGAGAAAGATACATCCTTTAAGGAAACTTCTCCATTTGCTTCTTTTAGCTCTATGGCCTCTTCCTTATCTGGAATCTGAGGCTTTTCATCAATAAGTTCAAAAACTCTTGCTGCACAAGCCAAGGCATTTTGTAATTCTGTAACAACCCCTGATATTTCATTAAAAGGTTTTGTATACTGGTTTGCATAAGTTAAAAAACAGGAAAGCTCTCCTACAGACAGCAAACCTTTTACAACGCTGTAAGCGCCCACAACTCCCACACTGGCATAGACAAGACCATTGACAAACCGAGTGGCAGGATTCGTAATAGATGAAAAAAATATGGCCTTTAAACTGCATGTTTTCAAACGCTGATTCATTTCCTCAAATTTTTCCAATGCTTCCCTCTCATAGTGAAAAGCTTGAACAATCTTTTGATTTCCTAACATCTCGTCAATATGAGCGGTGAGTTCTCCCCTTGTCTTTGACTGTAATTGGAACATGGTGTAAGTCTTCTTTGCAATAAAGCTTGCAACAAGTAAAGATAGGGGAGTTACCATGACAACGACTAGGCTGATTCCTACATGAACAGAAAACATAAAGCATAAGGTTCCTAAAATTGTCATACACCCAGTAAACAACTGGGTAAATCCCATAAGCAAACCTTCCGAAAACTGATCCACATCTCCAATCACCCTGCTAATAATGTCTCCCCCAGGATGGGCATCCACATATTTTAATGGGAGCTCTTCCAAGTGACGAAAGGCCCTTATTCGAATGTCTTTTACTACTTGATAGGTAATATGGTTATTTATATGGTTCATCATCCACTGAGCTAACGAAGTTACCAAAATCATCAGAAGAATTTTTTGAACAATGATCCGAATTCCTTGGAAATCTACCTTTCCCTCTTCCAGAATAAGATCAACTGCCTGCCCAATCAAAATAGGAACATAAAGAGTCAGGGCGACGGTCAATCCCGCAAGGAAAAGAGACAATACAACCATAAAACGATATTTACCTATAGAACATAAAATTCGATAAAGTGTTGATTTCTTACTTTTCATCCTCATGATACCTCCCAAATAGTCCCCTTTTCTCACACTTCCTTTGTAGAAAGCTGGGAAAGACAAATTTCCTTATACACTTCACAACTTTTCAATAGTTCTTCGTGGCTTCCTAACCCTGCTATTTTTCCATCATCTAACACAAGAATACGATCTGCACTTATTACTGTTGAAACCCTTTGAGATACAAGAAATACCGTCATTTTTTTTCCATTTTCCCGTATTGCTTTTCTTAGTTTGGCATCTGTGGCATAATCTAGAGCTGAAGCGCTGTCATCCAATATAAGAATTTCTGGTTTCTTTACAAGGGCTCTGGCAATCGTTAGTCTCTGTCTTTGCCCCCCTGATAAATTTTTACCCCCTTGTAAAATCATAAAATCCAATCCCTGTCCCTTTTCTTCTATTACTGTTTTTGCTTGGGCAATTTCTAATGCCTTCCATATTTCCTCATCTTTGGCATCCTTCTTTCCCCACTGCATATTTTCTCTAACCGTTCCTTGAAATAACACTGCCTTTTGGGGAACAATCCCTATTTTTTCTCTAAGCTTTTTAATAGAATATACCCTTACATTGTTTCCATCTACAAAAACAGACCCCTTCGACGACTCATAAAACCTGGGAATCAAATTTACAAGAGAAGTTTTTCCTGCCCCTGTTCCTCCAATCATTCCTATGGTTTCCCCTTTTTTTACTTTTAAAGAAATCCCTTCCAAGGCAGGGGCCTTTCCTCCTTTATAATAAAAGTCTACGTCTTTAAATTCTACCTGGTCATTCTTGTGATTTTCTAATAACTCCTCTTCCATTTCTGTAATACTTGTAGACATCTCTAAAACAGAAGAAATTCGGTTTCCACAGGCAAGGGATTTTGAAATAGTAATCATCAGATTCGCCAGTTTTACAAGCTCCACAAGAATTTGGGACATATAGTTAATTAAAGCGATCACCTCTCCTTGAGTAATAGAACCATAATATACTTGTTTTCCCCCAATCCATACAAGAGCTATGACCGCCCCTTGAATAAGGATATATGTGATAGGATTTAAGAGAGCAGATATTTTTCCAACAAATATTTGTAATTTGGAAAGAAGATCGCTGTCCTTCTCAAATCCTTCTATTTCCTCCTTTTCTTTATGAAAAGCTCTTATAACCCTAGCTCCTGTAAGATTCTCCCTAGTTGTTCGCAAAACTAGATCTAACTGCTTTTGTACTTTTTTGTATAAAGGCATACTGACAAATAAAATACCAAAAACAACCATAGAGAGGAGCGGTATAGCCACTACAAATACAAGGGCTGACTTTCTGTCAATGGTAAATGCCATAACCATGGCCCCAAAAACAATAAAGGGAGAACGCAAAAAAAGCCGCAGCACTAAATTTACTCCTGACTGCACCTGATTAATGTCACTCGTCATTCTCGTAATAAAGGTAGAAGAACCTATAGTATCTATCTCCGTGTACGAAAGCTTCATAATGTGGGCAAACAAGTCTTTTCTAAGCTTTGTCCCAAAGCCTACCGCTGCCTTTGCAGCAAAATATTGGGCAGTGATGGAACAAATTAATCCAATTCCTCCCAATGCTACGAGAATTCCTCCCATCTTCCATATATAAGGCAAATCTTTGTTTTGTATGCCAATGTCAATGATATCTGCCATAACCAATGGCACAAAAAGCTCAAAACCAGCCTCCAGCAACTTAAATAAAGGCCCAAGAATGCTTTCTCTCTTATACCCTTGTAAATATCGAAGCAGCTTTCCCATAGGTTTCTTTTTCCATCCTTTCCCCAGACAAAATAAAAATCTGCCTTATTATATCATCCATTCCCACTCTCTACAAGAGTTTCTCCTACTGTTTTCTCCCCATTGAAAGCCTAATGAAGCACAAAATGATTTTTCTGAAAGGAAATCATTCCTTCATCTCTCATTTTACATAATTCATGGGACATGGCGCTGCGATCGACGGATAGAAAATCTGCCAGCTGCTGTCGGCTAAAAGAAATGTCAAAGGAAGAACAACCTGCCCTTAAAGATTGTTCCGACAAGTAAGAACGGAGCTTTTCTCTTGTTGTCCGTTGAGACATATGTTCCAGCTTTTGGGTAAGTGCCTTGTTCTTTAGAGCCATAATAGAAAGAAGATTTTTTACTAAACGCCCGTGGAAGGGGCAGGCAGTTGAGCAAATGGTAAGAGCTTTCTTCATATCTAAAAAAAGCACATTACTTTGTTTCACAGCCACTGCATTATTCAGAATAAAGTCATTTCTAAGACAGGCATAAACTTCTCCAAAAATTTCTCCTGGCAAAATTTCATTGAGAATGCTTAAATTTCCCCAGTAATCTTCTTTTTGAATATGAACACTGCCCTTTAACAGTAAAGCTACACTCATAACCTGCTCTCCTCTAGCAAAAATACATTCTTCCTTTTCATAGCTATGTTCCCTTGCCTCCAAACAGCATAATAACGATTCTATTTCCTTTTCTGTAATACCAAGAAATAGGTTTGTCCTCTTCAATAATGAAAAATATTGTCTCATCAATGATTCACCCCTTTCGTTGTAAAAACAACAGATTTATATGAAATATCCTATTATAATAGGCAAAAAAAGTCAAGGCATTGATTTTCCTTGACTACATAAAACCATTGAAATAGGAGGATTTATCATGTCAAATGAAATGTTTTGTTTTCAGTGTGAACAAACTGCTGGCTGTAGTAGTTGCAGTGGGAAAATAGGAGTATGTGGAAAAGATTCCTATATTGCAGATTTACAAGATAAACTAACCGAGGAATTAATCCAGCTTGCTGTTGCTGTTGAAGGCTCTACACCTACTGAAAAAACATATGAGTTCATCTTAAAAGGGCTGTTTACTACTGTTACAAATGTAAGTTTTTATGATGAGTCTATTAACAAGCAGATTCAAGAAGTGGAAAAAGAAAAAAATGCCTTCCTTGCTTCAAAAAGAAACGGAGAAGAAGTACATTGGGATTTCAAAGGATTAGAACAAATGTGGAATGAACATGAAGATATTCGTTCATTAAAGTCTCTTATTTTATTTGGACTAAGGGGAATGGCATCTTATGCTTATCATGCCTGGATACTTGGATACTCTGATGATGAAGTAAATACCTTTTTCTGCAAAGGACTCAAGGCTCTTACAGAAGATTTGAATAAGGATCAGCTTCTCTCTCTTTGCCTTGAACTTGGAGAGGTAAATTTAAAATGTATGGCTTTGTTAGATAAAGGAAATACTAAAACCTATGGTTCTCCTGTTCCAACAACCGTATCCCTTACTGTGGAAAAAGGACCATTTATTGTTGTCAGCGGTCATGATTTAAAAGATTTGGAGCTACTTCTAGAACAAACGAAAGGAAAGGGAATTAACATATATACAAATGGTGAAATGCTGCCAGCCCATGCTTATCCAAAATTAAAGGCCTACTCCCATTTAAAGGGGAATTTCGGAACTGCATGGCATAGGCAACAAGTAGAATTTATAGACATTCCTGGCCCTGTGCTTTTTACGACAAACTGTCTCATGCCTCCGAAAGATAACTATGCTGACCGGATTTTTACAACAAGTGTTGTTTCCTATCCCAACATTCAACATATTGGAGAAGATAAAGATTTCACTCCTATCATTGAAAAAGCTTTAGAACTTGGGGGATACGATCAGGATAAAGAATTTTTAGGCGCAAATAAAGGAAACGTAGTTACTACTGGATTTGGTCATGAAGCTGTATTATCTGTAGCAGATAAAATAATAGAAGCTATAAAAAACAAAGACTTAAAACATATCTTTGTTGTAGGGGGATGTGACGGAGCCAGAAAAGAGAGAAATTACTATAGGGATTTTGTAAAAATAACGCCTACTGATACGGCTGTCCTAACCCTTGCCTGCGGAAAATATCGCTTTCATGATCTAGATATAGGATCCATTGGCGGTCTTCCCCGTATTATGGATATGGGACAGTGCAACGACGCATACAGCGCTATAAAAGTAGCTGGCGCATTGGCAGAAGCATTCCAATGCGATATCAACGAGCTTCCTTTAACCTTGGTTATTTCCTGGTATGAACAAAAGGCTGTCTGTATCCTTCTCACTCTTTTGCACCTAGGCATCCGTAATATTTACCTTGGCCCTACCCTTCCGGCCTTTCTTTCCCCTGGTATACTAGATATCCTTATAAATAATTATCAAATTCATCCTATTGGAACTCCAGAAGCTGATCTGAAAGAAATGCTCCTATAAAAAACGTTTTCTCCTTTGAAAATAATAGGATAACATGTTTACTTTTCCTTTTATATATGCTACTCTCTTATTATTAAAGTAAATGATCAATTATATTTTATACTAGGAGGTTACAATGGTGCGAGGAAAGAAATCATACACATTAGTAGAACAACTGGAGAGAACAACTTCTGAAATTGAAGATTTAGAAATACACTTAAAGGAACTGAAAAGATCCAAAAAGGAACTGGAAGAACAAATTAAGTTAAACCGCCTCTCAGAATTAGATAAATTAATTGCTGCCAGCGGGAAAAGCTTTGAAGAGATAAAGGAATTTTTAGGGATCAATTTGTATTAAAGATACTTACTTAACCTTGTTACATTTTACAAATGAATCATCCATTATGCTGACATAAGCTAGCATAATGGATGATTCATTTTGTCTCATGGAATGGGCAGTTCTTTTCTTTTTGAAAATCATTAAATTGTAAAAATGTAATTATCCCTGCTTTAAAGGTTTCTTCTTAGTTCTTTATAAAAATTTTACTAAAAACAAGTAAATTATTCTTTACGGAAGGTATTTTTTTTATTAATAAATACCCAAATGACTTAACTCTTTTTAAGCGAAATATGAACTCTTAGTATTGTTTATTAAAAAATTATATGCTGTTCCTTGAACACACTAAGTTTATCTCAAGTGAACTTTCCCTTATCATTTCCTCTGTATTATTTCTTCCTATAAGTCATTGCAAAGTCTGACAAGGGAAAAATAATATCCTATTACTATATGAGGACTCCAAAAGCCTTGACAAATACGGAAAGTCTAAAAAATTCCTCTGCAATATGTTCATTCATTTTAGGCCTTTACGTACTGTTCATACTTTTCCAAAAGGGAAAATTTTAATCCTGGAATATTGGTTCTAAACCCTATTCTTTTGTAATTTCTTCTGTAGAAGCACAAAGTCTATTTCTTATTACTTCAAGTGTCATTTTATACTGATATATCTTTGAATAAGCACTTTTAACGTCTAGCATTATTTCCATTTTTTTATAAGCTAAAAAATTATCAGAAAACTCAGTTTTTAATATATCCATTCTAGTACTTTCTAACGTGTTCTTTAACTCATTATCTAATCCATCAATGCGGCATAAAGTATTATTATAATTATTAGTAATAACGCCTAAAACTAAATAAAATTCTTTTTGGGAAGATACATAGTTCTGTTGCCAGTCATCAGATGATTTCAAAACCTTTTCTACGTCACCATTATTGACACCTCTATAGACAATTTTAATTTGTTTTATTATATAACTATATAAATCAAATCCAATATTTTTTATAAATATAATAGATGGTGCTAACTCAATAACCCGATCCTTATTATTTTCTGCCAAATTAAGTATAAAATATTTACAATCTTCATAAAACACATGCTGAATTTCGTTTAAACTATTAAAGAATGATGGAATATTGTTATTCTTCAATTCTTTAAATGCTACATTTGGAAACTCACATTTATCACTCGTTTGTTTTGAATAATTAGATATACATTTAGTTATGACTAAAAAAGGTTTATATTTCTGTTCTATTTCTCTTTTTTGAAAGGTATTAAAACTATGGCTTATGTAAGAAGCTATTACCGCAATTAGTAATGGAGTTATTATTTGTAGAATTGAAACCACAATTTCCATATTTTGGATAATTAATAAACATTTTTCCATATTTTTTTTTATATTTATATTCACTATTCCATAATAGCAAATAGTTTTACACAATAGCCTCATTTTCCAAAAATATGTACATTTTTCTCATAAATACCCATTCTTATTCTATAAATCCCCACGCCCTGCTATCTAAATAAATTTCAAAAAGTAATATATTTAAAAAAAGAAAAAAGGCTATCTATACCAATAAAATAGTATGGATAACCTTTTTTAGGGTTGGGCTGTTCTATAAACAGTCGCAGCTCGTAGGGGAATCGAACCCCTGTTTCCGCCGTGAGAGGGCGGCGTCTTAACCGCTTGACTAACGAGCCTAAGCAAATACTCTTTTGAATACTTGCTTATTATACCTTATCCCTTTCAAAAATGCAAGTTATTTTTCCAATATTTTTTACAAGGCAAAATCAAACAAAGAAAGCTGATTGGATTCTGGAATATCTCCAAGCAACCCTAGTTCTCCCATAAGATCGACTACGGTTTTACTTACCTTTGTCCTTGTACGAAAATCATCTTTTGAGAGAAAAGGTCCCTCTTTTACGGCCTCGCATATAGCCTCCGCTGCCTTGTCTCCCAAGCCTTCAATACTGGATAAAGAAGGCATGAGTCTGCCATCCACAATTTGAAACAGTCTGGCATCTGCTTGAAAAATGTCCAGCTTACAGAAGGTAAATCCTCTTGCGTACATTTCCTGTACGATTCTCATATCCTTGTAAGTATCCTGCTCTTTTTTGGACAGGCTGTCTTTTCTTCTCATGTAGTCCGCCATATGTTCTTCCAGCCTTTTTTTTCCTAAACACATGATTTCATAAGAAAACCCCGAGGCTCGAATACTAAAATAAGCTGCGTAGTATGCCAAAGGATAATTTACCTTACAATATGCAATACGCCAGGCCATCATTACGTAGGCGGCTGCATGAGCTTTTGGAAACATGTATTTGATCTTATTACAAGACCATATGTACCAGTCTGGCACTCCTTCCTCTATCATAGCTTTCTCCCACTCTGGCTTTAGTCCTTTTCCCTTTCGTACACTTTCCATAATTGTGAAGGACAAACTGTCCTCTACCCCCATATGAATCAAATAGGTCATAATATCATCTCTTGTACAAATGGCTGTGGATATCGTTGCCTTTCCTTCTTCAATTAATGTCTGAGCATTGCCAAGCCATACATCTGTCCCATGGGATAATCCAGATATACGCACTAAATCTGAAAAAGAAGAAGGTTTTGTGTCCAAAAGCATTTGAATAACAAAGTCTGTTCCAAATTCTGGAATTCCCAAAGCCCCTAAGGGACAACCTCCAATGTCTTCTGGCTCAATGCCCAACGCCTTTGTATTTTGAAACAAAGACATAACCTTCGGATCATCCAAAGGTATTTTTTGGGGATCCATTCCTGTTAAGTCTTGAAGCATGCGAATCATCGTAGGATCATCATGTCCAAGGATATCTAATTTTAATAAGTTATGATCAATGGAATGGTAATCAAAATGGGTCGTAATAATATCTGTCGTTGTATCATTAGCTGGATGTTGAACAGGAGTAAAGGAATTAATATCTTCTCCAAGGGGCAGTACAATAATTCCTCCTGGGTGTTGTCCCGTAGTTCTTCGAATGCCTGTGCAGCCCATAGTAATCCTTCCAATTTCACAGTTACGTTTTCTTATACCATGTTCTTCAAAATAATTTTTCACATAGCCAAAGGCTGTCTTATCGGCTAAAGTGCCAATGGTTCCTGCCCTATATGTCTGTCCTGTTCCAAAAATCACTTCTGTATATTTATGGGCCTTACTCTGATAATCTCCTGAAAAATTTAAATCTATATCTGGTTCCTTATCTCCCTTAAATCCTAAAAAGGTTTCAAAGGGAATGTCAAAGCCTTCCTTGTCCAGCATCTCCCCACAAAGAGGACATGGCTTGTCTTTCATATCACAACCTGCTTTTCCAGAGTAGGACTTTACTTCCTCGGATTCAAAATCACTATAATGACAATGTTTGCAATAATAATGAGGAGGTAATGGATTTACTTCTGTAATGCCTGCCATTGTTGCAACAAAGGAAGAGCCGACAGATCCCCTGGATCCTACCAAATATCCGTCCTCCAAAGACTTCCATACAAGCTTTTGGGCAATAATATACATTACGGCAAATCCATTGCTAATAATAGAATGAAGCTCCTTTTCCAGTCTTTCCTCTACTTGTTTTGGAAGAAGATCTCCGTAGATTTCCCTTGCCTTGTTATAACAAATATCGGTCAATGTCTTATCAGAATTTTCGATCACTGGGGGACATTTATCAGGGCGCACTGGGGAGATCCATTCTATCTGGTTTGCAATGAGATTTGTATTTGTTATAACGACTTCCTCGGCCTTTTTTTCTCCCAAATACGAAAATTCTTTGAGCATCTCATCTGTTGTACGAAAATATAGGGGAGCCTGATTATCCGCATCTTTAAATCCTTTGCCTGCCATAATAATTCTTCGAAATATTTCATCTTCTGGATCTAAAAAATGTACATCACATGTGGCTGCTACTGGCTTTTTCAACAGTTCTCCAAGACGGACAATGGTTCGGTTGTGCTCCTTTAGTTCTTCTTCCTCCTTTATAGAGGACCGCTCTGATCGAAGCAGAAAACTATTGTTTCCCAAAGGCTGAATTTCTAGATAGTCATAAAAATCTGCAATTTTTATAAGTTCCTTTTCTGATTTCCCATCCAGGACAGCACGATATAATTCTCCTGCCTCACAGGCAGAGCCAACGATGAGTCCTTCTCGATGATTTGTCAACACACTCTTTGGAACTCTTGGCCTTCCCTGATAATATTCTAAGTGAGAAAGTGAGACAAGACGATATAAGTTCACTCTTCCCACATCATTTTTCGCTAAAAGTATGGCATGATAGGTGGGAAGTTTTTTTATTCCTTCCTTGGAAGATGCTCCTAGTTCATTTACCTGATCTAATGTGTAAATTTCTCTTTCTTTTAGCATGGAAATCATTTTCACAAAAATTTCTGCTGTAGCGTTGGCGTCGTCTACTGCCCGATGATGATTTTCTAAAGAGATATTGAACGCCTTTGCCACATTATTTAATTTATGTTTTCTTAAAGAAGGGAGAAGAATTCTAGATAAGGCAACTGTATCCACCACTGTAAATTCCTCATAGAGTTTTAAATCTGCTGCTTTGCTTTCAATAAATCCCATATCAAAAGCAGCGTTATGGGCTACCATGACTCCTCCCTTTGCAAAAGCAAGAAATTTTGGCAAAACTTCTTCTATTTTTTCTGCATTCATAACCATCTCGTCATGAATGCCTGTCAGCTTTTCAATCTGAAATGGAATGGGGATTTCTGGATTGACAAAGGCGCTAAACCTCTCTTTTATTTTTCCACCCACTACTTTTACAGCCCCAATTTCAATAATTCGATCTTTCACTGGTGAAAACCCTGTTGTCTCCAAATCAAAAACAACAAACTCTCCATCAAGACTTTGTCCGTTTGCCCTTGTGGCTACTTCCTTCAAATCGTCGACTAAATAAGCTTCCATTCCATATATGACTTTAAAAAAGTCTTTTTTATCAGGTTTTTCTTCTCCTGCCTCTATTCTCTTTGCCTTTTCTTTTTTCCAAAGATCTTCCCATACATGATTTGCATCTGGAAAAGATTGAACAGCCCCATGGTCTGTAATGGCAATGGCCGGATGGCCCCAGGCTTTCGCCCTATGGATAATCTCTTTCACATCCGAGACTCCATCCATATCACTCATCTTTGTATGACAATGAAGTTCCACTCTTTTTACAGGACTTGTATCCCTTCTAGTAGCTGTAAAATCTCCAATTTTCTTAATGCCAGTGACGGATCCAATCGTCAGCTCACTGTCAAATTTGTCAATGGAGGTGACCCCTTTTAATTTAATAAATCCCCCTTTTTTGACATTATCTAAAATTTCTTCTCGTTGTTCATTTCTGATGAACATTTTGACAGTTATTGTATCAGTAAAATCTGTCACATCAAACATAAGAATTGTTTTTTCATTTCGGATTTCTCTTGTATCGAAACGGATAATTTTCCCCCTTATAACTACTTCTCCCATTTCCCCCCATATTTGTTCAATGGGCATTTCTTCTTCCTCAAAATCTCTTCCATAAAGGACATCTGGATTTTGGTTTTTTTTCCATTTTCCCTTTCCTTCTCTTTTCCCAGTCTCTTCTTTTTTCTTAGGCTCTGGTCGTTCTTCTTGTTTTACGTCCTCTCTTATTCTCTCATTCTCTCCTATTTCTAATGTTGTCCGCTCTACAATTTCTTCAATTTCCTTCTTTATTTTTTCATCTGCATATGTTAATGCTTTCCCTTTGCGTTCCTTAGAAAATACCATACGGATATCTACAGCCATGGCAAACCGTTCGTTAAAAATTTTATCTAGTATCTTAGCCAGTTCTTCGGAAAATCTCTTGGCAACTTGATGACTGGGCATTGTAAATAAAATGGTTCTTTCTTCTGAAAAAAGGATGTCTGCATGTTTATACAACTGATATATGACAGGATTATACGTTTTTAATTCTAAGGCAATGCTATCCTTATATATATGAAAAAATTTCTCTGGGGTATATTGGTTTGACAGCTTATAATGCTCATATATTTTAATTTGGATAGGTGCACTTGGAAAAAGCTGCCTACTTGTTTCCTTCTCTATGAAAAAAATTTGATTTTTAGGAATTAAACGATTGTGAAAAATATATACCCGAATCAAATCTTTACTTTTTGTAGAAGTTACCTTTTCCACCTGTACCTCTTCAAATACTTCTTTCATATCTTTTGAAACAGTCAAGGAAGGGAATACGTCAAAAAATGCTTTTGCCATCGTTTTTTTCCTCTCTACGCTTTCCATTGAAGAAGTTCTTCTTTTAATGTATCTAAGAGCTTCTCTTCCGATACTTTTTTTATAATTTCTCCTTTTTTTATTAACAGTCCCTCTCCATCCCCTCCTGCAATGCCAATGTCTGCCTCCTTGGCTTCCCCTGGCCCATTTACAGCACATCCCATAACAGCCACTTTTAAATCCAAATCAAAGTCTGCCACCATCTCCTCTGTCTCCTTAGCCAACTTGATCAAATCAATTTTTGTCCTTCCACATGTTGGACAGGATACAACTTCCATTCCTCCCTTGCGAAGGCCAAGAGTTTTTAAAATAAGCTTTCCTGTCCGTATTTCCTCTATAGGATCTCCAGTCAAGGAAACTCTAAGGGTGTCTCCAATTCCTTCATAAAGGAGAATGCCAAGGCCAATAGAAGATTTAATATTCCCAGAATAAAGAGTTCCCGCTTCTGTAATACCAATATGTATTGGATAATTTGTCTGTAAAACGAGCTCCTCATGGGCTTTTATACACATAAGAACATCCGATGACTTAATACTGATAACTAACTGGTCATAGTTCCATTCTTCTATCATCCATATTTTCTCCAATGCGCTTTCCACAATCCCTTTTGCAGTCACCCCTCCATATTTTTCAATAAACTTTCTTTCCAAGGATCCGCTATTCACCCCTATGCGAATAGGTACACTTCTTTCTTTTGCCGCCTTTACAACTTCCTTTACCTTCTCCTTTCCCCCAATATTTCCTGGATTAATACGTATTTTATCTCCTCCATTTTCTATGGAGGCAATGGCCATTTTATAGTCAAAATGAATATCTGCCACAAGGGGAATTCTTGTCTGTCTTTTTATCTCTCTTAAGGCCAGGGCAGCTTCCATGGTAGGCACAGTACACCGCACAATTTCACATCCTGCCTTTGTCAGTCTTTCAATTTGTTGGATTGTAGCTTTTACATCTTCAGTTCTTGTGTTTGTCATAGATTGAATTAAAACAGGGTTTCCTCCCCCAATGACCCTATCCCCAATGGGAATTACTTTTGTACTGTTGCGGTGCATATTTTCTTCCTTTCTATAAGAAAAACTTCTGAATATCATTATACATAATAAATACCATAAGCATCATTAAAAGGACAAGCCCAATAAAATGAACAATTCCTTCCTTCTCAGGATCTATCTTTTTCCCTCGAAACAGTTCAATAATCAAAAATACAAGCCTTCCTCCATCTAGAGCTGGAAGGGGAAGTAAATTCATAACTCCTAAGTTTGCAGAAATGAGTATGGTTAAGCTTAACATATTCATCGCTACCACTTGCCATCCGCTCACGCTGGAGGCTTCATACACATCTCCAATAAAAACAGCCATGCCAATAGGTCCAGAGACATCATCTTTACTAAGCTTTCCTTGGAACATCATTTTTAAACTGTCTACGGTTGTGGAAATACAATATTTCACCTCATAGGCGCTGTATCGAAGTATTTCCAAGGCATTTCCTTTTTTTGACTCTCCTGAGCCTTGAAGCCCAAATAAATATCTTCCTGTCTCTTCATTTCTCTTTGGAACAAGAACCCCTTTATATGTTTTTCCATCTCTTTCATAGACGACAGGGGTTTCTTCCCCTTCATGGGTCATGGAATAAAAACTGATTTCTTTGTATAAATGAATTTTTTTCTTTCCCAATTTTTTTATAACATCTCCTGGCTGTATTCCAATCTCTTCAGCCCCATATCCTGGAATCACTCCAGATACTACTGGTTCATCATATCCACTCCCGCCTATAAAAAACAAAGCAAGGATATAAGCCAATATAAAATTAAAAACTGGTCCCGCAGCCACTGCAGAAATTCTCGCAAAAACGCTAGCATTTTGGAAGGAATTGGATTTTTCAGATATTCCATCTTCTCCTTCAAACATACAGGCTCCTCCAAAGGGAAAAAGACGAATGGAGTACTTTGTCTCCCCTTTGACAAAACTAGCTAATACTGGTCCCATTCCTATGGAAAACTCATTAACTCCAATATGATTCTTTTTTGCCAGAAGCATATGGCCAAGCTCATGGACCATAACAATTAAACTAAAAATAATAAGAAATAATAAGATTTTAACAATAAACACCTTTACCACCTGCTCTTAATCAATTCATATGTTTCCCTCTCAATCTCTAATATTTGAGAGACAGAAGGGTTATCAATAAGTTTATGGGATTCCAAAGCCCACTGAATAATTTCTGGGATTTGCAAAAACTGGATTTTCCTGTCTAAAAACAGCTGGACAGCCTTTTCATTGGCAGCATTAAACACAGTAGGGGCGCTTCCTCCCTTGCGGGCTGCTTCTATGGCAAGTTTTAAACCAAAAAAGGTATCCAAGTCTGGTTTATCAAAAGTAAGCTGTAAACATTGGTTAAAATTTAACCTGTCACCTCTTAAGTATTTCCGTTCAGGATAATATAATGCATATTGAATAGGAAGCTTCATATCTGGCAGTCCCATCTGGGCAATGACACTTCCATCTTGATACTGTACCATTGAATGAATCACGCTTTGAGGATGGACAACTACTTGTATTTGTTCCAGGTCAACTGAAAAAAGCCATTTCGCTTCTATCACTTCCAAGCCTTTGTTCACCAATGTGGAAGAATCAATAGTAATTTTTTTTCCCATAGACCAATTAGGATGCTTTAGCGCCTCTTCCACAGTAATATCCATCAAATCCTTTCTTTTCTTTCCAAAAAAAGGCCCTCCAGAAGCTGTGAGCAATAATTTCTCCACCTCTTCCCTTCCATTTTGACCCATACATTGAAAAATGGCACTATGCTCACTGTCTACTGGCAAAATGTCTACTTTCTTTTCTTTTGCCAAAGGCATAATAATATGTCCTGCGGTTACCAAAGTCTCCTTGTTCGCTAAAGCAATTTGTTTTCCCATTTCTATAGCTGCTATCGTAGGACGGATTCCTATCATTCCTACAATAGCTGTGACAAAAATATCCGTTTCTGTTAATGTAGCTGCTTCTAGCAGCCCTTCCATACCAGCAGCCACTTTTATCCCTGTGTCTTTTAACTTTTCTTTCAGAAGAGCAGCCCCTTCTTCATTATAAAGGACTGCCAGCTTTGGCCGAAATTCCCTTGCTTGGCGTTCTAACTCTTCCACATTGGAGCCTGCGGCCAAAGCTATCACTTTTAAATCCTCCTTCTCCCTCACCACTTCTAACGTCTGGGTTCCTATGGAACCAGTAGAACCTAATATTCCTATTTTCTTCATATGCAACTCCTATTTTGTCTTATTCATAATTTCTTCTATTTTTTCAGGGGATAAAAGAGGCAAGCAAATAAATAATAGGCGCTGTGACAATCACACTATCAAATCGATCAAGGATTCCTCCATGACCTGGTATTAAATTCCCATAATCTTTTAACTTATGTTCCCTTTTTATCCCTGATGCAGTCAAATCTCCCACTTGGGACATCATAGATCCAATAGCCCCAATAAGAGCGAACATCCCTACAGCCTCTCCTTGTGCCCCCATATGCCTTGTAACCCATGCACCATAAATCCCTCCTGCCAGAGCAGAACCTATCATCCCCCCTATAGCTCCCTCTATGGATTTTTTGGGACTTAATGTTGGAGCCATGGGATGTTTTCCTATGAGAACCCCTACACAGTAGGCACATGTATCACTCATCCAGGAACTAATAAAAATCATCCATACAATAGAAAGCCCAGCCTCTAACTGTCTAGTGAAAAAGAGGAAAGACAACATGCCAGGTACATAGAGCAATCCAAAATATGCAGCCATCATTTCCCCTGTCTTATATTTTGGAAAAGAAAACACATACAAAAGCATAAACAACGTTATGGAAAGGACAGAAGCTAGGAAAGCATATTTGTCATTTCCAACAAGAGCGATTAAAAGATAATACCCCATGGCAAGAAAATAACCCAATTTCTCCATAGCCCCTGTGACCTTCACGGCCTTGTAAAATTCATGAAGTCCTATGACGGATATAAGAAAAAGAGAAGAAAGAAGGGTATATCCTCCTTTATAAATAGCTATAAAGGCAAGGATAACAAGAATAATCCCACTTGTAAGCCTTTTTAAAAACATATCAGCCTTCCTCCTTTACGCCTCCAAATCTTCTATCTCTACAGTTATATATTTCTATAGCCTTTAGCAATTCTTCTTTTGTAAAATCTGGCCAATGAACATCAGCCATATAAAATTCTGCATAGGAAAGCTGCCATAAAAGAAAGTTCGAGAGGCGAAGCTCCCCGCTTGTGCGGATTAAAAGATCTGGATCTGGAATCTCATGTGTATCTAAATAAGTGGCAAAGCCTTTCTCTGTAATGTCTTCCTCTGTCATTTTTCCTTTCATAACATCCCTAACTACTTTTTTCACTGCCCTTACAATCTCATCCCTGCCCCCATAATTTAAAGCAATCTGGAAATGGAGGCCTGTGTTATTTTTCGTGGCCTCCTCTAACTCTTGTATTCTAGACTGAATATCCTTATCAAGCCCTGTTTTATCTCCAATCACTCGGACACACATGTTGTTTTTTTCCGCTGTTTTTAAGCAAGTCTTCATATAGCCTCGCAACAACTTCATTAAGGCATTTACCTCATCCTTTGAACGATTCCAATTTTCTGTAGAAAATGCATACACAGTCAAATACGAAATTCCCATTTTATATGCTTCCTCACAGATAATTTCTACATTTTTACTCCCCTGGGCATGTCCATAATTGCGAGGCATGCCTTTTGCCTTTGCCCATCTCCCATTTCCATCCAAAATAATGGCTACATGATTGGGAATTGTCACCTTCTTTTCCTCCTCTCAAAAGGGGAAAGGGCATAACAGGAACCGTCATGCCCTTTCTTGACAGCACAAATGAAACCATTCCTTTTACACTGTCAATATTTCCTTTGATTTTTTCTCTACGAGTTCATCTATTTTTTTAATATATTTATCTGTCATTTTCTGAAGTTTCTCCTCCAACTGTTTTACTTCATCCTCAGATATATCATTTTTTCCTAGTTTCTTAAAAGAATCATTCCCATCTCTTCTTGCATTACGAATGGCTACTTTGTTTGCCTCACCTTTTTTCTTAATCTCTTTAACCAGTTCCTTTCTTCTCTCTTCTGTCAATTCTGGAAATACAAGGCGAAGGACATGTCCGTCATTGGAAGGGTGGATGCCTAAATCAGAGGCAAGAATCGCCTTTTCTATTTCTTTAAGGAGGCTTTTCTCCCAAGGCTGAATCTGGAGCATTCTTGGCTCTGGAACGGTAATATTACCTACTTGCTGTAACGGTGTTGGCGTTCCATAATAATCAACTCTAATTTTGTCTAAAACATGAGGGTTTGCTCTCCCTGCCCGGATAGAAGCGTATTCTGTCTCCAGATTGTCAAATGCTTTTTGCATCTTTTTCTCATATGTTTGTAATCTCTCATCCATTGTATTACCTCCCTTTTAAACAATGATTTTCGTTCCCGTAAAATTCCCCTTTACTGTATTGACAATGCTGTTTTCTTCATTTAGTCCAAAGACAAACATTGGTATTTTTTGTTCCATTGCCATAATAGAGGCAGTCATATCTACAACCATTAATTTCTTTTCAATGACTTCCTGAATGGATATCTCTTTGTATTTTTTTGCCCTTGGATCTTCCTTTGGATCCTTATCATACACTCCATCAATAGACTTAGCTAACAAAATCCCTTCTGCTTCCACTTCTGCAGCCCGAAGCACCGCCCCTGTGTCTGTAGAAAAATAGGGATGTCCTGTTCCTCCTGCAAAAAAAACAACCATTCCTTTTGAAAAGTATTTATTCGCCCTGTCTTTCGAAAACAGTTTTGTAAAGGCTCCACACGAAAAGGGAGTTAAAATACTTGTGGACATTCCAACAGAACGAAAAATCTCTGATGTATAAATGCTGTTCATCACAGTTGCCAGCATTCCAATTTGATCGGCTTTTGTCCTGTCCATATTTTCGCTGGATCGTCCCCTCCAAAAATTTCCTCCTCCAATAACAACGCCTACTTGGATTCCTTCTTCTGTCACTTCTCTTACTTGTCTTGCCACCTTTAAGACTATCTTCTCTTCAAAACCTGTTTTCTTTTCCCCTGCCAAAGCTTCTCCGCTTAACTTTAACAAAATTCTCTTCATATGGTTGGTCGCCTTTCTTATTTTAATTTTTCAAATTATCAAAAAGGGTGTTTGGTTTTACATCTGCATAACATTGAGAACAGAATCCTTCAATGACGGCTCCATTATTTATTTGAACAGATTTTGACTTAATATCTCCAACAACAACAGCTGTAGCATCTAATATAACAGGTCCTTGCACATCAATATTTCCCTCAATAGCCCCTGCAATGACAGCGCTTGTGGCCGATATATTTCCTACAATAATAGACTTTTGTCCTACTTTAATTGTTCCTGAACTATGGATTTCTCCTTTTATCTTTGCTGTTTCTGTATATACTTCCGAGGCCTTGGAGTTTCCTTCCATCTCTCCATTAATAATTAATTTTCCTTTGATTTCCACATTTCCTGTTACATTTCCATGAATTGCCATGGATCCATCGGACAAAATGTCCCCTTTAATGGTCATGCTTTCTGTAATAACTGCATTCTCCTCTGAAATACCTCTGTCAGCTCCTATCTTTTCAATGCCTAATACTTGGCTTTCCTCATTCATTGCTTCCTCCATCCTTTTTTTATACCTATCCAATTCCTTTGCCTGCCCTGCCTCTTTTAAATCAATTCCTTCTTCTGTGTCTGCTTTCTCCTCCTTTTTTATTTCCTCCACTAGTACGGGAAGGTTCTCCTGCTTTTGCACCTGAGGACTGCTTGGTATTAACGGCTCACTCTCTGCAAAAAGATTTTGCATTTTTTTCTCAAGGTTTTCTTCCAATGTGGTCTCTGACAACTCAAACTCTTCATCTTCTGTAATCGTATCAACCATTACGGAACCATCTTCTCCTACCAGTCCATCTTCTGGAACCATCTCATTGACCGCTTGGGTTAATTCCTCTTTAAAATTTTTAAAAAAGCTCATGTTTCTCCTCCAATCTGCCTATTGCTCTACTATTTTTTGCTCTACATGATGTATTGGCGATGTGTTTTCATCAATAGGTAAAATTTCTGCTCCCTGCTCTAGCAAAGCTTCAATAATTTGTGGAAGGGCATCTGCAACCATTTTTTTTGTCCCTGCATCATGCATTAAAACCATAGCCTCCTCATATTGATGGATGTTATGTAGAACATTAGAAGCAACCATATCTTTTGATATTTTTATCCCTGTGTCATCTTTTGCAGTAATATTCCAGTCAAAATATTCCATTCCATTTTCATGCAAGTAAGAAATACAATCTTGTAAATCAACCTGACTTACCTTATTGCTGCTTCCTCCTGGAAAACGATAATAATTGGTCCATACACCTGTTGTTTCATAGAGAAAATCTCTAAGCTTTTCCAAATCTTGCACAAAGCTTTCTTCTGATTTATATAACTCATTATATTTATGGGAATAAGAATGCATTCCAAGAGTGTGGCCTTCTTCTACAATTCTTCGATAGTCCTCCAATCTATTTTCATCTTCCGTTCCTACTACAAAAAAAGTTGCTTTTACCCCATACTTGTTTAAAGTATCCAATATTTGTCCTGTATATATGCTAGGTCCATCGTCAAAAGTCAAATACACTTTTTTAGGCCAGCCTGTTCCTTCTCCTTCCCCATTTTCCTCCTCCATAATAGAAGGCGCAGAAACAGTCGCAGACTGAGCATTGCTTAAATCCATAACTGTGCCCATAAGTCTTTCCTCCATTTCCAAAGAAGATACCCCTGCATATTCCATCTCTTTTACCGCCAAAAAACCTTCTACCTTTTTTTCCAAATAAGCTACTTTTATAATAAGATAAACAGAGAGCACCGTGGGAAGCAAAATAGCTGCAATAACAACAATGATAATCATCCGTTTTATTTTTGTTATTCTCTTACGCCGCTCCCTCTCTTCTTGTATACTTTGCCCATTATCCGACTGATTCATTTGTAATACCTCCCCTTATTACCCCATTGTTTTCTATTTTTATACTTTTTTTATTGTATCATATCCTACTCTCATTCGTACAGAATTTTTTTGTTATTCCACAATTTCTATATCTTTTCCCTCATTTTAGGGGAAAATGCTTTCTCCACCTTTCCCAAACAAAACTTTGGAAATAATCGTATGCCTTGTCATAAACAAAAAAGCCAAACTGACCAATCATAAAAACCAGCCAGGGCCAAGCTTTTCCTTTTTCACCAAAAGAAAACAGGAAAGGAAAAAATAATAAAAGGGGAATATAACATACATTAAATAATATCCATTTTATCAATAAAAAGAGTTTTCTCTTTTTTAAGTAATTTCCTTTTTCTTCGATTTTATCAAAAAGAAACTCCCTCATATAAATATAAAAGGAAAGAAGGGTGCATGTCATACAATATAGTTTGTTTGGTCCAACAAAAAAGGAGACAAGGGCGCTGGCAAGGAAAAAAACGCCCCCTGTCCTTATTCCATATTCTCTCACTCCAATTCCTGTTAAAAAAGATGCTGCTGACAGGAAAAACAAAGTACTGCTCTCTACTATGCTTCCCAGGAAAACGAAGATGGCAAAACAGGCTGTCATCATTCCTAAAAATGCCATTTCTTTCGACCTTATATGCATAAACACAAATCCCCTCCCATGCATTCACACAAAGTATCTGCACACCACAAATCACAACAAATATTTCCTGTGCCACAAGAAGAATCTCCATAACCATAAGGAGTCGATTGATATCTCTGTCCCCGAAATTCCAATCGGTTGACAAGATTCCTGTATTCTAAGTTGGATGGTTCCCTTTGAGATGCTTCCCTTGCATGATTCAACGCTTCGATATTGTTTCCCATTCCCAAATGAGCTAGTGCGCTGAAATAATACCATCGGGCGCCTCGACTTTCTATATTGGACAAAGCATGGAGAGCCTCTTTGTAATGTCTGGCATTCAAATAGTTTAAAACTGCCTGCATCTTTAAATCATCATTATTATAGGAAGTATTTCCCTTCCCATTTCCCCCTGAAAACTCCCTTCCATTTCTCTGCTTCATAATCTGGTCATAGGCATCCTGCACTTCTTTAAATTTTTCTGCCGCCAAGTCAGCTAAAGGATTATCCATATAAGAATCTGGATGATACTTTTTACTAAGCTGACGATAGGCCTTTTTTATTTCATCATTGGAGGCATCCTTGGATACTCCCAGCACTTTATAAGGATCTGCTATCATAATTTTATTCCTCTTTTTCGTTTTTGTTTTTCATTATATTTTGTAAATACCCCAGCATACAAAATATTTCTTAATATATCTTTATCCTTAAGACATGGAAGACATTCAAAGGCATTGGTACATTCCGCCATGACAAAGCAGAGCATCTCTTTACATCTTTTTTCATAATCCTCTTGTTCATAATAATATTTTAAAGGGTTATAATTTCCATTTATTATGTCCTTCTCCAAATCATCATAAGCATCTAATATATAAATAAATTTTCCTAAATAAAATCCCATCCTTCGCAATGTCTTCTCCCATACATCCTCTTCATAAACAAAGAGTTCCCCTAGTAGCTGTCCAAAATAGCGGGCTGCCAAATCAATTCTTTTTTCTTCCCTTTTCTCACATTGACGTAGTTTATTTAAGCATCCCTTCATGACTCTGTACTGTCTTTTATATTTTTTTCCAACTTCTTTATAAGATTTTCTTAAAGCTCCCATAAGGAGATAGCTCGATGTTTTCTTCTCATCTTCCCACTTATCCATCATATGAAAATAACAGAGAGCAATATTCATATCTGCCCCATAATCTGTTGCTTCATTCCACAAAAAAGGATGCTTTTTTACTGGATGTATAGCGCAGGTTTTTTCCATATATTTACTCTTATATTCATACAAAGATGTTAATAAGATAATAAGAAATGTCATGTCATATGTCAATGTTATTTGTCCTAAAAAACCATACTTTTCTTTTAATCTTTTACAAAGGCCGCAATAATATGCCTGGTACTTTCTATAATCTTTTACTTTTAATTCTTCTTTATATATCTTCATATATCCAAACATAAATTCCCCTTTTTATATCCATATCCATTTCGTTCCTATTGCCTTAGCCCTTATTTGAAAAAAAGGACAAGAGACTTGTTATAAAATTCCATGGCAAGTATATCATAGGAATGTTACTCTTGCAATCTTTTTCCATATACTAGGAATAAGGTCTATAAGATCTGAAAAAGCGGTTCATAAAAACCGCAAAAAAATAGAGAGAGATATAAAACTTTCCTTTCACTACATAGAAGCCTTTTCAACCATCTCAAGAAAATCTTCCTCTGATAAAATGGCTATGTTGAGCTCTTTCGCCTTTTTATTTTTTCCAGAAGAAGAAAGACTGTCATTATTAATAAGAAAACTTGTTTTTCCTGTTACGCTTCCTGTCACCTTTCCCCCTCTTTGTTCAATAAATGTTTTTAGAGCGTTACGGTTTGGAAAATGGTTAAGGCTGCCTGTGATGACAAAACTTTTTCCCTTTAAAACAGCCTCCTCATAAACTTCCTCTTCTTTCTCTATGATTAGCTCCTGTAAAAGCTTTTGGAAATTGTTTTTATTTTCTTCTTTTGCAAAATAATCTGTAAAGGCAGAAGCAATGACCTCTCCCACCCCATCAATCTCACTTAGTTCTTCCTTTGTAGCCTTTAACAGCTTTTCCACATCATAGCCAAACTCTTTGCAAATCATTTTTGCATTGGCTAAACCAATATTTAAAATTCCAAGACTATATATTACTTTTGGTAATGTTGTCGTTCTAGCCTTTTCAATATTATCTAAAAGATTTTTATAAGACTTTTCGCCAAATCCCTCCATTTCCATAATCTCTTCCTTATGTTGAGACAAATGAAAGATATCTGCAAATTCTCTCAAAAATCCCTTTCCTAGAAATTTCTCCAAGGTAGCTTCTGACAATCCTTCTACATTCATTCCGTCTCTGCTTACAAATAAAGTAAAAGCCTTTATTTTTTTTGCCTGACACGTTGGATTGGTACAATATAAAGATTGGACATCATTTACCTGCCTTATTTCTGTAAGTCCCCCACAGGCTGGACACTCCTTTGGGATAAAAAGAGCTCTGCTTCTTGTGAAATTTTCCCCAATCTGAGGGATAATCATATTCGCCTTATATACAGATATTCTATCTCCAATACCTAATTCCAAAGCTTTCATAACGCTAATATTGTGAACGGATGCACGGCTCACAGTCGTTCCCTCCAGTTCTACTGGCTCAAAAATGGCTACTGGATTAATTAAACCTGTGCGGCTTGGACTCCATTCTATTTCCTTTAATATCGTTTCTTTTGTTTGATCCGCCCATTTAAATGCAATGGCATCCCTTGGAAATTTTGAAGTACTTCCTAAAGAACGTCCATAGTCAATATCGTCATAGACAAGGACAAGTCCATCCGATGGAAAATCATTTTCTGGTATTTTCCTTTCCAAATTTTCTACTGTTTTTTCCACATTATCCCCAGATACTTTTTTATAGGGCACTATTTCAAATCCTAGGGATTCCAGCCATATAAGCTGCTTCTCTCTTGAATTTTCAAAGTCCCTATGATCTGCTCTCACTAAGGCAAAGGCAAAGAAATGCACATTTCTCTTTGCTGTTATCTCATTGTTTAACTGTCTGACAGAACCACTGCATAAATTTCTTGGATTTTTATACTTTTCTTCTTCTTCCAATTCCTTATTGATCTTTTCAAAATCGGAGTAAGTGATAACTGCCTCCCCTCGTAAAACAAGAGTTTCTTTATAAGTAATTGTCAAAGGAATATTAGAAAATACTTTTGCATTGTTTGTTACAACCTCTCCCACTTCTCCATTGCCCCTAGTAACCGCCTTTATTAGTCTCCCCTTTTCATATGTGAGGACAATGGTCAATCCATCTAACTTCCAAGATAAAACCCCATCTTTTTCTTTTAACCATTGTTTCAGCTCTCCCTTATTCTTTGTCTTATCTAAGGAGAGCATCCCTGTCTCATGAGCTTCTTTTGGCAATTCAGATAAAACTTCATAACCTACTTTTGTTGTAGGGCTTCCTGACAATACAATGCCGCTTTCTTTCTCTAACTGCTCCAACTCCTCATAAAGCTTATCATACTCATAGTTATCCATTACTTCTCTTTCGCCCTGATAATAAGCCTTTGCTGCCCTATCTAGAATTGGAATTAACTCCTTCATTCTCTTTATTACCCTCATTCTTTCCTGTCCCTTTCTAACATTCCAGGATGCGCTCCCTTTTGGATAATCCTTTCACTGCTGGAAGCTTTGAGCAAAGAAAGAAGCTTTCTCATTTCTTTTCCCTCTATTTCTCTAAACTGTCCCGGCATTAAGTTTCCCAATTTTATGTTCATGATGCGCACTCTTTTTAAGTCTTCCACTTGATAGCCGAAATATTCACACATTCTGCGTATTTGACGGTTTAATCCCTGGGTCAATATAATACGAAATTTGTCATCTGCTATTTTCTCTACGGTACATTTTTTTGTGACCGTTGAAAGAATGGGAACTCCCCTCGCCATGCCTTTTAGAAATTCTTCCTTAATTTTCTGGCGGACAGTTACAATATATTCTTTCTCATGGCCATTTCTAGAACGCATCATTTGATTGACCAGCTCTCCTTGATTTGTTAGAAGAAGAAGTCCCCTGGAATCCTTATCCAGTCTTCCCACTGGATATACTCGGATTGGATAGCCTAAGGCGTCAATAACATTATGCTTTTCCTTTTTTTGGGATGTGCAAACAATTCCTTTTGGTTTATAATAGGCAAGAAGTACTTTTTGTTCTTCTTTTTTTACTCCTTTTCCATCTACATAGATTTCTTCATCCCTTCCTATCTTCTCTCCTACAAAGGCCTGTCTGTCACAAAGAAACACCCTACCTTCGCTTATGAGTCGGTCGGCTTCTCTTCGAGAACAAAATCCTATTTCACTTAAATATTTGTTCAGCCTTATTTTTTCTTCCATTCCCTTTCTCCCTATTTCTATAGACAAAGACAATGATAACAGAAAAAATAGGAATATGCAATGTCAGGAATCCACATAGATTCTATGAATACGGGTGGACAGACGGCTTAAGAGCTCATTTGTAATAGTTCCTGCATTTGCTGCCACCTCCTCTGCCCTTCTTTCTTCCTTCCCATCTTTCCCAATAAGCGTAGCCACACTATCCTTTTGTACATCTGGAATATCTGTTACATCTACCATAAGCTGATCCATGCAAATTCTTCCTATAATAGGCGCTTTTTTCCCATCAATTAATACTTGTCCCCCACTCATATTTCTTGGAAGTCCATCTGCATATCCAATAGGAAGCACAGCTACCTTTGTATCTCTTTTTGCAGTAAAATTTCTTCCATAGCTTACACTTTCTCCCTTTTTAATTTTTCGTACAAGGGCGACCCTGCTTCTAATAGCCATAATGGGCTTTAATTCTATGGGAGTCTTTACTTCTTCTTCTTTACTATATACCCCATATAATGCTATGCCGATTCTAGCATAATCACATTGAAGCTCTGGATAGTTTAAAACCCCATAACTGCTCTGAATATGTACTAAGGGGAGAGGATACCCCTTTTTCTCTATTTCCCTTAAAGTCTCATAAAAATGTTGGATTTGTCTTTTCGTAAAAGCCACATCCTCTTCCTCTTTGCTGTCTGCCACACATAAATGGGTATAAATGCCTTGTATCATTAAATTCTTCAATAAAAAAAGCTTTCCAATTCCTTTGCTGTCCCAATAGCTTTCTCCTAAGCGGTGCATGCCTGTATCTACTTTAATATGCACTTTTACTGGAAATCCCATCTTATTTAAGGCTTCCCCATGCTCTCTATCTACAACGGTTTGTATTAATTCCTCTTGACTAAGCTCCCTAGCCCTTCCAGCATGGGTATACCCTAAAATTAAAATTTCTCCTTGAATTCCACACTTTCTTAAATGAATGCCTTCCTCCAATGTGGCTACAGCAAAGGCCTCTACCCCTATCTTGTTTAAAAATGCCGCTGTTTCTACATCCCCATGTCCATATGCGTTTGCTTTTACAACAGCCATAAATTTACATTTTTTAGGAAGAAGATTTTGTATTGTTTTTACATTTTCCTCTAATTTATGTAAGTCAATTTCTGCCCAAGCTCTCTCCATGCTTCCATAATGGGTTATCATTGTTTTTCACTCCTTTCAATGAGAAAATCTTCTCTATTCCTATTGAAACTCCTAAAGAAACTATTGTTACTACAAAAAAATGAATCAGGTGATTCTCAACCAATACCTTTTCAAGCTTTGTAACTTTTGCTCCTCCTCGAACAAGTATAATGATCATTGGATGAATGAGATAGACAAGCATAGACAAGAGACGAAAGGATCTTCTGCTTTTTCCCCTGATTACAATCAACCATTGAAAGAGAAAAATCATGCAAGGGAGGAGAAAAATGTACATACTATCAAACTTTGGGATTTCCCATTGATGAAGAAGAAGGGATTCCCCTATCATACAAGCAAGAAAGAGGAAAAAAAAGAACATACATTTATTTCTCTGCCATTTCCACTTCTGCCTTGCAATCATTCCTCCTGTCAAAAAAAAGATAGGCGCAAAGAAAAGACCATTTCTTGTATAATCCGTTATGACAAATATACCATCGTATATCTTTTTTATAAATCCAACCTGTTCTATCCAGCCATAGTAACTGTCTCCAAATAAGCCAATACAATATAAAATGAGAGAAATCCACAGCCCTCCTTTCATGCCAAGTCCTCTGACCATAAGAAAAACCATTCCCATGCCAAGAATGGATGCTGGCAAATACCATAAATGATAAAAGGTTCCATCGAAAATAAGGTCTTTGATTATATTGTAAAATAAAGAAGGTTCTTTAAAATATCCTGAATAAATATTTACTGGCAAATATAAAAGAATGGAAACTCCATAAAGTATACTTGTTTTTTTTAAAAATCCAGACCGTCCTTTTTCATCTCCCTTGCCAAAGAGAAAAAAACCAGAAGCCATAAAGAAAAAGGGAACAGCAATTCGGGCAATGGTCCTTGTAAATAAAAGCTCTGGTATTTCTCCAAAATCTGCAAAAGGCCATGTATGAATGCCAATAACAAGTATAGCAGCAATCATACGGAATATATCAATACCTGGGTAATCTTTTCTCCATTTCATAAAAGATTCCTCCACAAAGTGAGTATAATTCCCCCTTCATTGTCTCCAGAAGCTTGGCAAAATGTTCTGTCTGGTATGGAAATCTTTTTCCTCTCTTTTTCCTCTATAGGCACATAAAACAGTTCAAATTCCCTATCTTTGCATGTTGTAATAAGATGTTGCTCTTCCTCTTTAAATGTCTTTAAGTACTCTATATATTCTTCCAATGTCATATTTCCTTTCTCCATCCATTCTGAATGAGGGTAGCCCACGTATCGAAAATGCCAAGGCTCTTCTGCAATGTTCGTTGTTTCTTCTTTGCCTCTTTTATAGCGCTCAATAAATCCATAGAGAGGCGCTTTTTCCCGAAACTTCTGGCAGATACCCTTTCTTGGAAAATAAGGGCAGAGAAAATCAATATTTTCTGTATTCTTTGCCAAGTCAATGGCCAGCCCTGTCTGATGCTCACTATGATTGGGCCTTGCCACATATTTTTTTGTAAATTCCTCTCCCTTCTCTCTTTTGGAATTTTCATAAATGGCCATCTGCTCTTTTGAAGAACGATAACCACTTACAGGAACAATTTCATCAAAACATTGGATCTCTTGAAAAATGTGAAACATCATTCTAAAAACTTGACGCTTTAAAAAAATCTCTCCATAATGGGATACTATCTTTTCCAACTCTTTTCTCTCTGGCTCACTTTTTAACCCATGTTCCCCATTTACAAGAATGAGATTTCCCTTTCCAATTTGCTCTCCATATAAAAAAATCTCTTTCATTGTTATTCTCTCCCTTATCATAGCCTATGATTTTGGCCCAAAGTCAAATCTTTCTCACAATTTTAGCAAAATCAGCCTTTCTATAATTTGGGAAAATTCCATTCCTATTCCTTTTAACATGTTGGGAAAACGGCTGTGAGAAGTAAATCCAGGAATTGTATTCACCTCATTAAATACAATTTCTCCTTTTGTTGTTAAAAACAAATCTACTCTGGCAAATCCAGAACATTTTAATATTCTATATATTTTTTTTGCCGTTCTTTTTATTTCTTCTGCCTTTTCTTTTTCTATTCTTGCAGGCATATGTATCTTAGAAGTTTCCAATGTATATTTCTCCTTAAAATCAAAAAAGCCCCCTGAAAGTTCAATTTCGTCCACTTCCCCTATACATAAATCCTTATCTCCCAAAATAGCACATCCTACTTCAAACCCTTTGATTTCTTCTTCTATAATCACTTCCCCATCAAAGAGAAATGCTTGATCTACCCCTGCCTCCAGCTCCTCCTCTTTTGTAATTCTCGTAACACCAAAGGAGGAGCCTGCATGAACTGGCTTAACAAAAAGAGGATAGGAAAGTTCTTGTACTTTTCTACGTATTGTTTCCTTACTTTCCTCCTTATACACCAAGACAGATTTGGGTACTAAAATTCCCTCTGCCTCGACTAATTTATGGGCTAAGTCTTTATCCATGCAAAGGGCTGAGCTTAAAACACCGCATCCAATAAAAGGAATGCCTGCCAGCTGTAATAAGCCTTGTACTGTTCCATCCTCTCCATTTTGTCCATGGAGAATTGGAAAAGCTATGTCAATCCATTGGAAAACTGTGTGATTCCCTCTCCATTCTATTAAACCATGAATTTCCCTACTAGGGGAAATGACCGCTGACACACAACGTTTATCTTCATGCCATGTGTCTTCCCTAATAGCCTCTATATCCCCATAAAATCTGCGGAAATTCCCTTCTTTTGTAATGCCTACTAAAATAACCTCATAGTTTTCTTTATCTATGTTCTTTATAACCCAATAGGCTGACTGTAAAGAAATCTCATATTCTGTAGAACATCCTCCAAAAATAACCCCTATTCTTTTCTTTTGCATTTTAACTTCTATCCCCTTTCTTTTAAACCCCTTATAAAGACCAAAAAAGTAAAATCCTGTACGACTTTGATCACATATTTTATCAAAATCATACAGGTTATCTATAAATATCCCATTATGAAATTCTTAAGAACCTATTAGAAAATTCTTACCTTTTCCTAATAGGTTCTTAATACATTCTTTAGAAATTTATCGTTCCACTTTATAGCCAATTCCCCACACAGTCTTAATATATTTGGGATGCTCGGCAGAATCTTTCATTTTTTCTCTCAAATGCCGTATATGGACCATGACTGTATTATTAGCATTACTAAAATATTTCTCTCCCCACACTTCTAAAAAAAGTTCTTCTGAGCTAACGACCCGCCCTCTATTGAGACACAAAAACCACAAAATGGAAAATTCTATAGGGGTTAGATGAAGCTTTTTCTCATTTAAAATACACTCCCTTGTATTCAAATCTAACACTAATCCTCGAAAGGCTATCACTGACTCATCCTTTATCTGCTCTGACGTATTGTATCTTGTAAATCTGCGAAGCTGGGCTTTTACCCTTGCCACAAGTTCTAATGGCCGAAAAGGCTTTGTCATATAATCGTCAGCCCCTAAGGTTAACCCTGTAATCTTATCTATTTCCTCTTCCTTTGCAGTCAGCATAATGATAGGAAAGTTAAACTTTTCCCGTATACGTTGACAAAGAGTAAATCCATCAATATCTGGCAGCATGACATCCAAAATTGCTATATCCAAACTTTCTGTTTCTACACATTTTAATGCATCTTCCCCATTATAAAATTGATAGACAATAAAATCTTCACTTGATAAGTACAAGGCTACCAAATCTGCAATTTCCTGTTCGTCATCTACAACGAGTATCTTTTGCGGCATGTGAATATTTTTACTCCCTTCTGAAATCTTACTAGTTTCCATACACATTTTTTTTCCGAATTTATTGTATCATAAATATTTTATTTATACATGTTTGTTTCTTTTGAAAAATCTTAAAAATTTCTTAACAGAGATTTTCTGTCTTATGCAATAAAAAAGCCAGCTATGGAAACCTTTCCACAAACTGGACTTTTTTGGTAGTTATATGTTATACAATTCCTTGAGCGTTCATGGCCTCAACAATTTTTTCAAAGCCAGCAATATTGGCTCCTACTACATAGTTTCCTTCTGCATTGTAACGTTTTGCCGCTTCATCCATACTATGGAAAATATTTACCATAATATGTTGAAGCTTGCTATCTACCTCTTGGAAGGTCCAACTTAACCGTTCACTATTTTGAGACATTTCCAAAGCAGAAGTGGCCACACCTCCTGCATTGGCTGCCTTTCCGGGGGCAAATAATACTTTGTGGGTTAAGAAATATTGGGTTGCTTCTAAGGTAGACGGCATGTTCGCTCCTTCTGCAACAGCGATAACCCCATTGGCTACTAAAGCTTTTGCATCTTCCAGATCCAATTCATTCTGGGTTGCACAGGGAAGGGCAATATCTCCTTTCACTGTCCAAACTCCTTTCCCTTCATGATATTCTGACTGAGGTCTATAATTTTTGTATGATGTAAGTCTTTCTCTTTTTACTTCTTTGATTTCCTTGAGGGCTTTTATGTCAATTCCTTCTGGGTCATATACCCATCCGTTGGAATCGGAAACTGTCACAACCTTTCCTCCAAGCTCCTTTGCCTTTTGGGCAGCATAAATAGCTACATTCCCAGAACCTGAAATAAGGATAGTCTTTCCTTTTATATCATGTCCATTACATTTTAACATTTCTTTTGTCAAATACAAGAGTCCATATCCTGTTGCCTCTGTCCTCACTAAGGATCCCCCATAGGTTAATCCCTTGCCTGTAAGTACTCCTTCGTATACACCCTTAATTCTCTTATATTGACCGAATAAATAACCGATTTCCCTTGCTCCTGTTCCAATATCTCCAGCTGGAACATCTGTATCTGCCCCAATATATTTACATAATTCTGTCATAAAGCTTTGACAAAATGCCATGACTTCTCTATCCGACTTACCCTTGGGATCAAAATCAGATCCTCCTTTGCCTCCGCCAATAGGCAAGCCTGTGAGGGAATTTTTAAAAATCTGTTCAAATCCAAGAAATTTAATAATACCCAAGTTTACTGATGGATGGAGACGCAGTCCTCCTTTATATGGCCCAATAGCACTATTAAATTGAACTCGATATCCTGTATTCACATGAACCTGTCCATTATCATCCACCCAAGGCACTCTAAACTTAAACTGTCTCTCTGGGTTCACAATTCTTTCTAACAAAGCATCTTTTCGGTATACTTGTTCATTGGCTTCTATAACAACTCTTAAAGATTCTAAAACTTCCTTTACTGCCTGGTGAAATTCTGGTTCAGCTGGATTTTGTTTCTCTACTAATGCAATTATTTCGTCAACATATGACATCTCCATTTCCTCCTTAATGACTTTATCTCTTTATAAGAACAGAGTTTCTCTATTTAAACACTATTATATAACTAGCAAAAGTCACTTGGCAAGTTTTTTTTCTATTTTTTTGGAGATCTATAAGTATTCTCGCAAACGTTCAATATTTTTCTCTTCAAAGTCTACAAACTCTTTTGCCATTTCCATAGCATATTGGCCAGCATCTTCATTCCTGCTTAATGTTTTATACATTTGGATCATGCCCTTACTGTTTCCTAAGATCATCATCTCTGCAATATGTCCTGTACTTGTATTTAACAATGTTCCTGCCTGCACCTCACAAAAAGTCTTTACTTTATCCATTGCCTTAGGAGAATAGGGCTTTTCCTTATGAGAGAGAAGGTATTTTGATGTTTTGTCTTCTATTTCTGTGTATTTTAAAGCCTGACGATTTAAATCTAAAGCAAGAGCATCATCATATACCTTTTCTGAAATTGTATGGATTGTATTTAATGAACGTTTTGCTGCCTTTTGAATTTCTTTTAAAACTTGTTTATCACTTCTTTTCATATACTTATACCTCTTTTTTCTCTAATTTTATCCATGCTTCTTCTGCCATCCTACAAGTATATTATGTTATAAACAAGTTTTCCTTATTCCCCCATCAAAAAAAATTATTCCATTATAAAAGGAACGCTGAACGATAGACATTCTTATGCCTATTGGACAGCGTTCCCTTTCACCAACTATTCCTTTAAGAATTCTACCTACTCTAAAAATTCACTTTTAATATAAGCTTCCTGCCCATGATACCGAACTCTGCTCCAACCGTCTGCCTGGGCAACAATCAATTCATATTCCTCTCCTTGGAAGGCTTTTCCAAGAGCTTCTCCATCTGTGCTAGGATATTTGCGTACATTTACAGCCTCTTTTACCCTTACTCTCCCTGAAGAAGGGGAAGGAGCTGCTGTATTCCCTTCTTCCTGTCCTCCATCAGCTACTTCAGTACTATTTTCATCTTCTGTATTTCCCTTATCCTCTTCCAGTGCAACATCTTCTAGGAATTCCGATTTAATATAAGCTTCCGTTCCATTAAAGTCTATCTTTGTCCATCCATTTGCCAATTCTTCCAATTTAGAATATACTGTTCCAAGAATAGCCTGTCCTAGTTTTTCTCCTTCTTCACTGGCAGACTTTCGTATATTGACAGTATCCAACGTTTTCACTTGTTGCGCTTCTTGTACTGTGTTTGGTTCCTCCTCTGGATTTGCAGCTGCCACATCTGTTTCTGGAGGCTCTTGATTATTAAGAGCCTTCCTAGCAGCTTCCACATCGGCTCTTAAATTTTGATTCACACTCTCGATCATCGTCTCTACTTCTGCGTTTGTCTCTGACACCTCTGTGTATTCCGCATCTATTTTATTTACTAGATCTACCACATCGTCCTGCTGGGAAATAATTGCAATATAGGTCTCTGCATCTTTGTCATCTAATATTTCTGCGTCAGTACTTTGCAATAAAGTACCATCTGGCTGCTTCATGACATAGAAGGAAAGCAATCCAGGAGTCAGCGGTTCCAAATTCACCCATTTGAAGTTATAAGCTGCAAAGACCACCCATGTATTTTCATAAGGTCCTTGTTTTGTATATACTTCTACATCCATATAGTCTTCAATATATTTTGCTTTTTCTTTTATAAATATAAGACTTTCTTCGTCCACGCTTCCTGGAATGGAAATAGAAGAGAGGGTTTCTGTATCTCCTTGAACCAATGCAGCAAAATATTGATCAATCAGTGCATTGACTTCTGGATATTTATTTAATTCCATTTTCTTATTAGGCACTTTTATTGACGTTGTTTTCTCTTCACTGTTATTTTCTACTATATCGCTGCCTACGCTGCTTTTTTCTTTTGTCATTTGAATAATAAAAATACCAATTCCAATAATTAAAACAAGGCCTATAGCCCCGACAATAATCCACTTTAAATTCTTTTGTATAAACCCTATTTTTGCATCTGCTGTATCTTTCATTAATATGATCATCCTTTCCAGCTTTTGCTACTTTGTGGTACATGTAGTATAAGAATGCACCCGAGACGATTCGAACGCCCGCACATGGAACCGGAATCCACTGCTCTATCCCCTGAGCTACGGGTGCACACCTCTTTGTTTACATTTTATAACAGTGTAAACGCTATACTCAAACATAATACAACAAAAAATTTAAGATTGCAAATAAAAAAATAAAATTTCAAACTTTTTTCACATATCTTTTATAATTTTTCTAATTCACCTTTTTCCCTACTATAGTAATAAATTTCATCAGATAATACTTCTTCCACTTCTACTTGGTTTGTATTTACGTCTTTTACCATATTTTTTAGCATTTCTGGATCTTCCTCCTTCCAGGAAGGCACAATAATGACTTCATGTATGCTGCTTGGCAATATGTAATAATCATGGTTAATTTTCTTTCCCAAAACTTCTAAAATATTTTCGTATAAAAGACAGCTTGCCCCAAAGATTCGTGTCTTATTTGTAAGAACATACATAGGAGCAGATCCTTTTTCTTCTTTCTTTGAAAAAGTTTCCGTAAGCCAGGCCTTTAGCTCTTCCTCGGCATTTTCATCCTGTTTCTTCTTGTGTAATTCATCAGTAAGCACTTCCTCAATAATTTCCTCCATACTTTTAAATTCCACGCCTAAAATATTCGGGGTATTTTCCTTAGCTTTTTTATATAAATCTTCTTCTGTAATGTTCCACAAAGTTTTATGAGCATTATAGACTAATATTGTTGCATTTCCCAAAACGTCATTGAGTACAATGCAATAATAGACAACCGCTAGATCCAAAAATTTTCTGTGGGGCACTTGCTCTAGTAATTTTTTATTTTTCTTATAATTAATGAGTTTAAAAACAATCCTAGTCTTTACTTTTTCATAATCTACAAAAAATTCCACATTAATATTTTCTTTTAACTTCCCATCTTCATATATGGCAACAATATCATAAATAATGGAACTAATGGATTTTCCTTGTTTATACTCTTCATAATACCCATTTATATAAATTGTAGGAGAAATATTTTTTCCATCTTCTATAATGGAAAGTCCATCCATAAATATTCCATTATTTTTCATAATGGTGCTCATGATTACTTCCACTTCTCCTCCCATAAAATCACATACCCCTTGTTTTATCTTTTCTAAAAACTGCTTATACGTCATACCTTCTTTTTGCTCCTTTCTTCCTTTTTATGGATTTTCATAACAACTAGAAAAAGACAATGGAACAATCCGCTCCATTGCCTCATGGGTCTCTCCAGAAATTCATTTCATTTATACGCGGGATAGATATTCGCCGGTTCTTGTATCAATCTTTATGGTATCTCCCTGATCAACAAAAAGAGGAACATAGACCGTTGCTCCTGTCTCCACGATTGCAGGCTTCGTAGCTCCCGTGGCTGTATCTCCTTTAAATCCAGGTTCTGTCTCTGTAATGACTAATTCTACAAATAAAGGAGGTTCTACCGCAAAGACATTTCCATTATGAGAACATACCTTTACCATATCATTTTCTTTTACAAACTTTAATGCATCCCCGATAGAATCTTCATTTAAAGCTATCTGATCATAGGTTTCCACATTCATAAAGTGGTATAAGTCTCCATCGTTGTATAAATATTGCATATCATTTCTGTCAATGCGTGCCTGCGGACATTTCTCAGTGGGCCTGAAGGTTTTTTCCACAATTCCTCCGTTTTTGATATTTTTTAACTTCGTTCGAACGAAGGCTGCTCCTTTACCTGGCTTAACATGTTGAAATTCTATAATTTGAAAAATATTATGATCCAATTCAATAGTTATGCCATTTCTAAAATCGCCTGCTGATATCATTCCCATATTCCTCCTAATTCTGTTCCCAATTATCATTCTTTTATTAGTTTATACTAAAAATCTCCATATTTCAACTACTTTTTATTGTTCTCTATAAGTTTTACTGCTAATTCCATAGCTCTCTCATATCCTTTCAGTCCTTCCCCTTTGATTTGTTCATCACATACTTCTCTTATAACCGATATTTTTCTGAAGTCTTCTCTTTCCATTATATTCGAAATATGTACTTCTATTTTCGGTATTTTCATGCAGGCAAGGGCATCTCTTATGGCATAGCTGTAATGGGTATACGCCCCTGGATTAATAATGATTCCATGAATTTTGTCAAAATACGCTTCCTGTATTTTGTCAATAATAGCGCCTTCATGATTGCTTTGATATACTTCTACAAGGATTCCCATTTCCTCTGCCTTTTTATGTATCTGTCTCAGCAAATATTCGTAATTTTCCATTCCATAAACTTCTTTTTCCCTTATTCCAAGAAAATTCAAGTTTGGTCCATTAATCACTAATAATTTCATAAAATACCTACAATCTCCTCCACGATCTCTTTTATCGTTTTTCCATCTGTATCTACCAAAATATGGGCTGCCTTTTCATAAATTGGCTCCCTCTCCTTCATCAAATTCTCTACCTTTTCCTCTACTCTTTCTCCCTTTAGAAGAGGTCTTGACCTATCCCCTTTTAACCGCTTTATAATCGTATCCTTTCTCGCTCTTAAATAGATAACAGAACCTAAAGCGTCCATAAGCTTTTGATTCTCTTCTCTTATTGCCATACCTCCCCCAAGAGATATGACTCTTTTATCAACATGGTTTAACTCTTTTAAAAGAGTTGTTTCCATATTTCGAAAAGTCTCCTCCCCTTCTTGCAAAAAAATTTGAGAAATCTCCCTTCCCTCTTTCCTCTCAATCATTTCATCTGTATCAAGGAAGGAATAGGAAAGACGAAGAGCCAGCTCCTTTCCTATAGTACTTTTCCCTGCTCCCATAAATCCTATTAACAAAATAGTGTTATTCACTTATGTTCAGCTCCCTTTTCAACTCTTCATATAAAAGATAAATAATGTCTTCTGGCACCTTTCTATCATTCCAAAGTTCATAGGCAATAACTCCCTGATACAAGAGCATTTTTAAACCGTTAAAGGCTTTCCCGCCTCCTTCTTTTACCATTTCCATAAATTTGGTAGAAAAGGGACGGTAGATCAAGTCAATTCCTGTATGTATTTTTTTATAAAACTCTTCATCTTCCACTGGGGCCCTTCCCTCCTTTGGGAACATGCCAACTGGCGTTGTCTGAACTGCCAAATACTTTTTATAGGGAATTTTTTTTATTTCATCAAATCCCATTGGAATAACTCCTTCCTTTGCCAGCTTTTGGGCTCCTTCCTTATGCCGATTGCACAAATAAATACCTTTGATTCCTTCCTTTAAGAGGAGGGAGACAACGGCCTTTGCCCCTCCCCCTGCTCCAATGACAATGGCTTCTTCCCCTTTAATGGCAATACCTTGGGATTCCATTGCCCGAAGAAGTCCTAAGGCGTCCGTATTATATCCTTTATACCCATCTTTTATCCGCACTAATGTATTGACTGCTCCTATCTCTTTAGCCAAGACGTCTATCTCTTTAAGATATTCTATCACCTGATTTTTATAAGGAATGGTCACATTCATTCCAAAAACATTCAATGCATAGGCCCCCCTCACAGCCTCCTTTAATCTTTCTTGTTCTACTAGAAAGGGAACATACACTTCATTTATGGAAAGTTTTTCAGAAAGATAATTATGAATAAAGGGAGAAAGGGTGTGCTCTATGGGGTTCCCTATTAATCCTAAAAGCCTTGTCCTTCCATTTACATTTTTCATAGCTTACTCATGCCTTTCATTCTACATTTTTTTCCTTTTTTTCATATAAGTCCATAAAATAGGCTTTTCCAATATTCTCTTTAAAACAATTTGTATTTCTTCCCTCTTATCCATAGGCCTTACTAAAATTGTATAAAGTCCTGCTTTCTTTCCTCCCCACACGTCTGTAAAAAGCTGATCTCCCACAAACAATGTATGTTCTTTTCCACTCCCTAACATCTCCATACCCTTATTGTAATTTTTTACATTTGGCTTTCCCGCTTTGTATATATAAGGAGCTTTGATTTCTTTATTAAACATAGCAACTCTAGCTTCCTTATTATTGGAGAGAAATAAAACCCCATACCCTATTTTCCTCAGCTTCTTAATAAGATTTTTTGCCCTTTTATCTGCCTTAGCGCCGTGGGGAACTAGGGTGTTATCAATGTCAAAAATGATCCCTCTGTAGCCTTCCTCATATTTTTTTTGGAAATCAATATGATAGGCAGACTCCTTATATTCATCTGGATAAAATATTTGAAACATTTCCTCATTCATCTCCATTCTAGCTTCCAATGTCTGCAGCTTTTAGCAATGTCTTTGTATAGTTATCTCTTGGGGTAAAATAGACTTGTTCTACATCGCCAGCTTCTACAATTTTTCCTTCCTTCATGACAAGAACATAATGGCATAAATGATAAACAACTCTTAGATCATGGGATATAAAGAAAAAGGAAACCCCCATTTCCCTTTGAATTTTGAGAAATAAATCTAAAATTTGAGCCTGAACAGTAACGTCTAGGGCAGATACAGCCTCATCCGCAATGATCAGTTTTGAATCCAGCATAAGGGCAAGAGCAATGGCTACCCTCTGTCTTTGTCCGCCACTTAACATGTTTGGATATCTCTCCAAAAAAGCAGGATCCAGTCCTACCCTTTCCATCATTTGTTCCGCTTTCTCTCTTCGTTCCCCTTTGTTTAGTTTTTTTTGAATTTTTAGAGGTTCCTCTAAAATCCATCCTATTTTTTTTGCAGGGTTTAGTGAACTGTAAGGATCTTGAAATACCATCTGAGGCATAGAGGAATAATGGACTACCTCCCCTTCTTGTATTGGAACCATGCCAAGGATGGCTTTTGCCAAGGTAGATTTCCCACATCCACTCTCTCCTACCAATCCCACAGTCTCTCCTTCCTTTACTTGAAAAGAAACATGGTTTAATACTTCTTTGCCTTCCTCATAAGAAACTCTTAAATCTTTCACTTTTAAAATATGTTTATCCAAGTTCCTCTTCTCCTTTTTTTCTCTCTACTTTTGGGATAGAGGCGATGAGCTTTTTTGTATATTCATGGGAAGGAGCAGTAAACACCTCTCTAGCTAAACCTTTTTCTACAATCATTCCCTTATGCATGACAATCACCCTCTCGCAAAGCTTTTGCACGAGATCTAAATCATGGGAAATAAAAAGAATTCCCGTTTTCTTTTCTATGTTTCTTTTTTCTAATAATTGTAAAATTTGAGCTTGGACTGTGACATCCAAAGCAGTCGTCGGCTCATCCGCAATCATGAGCTTTGGGTTACAAATGAGGGCTGCCCCTATCATGACTCTCTGCCTCATGCCCCCAGACAGCTCATGGGGATATTGATGGTAAACTTTTTTGGCATCCAAAAGGCCTACTTCCATAAGCTGGGCAATGGCTTTTTCATACCTTTCTTTTTTTGTGTATTTTCCATGAATTCTCAAGCTTTCTTCCATCTGCCATCCAATTTTTTTTACTGGATTAAGGGATGTCATTGGCTCTTGAAAAATCATTCCCATTTCTTTCCCTCGATACTGACAAAGCTCTTTATTATTAAAGGATAAAATATCCTTTCCCTCCCATAAAATCTCTCCTTTCTTTTTCACATCCTTTCTCATTAAAAGACCTGCAATAGCAAGGGCTGTCATTGTTTTCCCAGAACCAGATTCTCCTACGATTCCTACCCGTTCTCCCTCTTTCATATCAAAGGACAGATCTTTTACTGCTGTTTCTGGCTTTCCCCTATCTTGAAAAGTAATATTTAATTCTTTTACTTTTAACATTTATGCCTTCCTTTCCAGCCCATTTCCAAGGAGGCTGAAACCTAAAACGAGAAGCACAACGACCATTCCTGGAAAAAAAGCGTAAGAAGGTGTAGAAAATAAATAAGCCTGAGCCTCTGATAACATTTTTCCAAGACTGGCGTCTGGAGGCTGCACTCCAATACCAAGGAAGCTCATGCTTGCCTCGGCAATAACTGCGTTATTAAATCCAATGGTCACTGCTGATAAAAGAACAGGGATGGTATTTGGAAAAATATGAAAAATAATAATGCGAAAGGGCCCAGCTCCCATTAGTTTAGCACTTTTTACATAATCCATATTCCTGCATCGAAGAAACTCTCCCCTGGCAATTCTTGCAAAACCTGGAATAAAAACAATGCCCAAGGCCATAATCACATTGGACATCCCTGGACCTATTAAACTAATCACTACAAGAGCTAAGAGGAAATTAGGAAAGGCGGCTACTGCATCATTTATTCTCATTAAAATCTCATCCAGCCACCCTCCAAAATATCCTGTTATGGCTCCTAGCGCTGTTCCTATCCCTCCGCCTATCATAACCGTAAAAAAGGCGACCAAAAATGTAGTTCTCGTTCCCTGTAATATACGGCTGTAAATATCTCTGCCAAAATTATCACATCCCATCCAATGTGTTAAGGATATTCCTGCAAACTTATTCCCATTGTCCATTTGATTGGGATCATAGGGCATATAAAAAAAACTAGAGAATACAAAACAAAATAAAACGAGTAAAATACTTATTCCCAGAAGAAAGCTTCTTTTTTTCTCCTTCTTCATATTTTCTTCCCTCCCGTTCGAGGATCGAGTTTTTGGTAAAGAATATCTGCCAGAAAGTTTAGCAAAACGACAAGAAATGCCATGAGCACTACAATTGCCTGCACAACTGGGTAATCCCTGTTTGATATGGAAGCAATAAGCATTCTTCCAATTCCTGGTATGCTAAAGACCTGTTCTATAATCATACTCCCTGCCACTATATCTGCTAAAGCCATAGCAAGAAAAGTGATAACAGGAATCATGGCATTTTTCAGTATATGGTAATACAATACTTGTCCCTGGCTGTTGCCCCTGCTAAGAGCTGTTCTTACATAATCTTGATTCATCTCTTTTAAAATAGAATCTTGGAGAAATTTTATAGTCATGGCCGCCTTAGGAAGGGCAATGGCCATGGCAGGAACAAGCAAATAGAGAAAGAAACTTATCACATCTTGTTCATACGATACAAAACCTCCCGGACGAAAAACACGAAGTACAACACCAAAAAAATAAGTGAGAAGAATTCCGCCAAAGAAGGGAGGAACAGCCATAATTATCTGGTTTACTATTCCAATACACTTGTTTAAAAGCCCTCCCTTTTTTATCCCAAAAATGCCAATGGGAATAGACAGCAATAGAATAAAAACAAAGGAAAGTCCTGTTAATGTTAAAGTAATCATCAATTTTCCTTTTAACATTTCTGATACAGACATTTGATAACTGTACGAAGTCCCCATATCTCCTCTCACAAACTGCAAAAGCCACCTTCCAAACTGAAGGATAATTGGATCGTTGAGTCCCATTTTTTCTCTAAGGGCTTCCACTCTCTCAGGGGTAGCCTCTGTCCCAAGAAGAGACAGGGCAGGATCCCCTGGTATCATTTGAAAGGCTAAAAAGGCCAGCATAGAAATAGCAAGAAGAGTCAGCAAAAAGATAACCAGCTTTTTTAACAGCCATTTCATTTTCTAGCTACTCCTCCCCATCTTTTTCATAAATGAGGGACATGTCTTGTACATAAAGAGGATAAAAGGCATATCCACCCAAATTTTGATGGACGGCCACAAGCTGAGCCGTATCTTGAATATAAATATTGGCTGCATCCTCTGTTAATATTTTTTCCATCTTTTTATATATTTCCACCTGTTGTTCATCATCAGTACAAGCTCTTGCCTCTTTGAATAAAGCATCATATTCTTCATTGGAGTAATGTATAAAATTTCCATCCCCTTCTGTTGTAAATCGTTCCAGCAATGCTCTTGCTGTAAGGGAAGAAGCATCCACCCCTATGACCGTTGCGTCAAAATTTCCTCCTGCATATACATCACTCAGCCAGCTATCCCATTCAATGAGTTGGATTTCTCCTGTAATACCTATCCTCTTTAGCTGTTCTATAAGTACTTGTGCAGTTTCTACATGGTAGCGGTAATTGGAAGGTACTGTAATGGTAAAGGAAAAGCCGTCCTCATAACCAGCTTCTTTTAGCAGAGCTTTTGCCTTTTCTATATCTGTCGGATAATAATCCCCTAATTCTTCGATAAAATACTTTTGAAACGTAGGAAACATACTGCTGCCAATAATCGTTCCCTTCCCTTTTGCTGTCAGCTCTAACAGCTCCTTTTTATCTACGGCGTAACACATTGCCTGTCGAACCATTTTATTGTCAAAAGGCGCTCTATCATGGTTTAAATAAAGGGCTTGCACTAAATTTGAGGTCCCTTCTTCAATATAAAATTGATCGGACAGCTCTTCTGCCTGGGGTGCAGTAATTCTTGGGTACAAATCCATGGCCCCACTTTCCAGCTCCAAGACAACTGTATCTGGATTTGCTACAATTTTAAAGGTTACCTTTTCTATTTTTGCTTTTTCCCCCCAGTAGCCATCGTATCTTTCCATAATAATGTTTTCTTGAGGCGAACGGGATACATAGGTAAAAGGTCCTGTTCCTATTGGGTTTGTGTCTATGTCTTCCTGTCCTTTTGGTACAATAGCTGTCGTCATATAAGCCAAAAATTCTGTATCTGGCTCCTTTAAGTAGATCTCCACAGTGTGTTCATCCACTGCTTTGACTCCCTCTAAAATAGAATACGCCGATACCAATGGTCCACCATTTTCTGTATCAGCGCACTTTTCAATAGAATAGATAACGTCCTCAACGGTAACAGGATTTCCATTGTGGAAAGTAATACCTTCTCTTAGAGAGAATATATATGTTTTTCCATCTTCTGAAATATGATATTCCTTTGCTACAGCTGGAACTAAATTTCCTTCTTGATCAGGCTTTACTAAGCCCTCAAATACATTAAACAATACCTCTTTCGTTCCTGCCGCAACTGCTTTGTGTGGGTCAAGACTGTCTTCAAGATCTTGGGGTATTCCAACAACAATCCCTGAAGAACCACCCGCCTTATCGCCTGAGCATCCACTCAGTGCAATGGTTAGTGTCGTTAACACAGACACTAAAAGGATGTTTCCTTTTTTTCTCATGTGTTATCTCCTCTTCTTTTTTTATTTAATTTTTATTGCGGATTAATTGTAGCCTATTTTTCCATAAAAAGCAAGGGATTTCATTGCTATTGTACCATTTCTTTTCTTTTTCTTTTGTTCTTTTTTGTCAAATCCTAGGAACAAAACATCTCTTTTCTTCATAACATATATCAAATTCCTTTTTAGGGATGATGAGTATGTATATTTTATTTTCTATCTTTCTTGTTATTGCAGTATTCTTTGTTATAATCAATCATTTTCGAAAAAAGAAGATCCTTTGTAAAATAACAGAAATGTGTCAAAAGGAAAAATGCCATCTTTTAAATACTCTCATAGAACCTTTTGGCTTTTGCTGCTGCTGCAAGGAAGATATCTTTACTTCTTCTTTTGATGCATGGCAAAGGGAATTTGGTTACTCTGCCTTATATGACAAAAACGCCCCCTTTTTTAACCTTATTTTTGACTGTGAACCTGTTTATTTTCATTATAGGGGCAAAACATGGCTCATCCAATGGTGGAAGGGACAATATGGCATTAATACAGGAGGAGAAATTGGTATTTACTGTTCTGACAGCCTTTTGTCTCCTGATCAGCTTCCCTATCATTTTTTTCATAGCGTCTCTAATGAAGAAATTCTTGATTTTTCTATTGAACTTTATCGATTTGGAGAACCTTTTTCCTGTATTTGTGGGAGACATTGGTGGCTTACAGTGTTTTCCATGGGAATTTTTACAAAACCATCGGATCTATCCATGGAAATATCCATCACTTTTCCAAACTATGAGATGAGAGATGCCTTCCTTGCTTCCTTTTTCAAGCTTGGATATGAGCCTGGGGATGTTTGTCTATGCCGCACAAATGTATCCTTCCTATTTTGCTCCCCCCATAAAAAGAACAAAGGATTTTTTCAAAAATTATGGGTGCCTATTGCCCAATGGAAAAACCGAATGTTATGCTCACTTTACCAGTGGATAACCAAACCCTTTGTATGTTCCTATGACCGTCTCCTATACCTTTATTTTTATCTGCCTCCTGCTTTTAAACGCCTCATCTCCATTCGTAAGTATAAAGGAAAAAGGAGGAAGTAATGATGGGATATGCTTCCAGGTTAGATAAGGCTTTTGAAAAAGCCCCTGTCCTTCCCCTTACAAGGCATACCAAATATATACTTATGAGCGACTGCCACAGGGGAGTAGGAAATACTAATGATAATTTTTTAAAAAATCAGCATTTATATATGGCTGCCATGCAGCACTATTATAGAAATAACTATATCTATATAGAACTAGGGGATGGGGATGAACTATGGGAAAACCGAAGCCTTAAACAAATTGCTGATTCCCACCATCCTATTTTTGATCTTTTAGAATCTTTTCATATGGCTCATCGGCTCTACCTCCTCTATGGAAATCATGATATGGTAAAAAAGAAGTTATCCTCTGTTTTCCTCTCTGGTCTTATTTTGCAAGATACAAAAACAGGAAATACCATCTATTTAACCCATGGTCATCAAGGAGATTTGCTAAATTCCACGTTCTGGAAATTTTCCCGCTTCCTTGTCCGTTATTTATGGAAACCTGCAGAACGCTTTGGCGTCTTAGATCCTACAAGCGCTGCCAAAAACTATCATAGAAAAAATAATGTGGAAAAACGTTTGTCAAAATGGGCTGAGGATCATCATCGACTCCTTATTACAGGACATACCCACCGGCCAAGACTCGGCGAAGAAAGCCTTCGCTATTGTAATACAGGTAGCTGCGTCCACCCAAGCGGCATTACGGCTATTGAAATTACAAACCGCTGCCTCTCCCTTGTGAAATGGAATCTTGCTGTTAGAGAAAACAAAAATCTCTATGTTTTACGGGAAGTCCTTTCTGGCCCTGTCTGTCTGGATAACTTTTATACCCTTTGAAAAAAGGGATATCCCAAAAAGTTGATTTCTTATCTCCTATAGAGGGGAATCTATATGTTTTTGCATAAAAAAGGAGGGAATCCCAAACGTCTTATCCCAACTTATGGGATCCCCTCTCACTCCTCCAGCTCATGCCCAAGTACCTTTTTAAGTTCATCCATAAATGTATTAATATCTTTAAATTCTCTGTAAACGGAGGCAAATCTCACATAGGCCACTGCTTCTAGTCCTTTTAACTTATCCATGACTAACTCTCCAATGACAGCGCTTTTGATTTCTTTTTCCTCCATATTGAAAATAGCATTCTCCACTTCATCAATCAATTGATTAATTTGAGAAGCAGATATAGGCCGCTTATGACATGCCCTTAATACACCTGCTTCTATTTTCGAGCGATCATAAGCCTCTCTATTTTTATCTTTTTTCATAACAATAAGAGGAATTGTTTCCATTTTTTCATAAGTGGTGAATCTCTTGTCACATCCATCACAAGCTCTGCGTCTTCGAATGGAATTATTTTCATCCGCAGGTCTTGAGTCAATTACTCTCGTATTATCATGTCCGCAAAATGGGCATTTCATCTTTTCTTCCTCTCTGTTTATTGATTTTTTCTTTGTCTATACTAAGTTACATATTGTAATTTATTGTCTTATTATATGACGTTCATCCATTACCTGTCAAACTTATTTTTTTCTTTCCCATCTACAAAACTGGCTTCTTCGCAAATATCTACCAGGACCACATCAGGCCCTATTTGCTTAATCTGGCAAAAATCTATAACATATTCTGCTTTGTTCCAAGGAAAATTGCAAAACTTTCCATGAGGAGGAACATAAATTTTTGATATGCATCCACTACAAGGATCAAACTCCAAATCTGCTGTACATCCTAAACATTTACAATTGTTTATATTGATTACTTGCTTCTCCTTTAGCTCGCTAAATCTCATACAATAACTCCCAATCTACTTTTTATAATGTATTCTCTTTATCCTCCTTCTATTCCATCATTCTCCCCACAAAGGTTTTGTAACATTTTTTCATGAAAAAAGATTTATCTGTTCCTTCTCTTGTTGTATAATAATGAAAATTGTTCCCTTAACTAAAAAAAAGGAGCTTCCTTATGACTAAATATAGATCTTGTTTTTCTTCTCCTTATTTTCGCAATTTTTTCGTTACTATTTTCATGCTCTTTGCCGCTACTGCTTCCTCCTTTTTCTTTTTTCACTCTGTGGACAGCATTCAAAATATTTCCATCCTTTACATATTGTCCACAGTTTTAACAGCTCGCTTTACCGTAGGTTATCTTCCAGGCATTCTTGTTTCTTTAGCAGGAGTTATGAGTGTCAATTACTTATTTACTTATCCTTATAATCAAATTAACTTTACCTTAAGCGGCTATCCCGTTACCTTTTTTGGCATGCTCCTTATTTCTCTTATTACTTCTGCTTCCACAAGCCATATGAAAAAACAAGGAGAGCTTCTAGCAAAACAAGAAAAAATTTTAATGGAAGTTGAAAAAGAAAAAGTAAGAGCCAATTTGTTAAGAGCAGTCTCCCACGATTTAAGAACACCCCTTACAAGTATGCTTGGGGCAAGCAGCACATATTTAGAAAATGAATCTTTTCTTTCTGACAGTGAAAAAAGAAGGTTTGTTTTTCAAATATATGAAGATTGCAACTGGCTTTTAAATATGGTCGAAAACCTTCTTACCATCACCCGAATATCTGGAGAGACTGCAAAAGTAACAAAAAATTTAGAATTAGTAGAAGAAGTTATATCCGAAGCATTCTTTCGCCTAAAAAAAAGGTTCCCAGAAGCAAACATTTCTGTCAAAGTTCCAGAAGAACCAATTCTCGTTCCTATGGACGCCCTATTGATTGAACAGGTTATTTTGAATCTTTTGGAAAATGCTCTAAGCCATTCCCATTCTTCCAAGGCCATTGAATGTATTGTCCGTAAAGACACATCAAATATGTATTGTGACATTATTGATTATGGCTCTGGCATTCCAGAAGACCAGTTGGATACCATTTTCGATGGCTGTTCTCATGGTCAAAACGAAAGCAGTGATGCAAAAAAAGGCTTTGGCATTGGTTTGTCCATTTGCAAAACAATTATTACTGCCCATCAAGGAAGGATTACTGCTAGAAATCATAAAGAGGGAGCCATCATTACTTTTCAGCTCCCTATGGAGGATATAGAAGATGAGTTATAAGTTATCGGTTCTTATTATTGAAGACGAGAAAAACATTTCCAGTTTTATATGCACAACCCTCACAAATCAAGGATATAAAGTTTTAAAAGCAGCTACTGGCAAAGAAGGGCTCTCCCTTTTGACTTCCCAGTGTCCAGATATCCTCCTTCTAGATCTTGGCCTCCCAGATATGGACGGCATTTGCTTGTTAAAAGAAGTTCGTACCTGGTCAGAACTCCCTATTCTTGTTATTTCAGCAAGAATTCAGGAAAATGAAAAGGTACAAGCATTGGATATGGGTGCTGATGATTATATTACAAAACCTTTTGGTACAAAAGAACTTCTAGCAAGAATCCGCACTGCCATCCGTCACAGCAAACGCTTAAATTTCGATCCAAAGTTTGTACAAAAACCTTATCATGCCCTGGATTTAACTATTGACTTTGAAAAAAGAAGAGTCCTTTTAAAAGAAAAGGAAATCCATTTAACAGCTGTTGAATTTAAATTAGTGTCTCTATTAGCCCAACAGTCAGGGAAAGTCCTTACCTATGACTATATTATCACGCAAATATGGGGGCCTTATGCAGACAAAAATAATCGTATTTTACGAGTCAATATGGCAAATATACGAAGAAAATTGGAAGTGAATCCTGCAGAGCCTGTATATATTTTTACAGAAATTGGTATCGGCTATCGAATGATAGAGGATAAGCTCTCTTAAGTTAAATAATTTTTCATGTTTTTCAATGCATTTTTTTCCAGCCTAGAAACTTGCGCCTGGCTGATACCAATTTCTTCTGCCACTTCCATCTGGGTCTTTCCCTCAAAAAATCGAAGAGTAATAATATAATTCTCTCTTTCCGATAAACGTTTCATTGCTTCACTTAATGAAAGTTGTTCAATCCAATTTTCTTCTTTATTTTTTTTATCTGAAATTTGATCCATAACATATAAGGTGTCTCCCCCTTCTGTGTACACTGGCTCATGGAGACTGACAGGACTTTGTATGGCATCCAAGGCATACGCTATTTCTTCTTTAGAAATGCCAATTTCTGTAGCCACCTCTTCCATTGTAGGCTCCTTTAGATTTTTTCTTGTAAGCCCTTCCCTGGCATATATAGCTTTATAAGCTGTGTCCTTTAAAGAACGGCTTACCCGAAGACTTTGATTATCCCTTAAAAATCTTCGAATTTCCCCTATAATCATTGGAACAGCATAGGTGGAAAATTTTACATTTAAGCTGCTGTCAAAGTTATCTACTGCCTTTATCAGCCCTACACACCCAATTTGGAATAAGTCATCTACATTTTCATTGCTGCTTGTAAACCTTTTAATAACACTTAAAACCAACCTTAAATTCCCCTTGATATAATCCTCCCTGGCTTTCTCGTCTCCTGCTTCTATTCTCGCAAACAAAGCTTCCTTTTCTTCATTTTTGATTAAAGGAAGCTTCGCTGTATTTACTCCACATATTTCTACCTTGCCCTGGATCATATTGTGAATTCCTCCTAGTATTTTTCAAATCCTCATACTAAAATCATTCACCAATCACCCTTCAATTATTCATCGTTTACTCAAATCTCACAATTTCTTTTTTCAGTCTTTTTATGATTTTTTTCTCTAAACGAGAAATATAAGACTGAGAAATGCCAAGCATTGTGGCAACTTCCTTTTGTGTCAGCTCCTCTCCATCCTCTGTATTCATGCCAAATCTCAAATTTACAATCGTCTGTTCTCTCTCTGACAATTTTTCAATGGCCTTTGCCAATAATTTTTTCTCCACTTCGTTTTCAATATCTTTATAAATAACATCCTCATCGGTTCCCAGTATATCGGATAAAAGCAGTTCATTTCCATCCCAGTCTACGTTCAATGGCTCATCAATGGATACTTCCATCTTTGTTTTACTATTTCTTCTAAGATACATCAAAATTTCATTTTCAATGCATCTTGAGGCATAGGTTGCCAATTTAATGTTTTTGTCTCTATTAAATGTATTGATTGCTTTAATGAGCCCAATAGTTCCTATGGAAATTAAATCTTCTGCGCCAACCCCTGTGTTATCAAATTTTTTTGCAATGTATACAACTAATCTTAAATTATGTTCAATGAGTATTGACTTTGCTTCCCCATCAAACTCTGTCCCTAGATCGTTAATAACCTCATTTTCTTTTTCTGTCTCTAAGGGCGGTGGAAGAACATCTGTCCCTCCTATGTAATGAATATCTCCCGAATCCTTCATAAATAAATTGGCAAATGGTGTCACCATACGAAATTGAAAACTTCCGGGCATAGCCACTTTAAAAATCATTCTTACTCCTCCTAGTATAATAATGGTGTAGTCAATCAAGACTACTTGGTTAATAAATTTCTAAAATTAGACAACAGAAGAAGGCGTTCTTCCTTCATCAGATGTTGTCCATATTAATTATCATGTCTGACGGCTCCTGATAGA
>CAJUTQ010000101.1 GCA_910589265.1 uncultured Lachnospiraceae bacterium
AATTAATTTGCATAGGGGTATGTTCAGTTCCGAATAATGTGCGAAACCGTGTTCCCACAATGTGACGGGAAATCTATCATGGATTACTTTCCTGCTAATATAATCTGCAAATCTAATGCTCTTTTAATCTGAAGAACAACAGCTAATAATATTTACCTCTTCCTTCCCTTCCTTGTCATCCCTCATTCCTCCCTTAGCGTCTCCTACATCTGCGATCTTTCGATTGTTTATGTCTACAGCTTTTTCCTCTCCTAGCTTAAGACGCCTTCTTTTTCCTCCTGCTGTATACTTAATCACTTTCTTCTCTCCTTGGTACAGAAGACTTTGGGGACCTTCTTTTGCTTTTGTACAGGAGAGCAGTGCATTCTCTACGACAAATTCATTTGGTGAATTGTTCATTTCTTTCCATGTTTCATCTAACTGAGCGCCCTCCTCTTTGGTTCTCTCTTCATCTATTTCCTGATTTTTCTTTTGTTCTTCCATTTTTCTCCTTCCTCCTTACCCTTTCTTTTCTCATGTTCACTTCTTGTTTCTTTGCCCTATACTATATCATACTTTTTTCCCTTTTTTGGGCAAATGGCGAAAACAGCATGGATTCGGGCGAAAAAAACTTGGGCTTTTTTATTTTTCTTCAAAAAAGGTGCAGATACATTAAAAAATATGATGTATCTGCACCTTTTCGTCCATATAATGGAAAATATATTTGGTCTCCAACTATACAAAGTTTTGTAATATCTATTCTCCAAAAGTTATTTCCTACAATTATTTCTTTACTCTCCTCTCTTTTTCACCTCAGCAACGCCCATCCTTTCATAAAAATAACTACAACAAAAGATAACTCTTTCCCTTAAACATTTTTACAACAGTTATCCATTTGCTAATAATTTATTCCATTGATTTGCAGCACTCCATTTACAACGCCAAAATTTATATTTGCTGTCCCTCCCCCTGAAATGGAAAATCCCGCCATACTAGGCTGGAAATTTTCTATATCAGCCATTTCTACAGATGTCAGCAGTTCCTCTGTAAACACTGTTTCTGCACCTAGGTTTAAAAAATCCTCTTTTTTCTCAACTACATTGACGTCTGGCAATCCCACATAAACTGGAAATGCAGTGAGCTCTGCCAGCGCCTCTAAATCTTTTTTTGCAACTACATCTTTCACTTTCTCAGCAAATTCCTTTGCTGCCTTACTATCAACTGCAAAATTATCCTCATATTCTCTTGTTATCTGTTCATTTTTCTCTACTGCTTTTGTTTCCACTTTGTCCACTGCAATATCCTGTTGTATTTCCTGCTCCATACTTTGGGGAATATCCTCCTGTGTTGCCTGACTGGACTGCTGACTTTTCCCGCATCCCATCAAAACGATACCCAAAATCATTATAACTGCTCTTTTCATTTTCTTTCTCATTTTAATCTCCTCCTATTTCAAATTCAATTTCCCCTGACGAACCAGGAGCAATTTCATATTTTTCAAAAACGATAACTGGACGGTTATTTCTATTTATATAGAACTTGGTATCTTGTGAAATTCCTGTAAATCCTCCTTCCTCTGGTGTAAAAAATATTTCTCCTGCTTTTTGTCTTTCAGAAATCTGTTCCCTAATGTTCTCGTTTACTCGTTCAATATAATCACCTCCCAACATATCCTTTAATGTAACAATTTTTCCTGTATTTAAATCTAAATTGTAATACTTTAACTCATTATAGGCACTCGTCCAATTTTCAGTTCCTCTTATGACAAAGGAAATGTAGTCATTATTCTGTTCTTTTATCTCATAACCTACTGTAATCTTTATATTGTGTTCCCCCCACTCTTTTAGAGTCCCTCCTGTTTCCAGAAAAGCCGTTCTGTATTTCTCTGCACGTAAAACTGCATTATCCGCATACTGTCTGCAAAGGTTAAGAATTTCCTGATTCATTTCATCTACTGTTATTCCAGTGTCCTCTGTAATCATCTCAATCGTTGGAATTTCCACTGACACTCCTATATCTTCTTTTTCAGTCTCATAAGAACGAAATGTCAATATCCGAACTAGACCTCCAACTATGGGAAACTTGGCCGCTTCCTCTGCAAAAACCGGACTCATATTCAAAGCTGCTACAAAAAGAATGCATACCCCTGCTGCCACTGCCATGCTATGGATTATTTTTCTGAATTTGTTCCTCTGACTAGCACCGTTTTTCTCTGCCTGCTGTCTTCGGGATTTCATTATTTCCTGTTGTACCCTGACATTAAGCTCTTCTGGTATGACAATTTTATCATATATTTCTTTCATTTTTTCTAGTCTTCCCATAAAGCTTCCTCCTGAATATTTTCCTTTAATAGCTTTAAACCCCGATAAAGTTTCGTTTTTACTGTATTTATGTTAAATCCAGTTACGTTGGAAATTTCTTTCAAAGACATTTCTTCAAAAAATCTAAGTTTTATTATTCCTTGAACATCCATCTCCAATTTATCTAATTCCTTTTCTATATCATCTCCCTGCTCATACCCTTTTTCATAATACAACTCTCCCTGATTTGCTATATCAGGGGTCAAAACAACTCGGTTTCTCTTTTTTAGTACTGTTAAGCATTCATTAATCAATATTTTATAAAACCATGTCTTGATAGCATCTGTATTTTTTATGTTCTCATGAGCCTCAAGCGCTTTGCAGACAGCGCTCTGGACAACATCAAGAGCGTCCTCCTGATGTCTCATATAGCTATAAGCTATCCGATAAAATCGGTCTTGGTTTTCAAGGATATACTGAATCAGTCTTTCGTATACTATTTGATTCATTGACAGTATGCACCTTTCTATTTCATTCTTTTACTGTATAGATTTTTTTGGCATACAAAAAGTTTCAAAAACAGAAAAAAAGAACTGCCTTTGCAATTCCTTTTTTCGTGCGTTCCCGACCTATATTTTATTATGTATCTAATATTAGCACCCTGTCTTTTTCTTCTTGGAGGGTAATCATACCTTACAATAAAAAAATCCGTGCGTCTTGCTTCGAACCATTGCCCAGACACGTTACCTGTATAGTTTGCTCGGCCCAGGCACCCTTACGGCACATAGGAGATTCTACTTAGTGCTGCTTCCTTCCAGACCTGACACGATTCATAGATTCCCATTGCGTAAGACCCAGACGTCAACGCCACTTTTACAGGGCAGCTGCATGAGCGCAAAATCCTATGCAAGACATCACCCCTACTGTAGCGGATTGTAGGTACAGGGCACCGCTAACTCCCCGGCTGCACGGAAACTTTATGACGCTGTTCTTATTATCTTTTCTAGTATATCTTTTTTCCTCTTATTTGTCAATAAAGGAGTTGTCTACCTATCCGTCTCTGCCTTTTCCTTTTTATTTCTTTTTCGAAGCTCTTTAAAAAACATGGTGAGCATTCTGCTGCATTCATCCTCCAATATTCCTCTTACTACCTTTACCTGATGGTTGAATTCCTCCATTTCCAATATATTCAGTATGGAACCTGCACACCCTGATTTTTCACTCATGCACCCAATAACCGCCTGGCTAATTCTTGCCTGGACCATGGCTCCTGCGCACATCTGACAAGGTTCTAAGGTCACATATAAAATGCAGTCTTCCAGACGCCAGTCACCCAGTTTTTTGCTGGCCTTTCTGATAGCTGTTATCTCTGCATGAGACAGAGTATTTTTATCTGTATTCCTCCGGTTATAGCCTCTTGCAATAATTTTATCCTGATACACAATGACGCATCCTATAGGCACCTCCCCTAGAAGATATCCTTTCTTTGCCTGCTTTAAAGCTTCCCTCATGTACTTTTCATGTTGATCCATTTTTCCTGCCTTCTCTTTGCCTTACCGTTTATACCTTTACTCTTTTCACATAGTACCCAAAGCTTCCCTGCTCCCTTGGCCCTAAGGAGGCGCTTTGAAAGTTTTCAAAACCAAAGAGATCCGCCATCATCTGCTCCCTCTCATGATAAATTCCAGGTATGCCAAGCCAGTAGGCTTCCTCCTCCTTTTTCTTTCCCAAGATCAAATATTTATAATTATAATACCCATGAAGCAGAAAACTGTTGTTATTTAAAATCCAATAGTCTTTTCTTAATATTTGCAAATCCTTTGGGGTGATATGTACATATTCCATGTTTTTTTCCTCTTCAAAAGGATGGATGAGAGGAAACCGGTTTTTTATTTTTTCCCATACAGGGGAAAAATGCCTTTCTTCCTTTTTTGCAGAAGGTATTTCCACAATTTGAACTTCCTTTGACTTTTCCTCCTTTTTTTCTATAACTTCCTCCTCACTGGCTGCTTTTATTTCTGGTATAAGGGGTTTTTCTCCTTTCATAAGAGTCATCAATTCTGCTCTCCTATACCCTGTCTTTTCTTCCCAAAAGGCAGCATATAGTTCCCCATCTGACTGAAAAATCAGCCCTTCCAGTCCATGAAAATCCTTGTCCCCTTCCTTTTGTAATATTTTTTTATATTCTGCCAAAGTTCCTGATATGTTTATTTCATCCATAAGAAAGGCGCTTACCCCCTCTTTCTTTTTTACATATCCATACACCTGGCATATTCTCCCTTGGTTTCCATAATTTCCTTTCATTTGAGCGGATAATTTCCATATCCCTTCTCTTATATCCAGGCGTACAAACCCAACGCTTTTCCCCTCCCCGCCTTCATTATACTGATGAATATAGGCAATTTTTCGAATATAATTTCCCACTGGGCTCCCCTTCCTTTCTGTTTTTCCAATAGCCTGTTCACAAATTCTATTCTATTGTATTCAGAAAAGATAAGAATATCCCTTTAATTATGAAATTAAGAAGAACTGGTTTCTTTTTGATAGTTCATATAATTTACAACCATTAGGGCGATTTTTAAGGTAAGAGCATCTTCAAACAACCGAATGTCTAAGCCTGTATATTTTTCTAATTTCTCTATACGGTAGACAAGGGTATTTCTGTGTATATATAACTGTCTAGATGTCTCAGATACGTTTAAATTGTTTTCAAAAAACTTATTTACAGTTGTCAATAATTCCTCGTCCAAGTCTTCTGGAATATATTTTCCAAATATTTCCTGAATAAAAATTTCACATAAATGAATAGGTAGTTGGTAAATAAGCCTTCCTATGCCCAACATATTATACGGTAAAATATCTTTTTCCACATAAAATATTTTTCCTACATCCATGGCCATGACTGCCTCTTTATACGATTTGGAGACTTCCCTTATCTCTGTAACAATCGTTCCATAGGCAATCCGCACCTTCGCCATCATCTCTGTATTCATTACATCCACAAGCATTTTTGCAGTATGATCCAATTCCTCATATCCTTCTTTTTCATCTAAGGACTTAATGAGAATCATATTTTTCTCATCTACTGCTGTTATAAAGTCATTCGATTGGACCCCAAACAGGCTTTTCATCATTTCCATTCCACTGTCCGCCTGTTCTTTTTTCATCTCTATAAGGAATACAGCCCTTTTCATCTTTGTAGGAATATGAAGTTTTTTCGCTCGGTTATATATGTCAACAAAGAGGAGATTATCAAGAAGAAGGTTTTGATAAAAACTATTTCTGTCATATTTCTCTTTGTAGGCAATGAGCAAATTTTGAATTTGACTTACTGCAATTTTTCCCATCATGAATGCATTGTCATCAATTCCTCTTGTTATGAGAATAAAACAAATCTCTCCCTGGTCTTTAATTTTAAACAAATGGTTACCCTGGATTACTTGACTATCTGCCGGGGAGGCAGCAAAACTTTCTAAAGCTTTCCCGTCCATAATCTCATCATCCATTGTGGATGCTACAACATAGCCTGACAAATCCCTTACTATAAAATCCACCTTTGTAATTGCCTTTAGCTCATCAATGCTTGTCTGAATTACCTGATATGTTATCATTGCTTCCTCACCTCTTCGTAGCTTAAGGAGACGCCCTATGCAGAGCGTCTCCCTATACAGTATACCCCAAATGAGTTTTGGATTTTTAATTTGTAATAATCTCCTCGGTATCTTTATCAAATACATGGATTTTTTCCACATCAATGGCGAACTTACATACATCTCCCGGCCTTGCTGCTGTACGAGGATCTACCCTTGCGGTCATAGGAAACTGAGCCCAGTCAAAATACAAATACACCTCTGCACCTAGCAGCTCATACACTTTAATTGTCGCTTCAAATACACTTTGGGGAGACGCCTCTATGTACATCTCTGAATCATAGACGTCTTCTGGACGAATACCGAAGGTAACTGTCTTATTTCCATAGCCTCCCTTAATTAATTTCTCAGACTTTGCTGGCGGAAGGGGAATACTTCTTCCTGCCAAGTTCAAATTAGCCGTTGTTCCACTTACCTCTACCACTGCCTCCAAAAAGTTCATCTGAGGAGAGCCCATAAAGCCTGCCACAAATAAGTTCTTTGGCCTGTCATACAAGTTCTGAGGGGTATCCACTTGCTGTACTACTCCATCCTTCATGACAACAATTCTTGTTCCTAAGGTCATCGCCTCTGTTTGATCATGGGTTACATAAATAATGGTCGTTCCCAGCCTTTGATGAAGCTTTGCAATTTCAATACGCATTTGAACCCTTAATTTAGCGTCTAAGTTGGATAAAGGCTCATCCATAAGAAATACTTTGGGATTGCGGACAATGGCTCTTCCCATGGCAACCCTCTGTCTTTGTCCTCCAGACAAAGCCTTTGGCTTACGATCTAAAAGCTTTGTCAAATCAAGTATTTTGGCAGCCTCCCGTACCATCTTGTCAATTTCATCTTTGGGAACTTTTCTTAGCTTTAGTCCAAAAGCCATATTGTCATAAACAGACATATGAGGATACAATGCATAGTTCTGGAATACCATTGCAATATCCCTGTCCTTTGGTTCCACATCATTGACTACCTTATCTCCTATTTTCAATTCCCCTGAAGAAATATCCTCTAATCCTGCAATCATACGTAAGGTTGTAGACTTTCCGCATCCAGATGGGCCTACAAAAATAATAAATTCCTTATCAGCAATTTCTAAATTAAAATCTTTCACTGCCTCAAATCCATTGGGATATACTTTGCACACATTTTTTAATGATAAACTTGCCATCTTTTCCTCCTCCTAAAATACTCACAACTTTTATTTAGTATAACAAAGTATTTTTTTTCTGACTATGACAGTGTTTCACAAAGATCTATCTGTTTCTTATACAAAATAAACAAAACATTATTCCTTTTCCAACATGTAGTTGGACATAATCCGAAGGTAAATAGGGGAAGTATAGTATGCAACCGACGAAAATCCTATAAGAATCATTCCTCCTGCAATAAAGGGAACAAACAAAGAGACTACAAAGGGCATGGCAATCATTCCTATAAGTAAAACAGTCCAAGGAAGATGGCGAATACTAATTAGAAAGGAATTTTTCACAAGATTTTTTATGGAATTATCAAATTTAGATAATAGGGGGAATACATAAACCATGACAAACACATAGATAAGAAACAGCATGGATAAAAGAATAAATAGAAGGTTTCGAAACCTAATATTATTATTTAAAACAATATAGAGATCAACAATAAGAACAGCGCCAATGAAAAGAGCGCTCATTCCTATAATAAAAGACTGACGGAAATTTACTTTAAAGGAGTGAAAAAAGCTTCTCGTAATATAACCCTCCTCATTTTTACACATTTTTAATGTCACATAAAAGAGAGAGGTTGTAGCTGTTCCTATTGTCACAATAGGTATACAACAAATGAGATACAACACATTGAGCCATAAAAGATCAGCCAGCTTGTCCAAAACAGCAAAAACCTTTCCATCCATTCGAAAAAACTGATTCATGTTCATCCTCCATCCCATTTTTATTCAGTATAGTAGATTGGAGAAAAAAATGCAAGTTTGGCGACTAACCCCCTCTTCTTTCTTTTTGACGTTCTCTATGTTTTATCCTCGAGAAAGTGTACAGTACATAGCAAGCTGTGTATCCCTTTGGGACAAAATACCTTTTGATTCCAAAATATCATACTAAAATATGCTCACTGAACGAAGGATAATCCAAAAAATTATTTCTAAAGAATATCCCCTTTCTTTTCCCTATCCAAGATGTTAGAAGCAAAGGCCGAAAATTTGCTGCCATATATCCTCTGTTTCTTTGGCGTATCTTCCCCCAAAAAACTAGGTAGATACGCCAAAAGTCAGGTAGAGATTTCATCAAAGGAGAGCTCTGCTCTCTGAAATCCAATGGTCACTCGAAACAAATCCCCGTCTAAGTAAATGGAAAAGGTTCCCCCTTGGGCCTCCACCAAATTTTTTGCTATGGATAGTCCTAATCCGCTTCCCTCTGAGTTGCGGCTTACATCTCCTCTAATGAACCGCTCTGTCAATTCATCTGCATGAATATTCAAAGGCTGCTTTGATATATTTTTGATTGAAAACTCTACGTTTTCCTCGCCTGTTTTCACATCCACATATACTCTTGTACCTTCCATAGCGTATTTGGCCACATTGTTATACAAATTTTCAAATACCCTCCAAAGCCTTCTACCGTCAGCTTCAATAATAGGCGTCTCATCTGGAAGTTTTAAAATCATCTCTAACTCTTTTTCAGAAAACTTCTCATCAAATTCTCCTCCTGCCTGCATGACCAGCTCTGCCAAATTCATCCTTGTAATGTGATAAGTAATATTGCCAGAACTGATTTTTGAAGCTTCCACTAAGTCTTCTGTCAGCTGTTTTAGCCTTTGGGATTTCTTATCTAGAATTTCAATATAAGAACGTATCTTAGCATCTTGAATTTTTTCTCTTTTTAGCAAATCCACATAATTAATAATGGACGTCAGGGGCGTTTTAATATCATGGGATACATTTGTAATGAGATCTGTTTTTAGCCTTTCATTTTTTACATTTGCATCTACTGCTGCCCGTATGCCATCCCCAATATGGTTCATTTCCTGGGCCAATGTTAAATTATCCCCTTTTAAATCCTTTGTCTGAATCCAATGTTCAATTTCCCCAGAGGCAATTTTACGGATTCCCTCTATTACTTTTTGCCTTAAAATAGCTTCTTTCATAAGAAAAGTGCCTATAACTACTGTAAAAACAATCCATAACTTTCGGGAAGTATAAATAAGGAAAATACTTACAGCCAAATAGGCGGTAAACAAGAGAGCGAATTTTATATGGGCATGTATGTTTTTAGAAAAATCGCCCATTAATCGCCCCCACATAAATAAAAGGCTGTTACTCCAAAAGGTTCCTGCCTTTAGTCTCCTAACGAGACTTAAGTAACCTATAAGGAATACACTGTTGAGAAGAAATGTCATGATTCCCATCCATAAATAAAAAATATAAGGAGAAGTTCCATAAGTATTTCCTACAAAGGTGCCTGCCACAATAATGCATAGGCAGAGGAAACATATAAAACCTGCTGCTATTTCTGTTTTCATCCTATCAAAAGTATTTAAGTATACTTCCTTTGAACCCTTTTCTCTTCCCGCCATGCAGCTTAGAGCAATGAAAAGGGCTATCCCAAGACATCCTGCACCTATTCCTAAAGAAGCTGCCCGTTTTATCCAAGGCTTTATGGAATCATAGGGTTCTTTAGCGTCTGCAAACTCATCTTCTGCCAAATACCGCTTATCAATAGCCATTGCCACATAATAATTACCTTCAAATCGGCTGCCATATTTTTTGAGCTTCTGGCCTAAATAGTGTTCTGGAATATTTAAACTAGAACTCCAATCAGAATTAATGGAATCAACGGCAAAGCCTGGTCCTATTTTTTTCAGCATATCCCTTGCCTTCCCAACAGTTTCTGACTGTATTACCTCCATTTCTTCCTTGTTGAGCTCTTCCATTGAAAAATCATCTATATTCGTATAAATCGATTTATTTTGATAATCTGCCACAAAAAACCGGACGTTTGTCTTGTCACTTTTAAACAATCCTAATTGCTGTTTATAATTCAAATAATCCTCGGCAATCCTTTGTATAGCCTCTTCTAAATAACTATATTGCTCCTCCCAATCATGGACATTTAAGACATGTTCATAGAAACTTCGTCCATCTGCAGGGATATATTCTTCAACCAGCTGCCTAGCTGTTATTTGCTTTTCCCTTTCCCCATCCAGAACATATACATTCACTTGTTCAAAAAAAAGGCCTGCCTGCCCCCATTTTAAAAGATCATCCAAATAATATCCAATACTTACTGTCTCCTGGTTGGCAGCTAAATGACTTTCCACAAACTGCCTTACATCAATAATTTTATTTCCGTTGTACTCTCCCTTTGTCTCAAAAATATTTCTCAGCTCAATATAATTTAAAAGTTCTGTCTCCCACTTGGAAAATAAAGTACGAAATGTATTGGATTCTTCAAAAACCGTCTTATTTCCAAAGGCCACAGCTTCCCCGTTATTTTTAAAATATTCTATGTTTACTGTGGCACATAAGACAAATATCATAACACACCATTCCTGCAAAAGGATGAGAAACCATTTTTTTGTTTTTGTCTTTATACCCATGTCCTTTCTCCTTGACAAATGCCAGACTACCTATCTTGTTTGTCAATCTTATATCCCACTCCCCAAACGACCTTTAAATATCTGGGGTCCTTTGGATTAATCTCAATTTTTTCCCGAATATGGCGAATATGTACTGCAACTGTATTATCTGCTCCTACTGCTTCCTCATTCCATATATTTTCATAAATTTGGTCTATGGAAAATACCTTACCTTGGTTTTTTACTAAGAAAAGCAAAATATTATACTCAATAGGCGTCAGTTTTACTCTCTCTCCCTCTACAGTAACCTCCTTTCTATCGTCATAAATGGCCAGGCCTCCTACCTGATATATATGACTACTGCCTCCCTTTGCCATTGCCCCTAATTTCGTATACCTTCGGATTGTGGACTTCACCCTTGCCAGAAGTTCTAAAGGATTAAAGGGCTTTGTAACATAGTCATCTGCTCCAATGTTAAGCCCTAGTATTTTATCTGTATCTTCGGATTTTGCCGAAAGAATAATAATGGGAATGCTGCTTGACTCCCGAATTTTTAAAGTAGCCCTAATTCCATCTAGCTTTGGCATCATGACATCTATAATCAATAAATGAACTTGATATTCCTTTATGATCTGTATGGCCTGCTCACCATCATATGCCTTCAATATATGATAGCCTTCTTGGGCAAGATAAATCTCTATAGCATCCACTATCTCTTTATCGTCATCGCAAACTAATATTGTAATCATTCTTTGTCCCTTCATCTCCTGTATGAAAATTTCCACTATAACTCAATGATCATAGGCGTATATCGAATTCCTCCTGCATCCCGCTCCCTATCTGTATCATGAAAGCCAATTCTATGATAAAATCCTACCGCATAGGGAGCTGCATTTACAGTCAGCTTCTGCTCGCCCATTTCTGTGGTGCTGTAGTGGAAAATATATTGCATCAGTTTACGCCCCACTCCCTTTTTATGAAACTGCTCGTCTACAAAGAGGAGGGAAATATGGGTCCTGTTTCGTATGCCTGCCATTCCTATCATCTTCTTATTTTCATAGGCACCAAAAAGCTGATACTCTCCCATATAAAACATTTTCTCCAAAATAGGATCTGTAATAAATTGATAGAAGCTCTTGATCCCTTGGGCTGTATAATCTTTTTTTTCAAATTTTAAAAAAGTTTTCCAGGCAATGTCCATGGCCTCCTTCCACTCACTTCTATAAGCAGGTCGGATCAAAACCTTATTTTCTTCCTTTTTGTCCATGCGGCCATCCTCTTTTTCTGGTGAAATATTTTAAGGCTGTTTTGACAAAAGCCAATGATAAATATCTTTGTAAACGTCTATTCGATCCGGCTCATTTAATATTTCATGGCGGTCTTGTTTATACAGCTTTAGGGAAATATTTTTCATTCCTAAGCTTTGAAATTGCCCATATACCTTTTTTACGCCTTTTCCAAAATTTCCAATAGGATCTTCCAGCCCAGCCAAAAAGCATACAGGAAGGTCCTTTGGCATTTTCTTTAATTCCTTCTTGTTATTTAGTAATGATAACATTTGAAATAATGTAAAAAAGCCGTTTAACGTGAAGGTAAAGCCACAATATTCATCTTTTAAAAATTTGTCCACAACCTTCCTATCCCTTGAAAGCCAGTCCATTCTTGTCCTCTTTGGACGGATTCTTTTGTTTGCCCTTGCAAAGGCAAGATGATCTATCAGGGAACTTCGATAATTCCATCCCCTTAACCTGGCCATAATAAAAACTGCCCCCTTGCCTGCCATAAGCTCCAAGGCGCTCCTATATCCTGTTCCTACAATGATCCCTCCCTGGATTCCACTTCCATAGCGGGTCAAATATACCCTTGTAAGAAAAGACCCCATGCTATGTCCCAAAAGAAAGTAAGGCTTTCCTATATTCTCCTGTTCCATAATTTTTTTCAGCCGATGAATATCCTTTACTAAAATAGTTACCCCATCTTTTTTTGCAAAATATCCCTGACTTTCTTTGTTCATCGCTGTTTTTCCATGTCCAAGATGATCGTTTCCTACTACAAGAACTCCCCTCTTTGCCATGTAAGAGGCAAATTCGTCATACCTGTCTATATGCTCTGCCATTCCATGGACAATCTGTAGAATGAACTTTATCTCCCCTTCTGGCTCCCATTTTATTGCGTGAACTTTTGATTTCTTATCTCTAGAGTCATAATAAAATTCTTCTTTTAACATATCACCGCTCCTGCATCCATTTCTTTTTCTGGAACTATAAGGGCTAACTCTCCGTTTTCGTTTTCTGCACATAATATCATTCCTTCGGACAGTATCCCTGCCAGTTTTGCAGGCTTTAAATTTACTAAAACCATGACCTTTTTTCCTACCATTTCTTCTGGCTTATAATAAGCTTTAATTCCAGAAACAATCTGCCTTATTTCATTTCCTATTTTCACTTTTGAGCAAAGAAGCTTTTTGGATTTTTTTACTTCCTCACATGCAATAATCTCCCCTACTTGAAACTGCAGTTTATCAAATTCTTCATAAGTAATTTCTGCCTTTGCCTCTTCTTTCTCCTCAAGATTATAAAGCTCTTCCACTTTTTTAAGCACTTCTTCCTTATCTAAACGCCCAAAAAGTATTTCTGGTTTTTTTGTCACCTGACCTCCTGATGGATAAAGTCCAAACTTTCCCCAGTCTTCATAATTCCTTAGTGAAGTCTTTAGTTCCTTAGCAATTTTCCCGGCTGTTGAAGGCATAAAAGGCTCCAGCATGGAAGCTCCTATTGTAATTCCCTCCACAAGATTATAGAGAACGGTGGCCAGTCTGTCTTTCTTATTTTCATCTTTGGCCAGATTCCATGGTTCTGTCTCGTCAATATATTTATTACACCGTTTAAATAAAGTAAAAATCTCTGTCAAGGCGTCTGCCACCCGCAGCTCTTCCATTTTTGCCTCCACCTTTTCCTTTGTTCCAGTGACCACTGCCTTTAATTCCTCATCCACCTCTTCCATAACTTCTTTGTTTGAGACAATCCCTTGAAAATATTTATTGCTCATGGATATCGTGCGGTTTACAAGGTTCCCTAGTGTGTTGGCCAAATCTGTATTTAATCTCTCTATGAGGAGTTCCCAAGAAATCACTCCATCGTTGTCAAAGGGCATCTCATGAAGTACAAAATAGCGGACAGGATCAACCCCAAAAAATTCTGCCAGCTGATCTGCGTAAAGAACGTTCCCCTTTGATTTACTCATTTTTCCATCTCCTTGTAGGAGCCATGGATGTCCAAATATTTGCTTTGGCAAAGGCTCTCCCAATGCCATAAGAAAAATAGGCCAGTAGATTGTATGGAAACGGATAATATCCTTTCCTATTAGATGGAGATCCGCCGGCCACATTTTTTTATACTCCTCACTGCTCTCTCCATTCGCATCATAACCAATTCCTGTTATATAATTGCTTAATGCATCTAGCCAAACATAGATGATATGCTTACTGTCAAAGTCTACAGGAATTCCCCATTGAAAGGAGCTTCTAGACACGCATAAATCCTGAAGTCCTGGGAGAAGAAAGTTATTCATCATTTCATTTTTTCTAGAAACAGGCTGTATAAATTCTGGATGGGCATGGATATGCTCTATGAGACGATCTGCATATTTGCTCATTTTGAAAAAATAGGCCTCTTCCTTTGCAGGCTTAACCTCTCTTTGGCAGTCTGGGCACTTTCCCTCCACAAGCTGGGACTCTGTCCAAAAGGATTCGCAAGGAGTACAGTAAAGCCCTTCATAGGAGCCTTTATATATATCTCCCTGATCATATAATTTCTTAAATATTTTCTGTACCTGTTCTTTATGAGCATTATCTGTAGTACGTATAAACTTGTCATAAGAAGTATCCATTAAATCCCAAATTCCCTGTACTTGACTGGCTACCTGATCTACAAACTCCTTTGGCGTCACACCAGCCTCTTTTGCTTTTATCTCAATTTTCTGACCATGTTCATCAGTCCCTGTCTGAAAATAAACGTCATATCCTTGTTTTCTCTTAAATCGGGCAATACTGTCAGCCAAAACAATTTCATAGCTGTTTCCAATATGGGGCTTTCCTGATGTGTAAGTGATTGCTGTTGTAATATAATATTTTCTCTTTTCCATTCATGCATCTCCTTTGCTACGTAAAAAAAGCCCTCTTCATAAGACCCTCCTATAAAGAAGACAAATATTCAATGATTGTCTCGTTTAAGCCTAACACTTTCTTTATTTTCTGTCAACAATGCATGGAAACTATTTTCTTTTCATATAAATGGAATAAATGAGAAAAAGGATAGGCTTATGAAGAAAGCAGGAATTCCTGTATTATTATTATGCATTATTTTTCTTATACTTATGCTTTCTAAAAACACATCAAAAGATTCCAGAGACTTTGATCTCCTCTGTCAGGAATTCTTTTGCAGAGAAATTACTTCTAATACTCTTAATCTCCACTATACCCTGGCTTATCCAGAAAATTTCGGCATTAAGGAATACCCAGTTACCTTTGGATCCCTCTCCCAAGAGAAAGAAGCCCAGTCAGCGGTAGATGCAGAAAACTTTATAAAAAGGCTTTCCAATATCTCTCCCTATAAATTGAAGGAAGAGCAAAAGCTAACCTATGAGATTTTATGGGATTACTTAGATTCCCAGATGATTGACTCCCAGTTATTCCTCTATCCCGAGCTTCTTTCCCCCTCTTCTGGGATACAGTCTCAGATTCCTATTCTTCTAGCTGAATATACATTTCGCAGAAAGCAGGATATTGAAGATTACCTTATTTTAATAGAAGAGGTTCCTAATTATTTTGAGGAAATTTGTCGTTATGAAAAGCTCCGGTTAAAAAAAGGCCTTGTTATGGCAGATTACACCTTATCGAAAGTTATCTCCCAATGTTCTGATCTTTTAGCCAACAAGGAGGAACATTTCCTTCACACTACTTTTCAAAGCCGCATTCAATCCTGCGATTTCTTAAAGGCCGAAGAAAAAGCAGCGTACATAGAGAAGAATAACCGTTTATTATCCCAGTTCTTCTTTCCTGCCTATGAAAGATTGGCAGATTTTTCTAAAACTCTTATGGGAAAAAGCAATCGTACAGGAGGTTTAAAAGATTTAAAAAATGGAAGAGAATATTACGAATATCTTTTACAAACTTATACAGGCACAAAGTATACAGCAGTGGATGTCAAAGAGAAATTGACAGAACAGTGGAAAAAAGACTATAGCAGACTTTCCATTGCCATGGGAGATCCTTCTTCCTTTTATGCAGCATTGAAAAAGCAGCCTGAAACTCTTTCTCCAGAAAAGGCCCTTTTAGACTTACAACAAAAAATGGAAAAAGACTTCCCTCCTTTGCCTCCTTCTTCTTTTACGATTAAGTATGTAGATAAAGCTCTGGAACCTTATTCCAGTCCTGCTTTTTATCTTACTCCGCCTATTGACGACCCTTTAGAGAACATTATTTATATAAATAAAAGCACCTCTTATACAGGGCTTCAACATTACACAACATTAGCCCATGAGGGGTATCCAGGCCATTTGTATCAGACGGCCTTTCAGGCAAATTCTGCCCTGCCTCCTATTCGAAATCTCTTTAGTTATACTGGCTATATTGAAGGCTGGGCCCTTTATACTGAAATGTTATCTTATTATTATGCCGATGTGGATCCTGTGTTTGCAAACATTGAGCAATTAAATCATTCCCTCACTCTTTGTCTTTATTCCATGCTTGATGTATGTATCCATTACGATGGCTATACTTTAGATGAAACTAAAGAATTTCTCTCTACTTTTGGCAAGTTCTCTGATGAAGGGGTCACGCAACTATATCAATACATTGCTGAAGAACCAGCAAACTATTTAAAATATTATATTGGATATTTAGAAATTTTAAGACTAAGGGAAAAGGCAGAAAATGCTTTGCAGGATAAATTTGTTCTAAAAGATTTTCACGAATTTTTATTGTCAATAGGCCCCGCTCCTTTTTCCATCATAGAAAAATGGCAGGAAATGTGGATTTCCCATATCCTGTCATTCTTTCTATATATATTACCCCTATTCTTTGTTCATCATTGGCAGTTCTTCTATCTCCTCCTAATCTATATCCTTTCATCCCTCTCTTTTCCAAAGCTTGTATAATTGTAGCTTATCTTCAAATGCAATCCACCATTTATTTACTCATTCTCCTCTGTTTAGTCAAAAAACTTCTGTAACTAATGACAGAAGTTCCTTGAAATTAAAAGTATGTTGTATGCCTATGCAGTTAGTTTTTGCTAACATATGTAGTATAAACAAAAAAATATGATTTGTCTATACTATTTTCTGATAATTATTCTCCTTTTTTCCTATTCCATATATTTGCAAAATGCTAATTATTCTATTAATATTTTATGAACTTGATACACTTTGCTTATAATTATGTTATAATAAAAAAGGTTAGTTTTCATATAACCAAATCTAATGATTAAGGAAGGGATATCCCGTGGAATTTCAATCCAAAGATTACGAAGGGGTAGATAATTGGAAAACGATACTTTTGTTGTACAATTCTGCCCTTAAGGAAATTGGCACAAAACTGGAGATTTTAAACGATGAATTTCAACATGTCCATCAGTACAACCCAATTGAACATATTAAATCTCGGATCAAAACCCCTGAAAGCATTGTAAAAAAATTAAAAAGGCGAGGCTATGAATCCACTATCGAAAACATGGTTAAGCATATTAATGATATTGCAGGAATTCGGGTTATTTGCTCTTTCACCTCGGATATTTACCAAATCGCCAGAATGATAACTAATCAAAGCGATATTAAAGTGCTTTCCATCAAAGATTACCTGAAAACACCAAAGCCCAGCGGCTATACAAGTTATCATATGCTTGTCTCCATTCCCATTTTTTTGTCTGACAGTGTCGTCGATACAAAAGTTGAAATTCAAATTCGTACTGTAGCTATGGATTTTTGGGCAAGCTTAGAGCATAAGATCAATTATAAGTTTGAAGGAAATGCTCCTTCTTATATTAAGGCAGAATTAACCCAATGCGCCCAGATGGTGTCTGATTTAGATGCCAGAATGCTTTCCCTAAACGAAGAGATTAAGCAGTCCTCTACACAAATTTCTATTGAATAATTCTACATAGTTTTCAAAGCAAGGAAATTTTTTCAAAAAGTCCTTGCTTTTTTGTATAAGTTGATATAGTATATTCATATACTATAAGTAGTTTTTAAAACTACTTATTAAGGAGTGAAAGCTATGTTGAAAATTAGAGAACCTGGCAGTGCCATAACCCACTTTGTTGCCATGCTTTTTGCCATTATTGCAGCAGCGCCATTGTTGATAAAAGCTAGCAGCACCTCTGGCTATATTCATATTATAGCTATGTCTATTTTTATATTAAGCATGATTTTGTTATATGGGGCCAGTACCACATACCATTCCATTAACTTATCCCAACGTATTATAAAAACTTTTCGTAAAATCGATCACATGATGATTTTTGTCCTCATTGCTGGTTCTTATACGCCTGTCTGCATGATTGTCCTAGGCGGTACTACTGGTTATACCATGTTAGCCGTCATATGGGGCATTGCCCTTTTAGGCATTATATTAAAAGGTCTATGGATTACCTGCCCAAAATGGTTTTCCTCCCTTCTCTATATTGCCATGGGCTGGACATGCATTTTTGCCTTTGCACAAATAAAGTCCTCCCTTTCCCAGAACGCTTTTCTTTTACTTCTGGCAGGAGGCATTGTATACACAGTAGGAGGTATCTTATATGCATTGAAATTTAAAGGATTTAATGCCAAACATATAAGCTTTGGCTCCCATGAAATCTTCCACCTCTTTGTTATGGGAGGAAGCGCCTGCCATTTTATATTTATGTACCAGTTTATTGCCACAATGCCCCTTTCATAACGAATATTGAAATGGATTAAAAAAGCGGACAGCTGAAGCAGAAAATGTGTTCAGCTGTCCGTCTTTTTAACAAATACCAACATCCATTATTTGTTCTATGTAATGGAATTGCCCTTTTTAAGGCAATCCCATGTTCTCTATCTAAAGCAATCGAATAGGACCGTATATCACCCAAAAATATAATAATGCAAGTAAGAGAAAAACGATTGCATGTTTTCTGATAAGAAATCCCTTCGATTTATATATTATTATACTCTAGATTTCTCTTTTGGTGCCCGGTCTTTATTCTAAATAATCCAAAGGATTTATAGGATTTTCTCCTTTTCTCATTTCAAAAAATACATGGGCTCCTTCGGAACTATAATATTTTGTAGGCTGTTCAATGTAGCCAAGCACAACACCTTCGTCTACAATCTGCCCTTCTTCCCAAGGAATATCTTTTAGTTGCCCATATACTGTTGTAAATCCATTTCCTACATCAATTTGAATGTAATTTCCCAGCTCCTCGTTATGTGATACCCCAATCACTTCTCCTCTGTGAGAAGCTACTACAGGCATATCAATCTCTCCAGAAATTAAAATGCCTGGATTATATTTATATTGTTTCAATGTAGGAAAGTAAATGGTCTGATCCATACTGTATCGAAGGACCACATTTCCAGCAATAGGCCATTTTAAAGTAGTTCCCTCTGCAAAATCCTTTTGACCTCCTGCTGCCATGGTTGCCACTTTATCTCTTTCTTCTTGCTCTTTCTCTTCCTGACTCTGATCCTTATTTGCTGCATCTTCTTCCTGTTTGCTGACTTCTGTTCCTTCTTTCTTTTCTTCCTCTTCCTGTACCTTATCTTCTCCAGGCTCCTTTGCATCTGCCTCTGCCCTTCTTTGTACCATAATATCATCACTAACTTCATCTGTGGCATCCATTACGTTGTCTAAGCCAAACATCATGTCTTCTTCTTTATAGTTGTTTGCCTTCACTTGTTCGGCTGCTGTTTCTTTTTTCTCTGTTTCCTTTTTTTCAGTTTCTGTACTTTCTTTTTCCTTTGTGTCTAATTGGCTTAAGTCTACATAAGAGCCATCCGAAGGGGCAGGAGAACTATAATACATATTGACTCCTGCTAATGTCAATGCGGATATAAAGCATAGCCCTAAAATAACATAAAACCACTTTCCATTGTTAAAATTAAATGTTTGTCTTCTTCTCATAGATAATCACCTCCCTTTTAGGGTTGCCTGATTATCTGTCTTTATGCACCATAAGGCTTGATTTCTACATCTTGATAGTAATAATTAATAATTTCCCTGTATGTATACCCCCTTTTTGCCATTTCATTGGCTCCATATTGGCTAAGTCCAGCTCCATGGCCTAACCCCTTTACTGTAAAACGAATGTTACCTTCCAATTCATCTATGGAAAAATGGGCGGATGGCAAGTCCATCCATTTTCGGAATTCTTCCCCCCTAATTTTTGTTTCTTTTATTTTTAATTCTTCTACATATCCTGCCTCATCTATTTTTGTAATGTCCACCTTTTCTAAAAACTCGCCTTTCTCTAAAGAAATATCTCCTCTCTGCTTATGGATTCTATTCACTACTTCCTCCTCATCCATATAGAGGATACTCAAAAACTGTTCTGAATCAATATCCCAAGGACTTTCTATTGGGCAAAGATATGCATATCCTTCTATCCTCCTTGTCATTCCTCCACTCACAGCATGATAGGCTCCATCAATGAGCTCCTGGTCATAATATATTACTTCCTTTTCTGTTTCCCTTGCCAGTTTCTCTAGTTTTATGTAATCATTCTGAAACTCATCATATCCTATGGAACGCTGTAATTTTTCTGGTTCCATATATGTTTGGCTCATCTGCTTGCTGTCTATTTCTTTCTTTCCATCCATTTCCCGATAAGTGTTTGTTCTGGCAATAATAATCTGAGCCTTTAAAGCCTCTTCCTCACTTCTCCCATCCATACATCCCATTACAACTCCTATTACATATTCATCTACTGTTAGCCTTGCCTCTCCAAGTATAATCCTCTCCTCCCCGCCTTCCCCTACTCTTTCATGGAAGGCGAGAATCTCCTCCTTCCTCCCATTGACTAGGGTTGTAAAAGCATATGGAAGAAGTATGAGAAATAGGAGAAGAATTCCCCCATCTTTTATTTTTTTCTTTAACATGTCTCTCTCACCTTATACTATCCTATGTTATTTTTTCCATTTTATGTAAATAAGATAGAAAACACAAAGACGCCCCACATAAAGTGAAGCGTCTAAACATCCATGCATTATGCTGATATTCTATTGTAATTAATAAGACATCCTTTTAAAATAATCTCCCTCTCACCTTCTGTCAATTCTCCTATTGTCAGGGAAAATTCTTTCATCCCCTTTTCTCCTACTACGTAAGCTGTCACCACTTCCTTCTTTTCTTGTACTTCTTTACGTATATTTGGCAAAAATAGAAACTCTTTATTGTGGAAAGGAAGCTCTCCCTTTTCAATTAGAAAAGGAAGCATTCCCCAGTTAATTAAATTTGAGCGGTATCTTTTCGTAGCATATTCATTGGCAATATTTGCCCATCCACCTAAAACCTTCTGACAGGACGCAGCCTGCTCCCTGGCAGATCCATCCCCAGGCTTTACTGCAAAGATCGTACTTCCTATCCCTGTATTCTTCATGTCCGCCTCTGGGAATTGTTTGCGAATTATTTCTACAATATTTTGCAGTTCTCCGTTAGCCTTTACTGGATCTTCCCCTGCAATCCTTGCTTTTTCTGCCTTTTGTATTTCTTTTGCCAAACCTACATAGTCAGGATCCTTTCTGGACAAGGTAAACTCTGCCAATCCTAGTGGATTGGAACGATAAGAAGATGTTTCTCCTGAAGGAATAAGCTCATCTGTTGTAGTGACTGGATCATGTATTTCAGAGACAACCTTTAATATAAGATTATCTGGTAAAGGTGACATGGATGGCCAATCTTTAATATTAGGGCCTAATTTAATAGGCTCATCAGGATTCCCTTTTCCTTTGCTGTCAAAAACTCTGTTCTCGTATATAGTTTTGTCAAAGAAATATGGATGTGCTTTCAAAGATAGATCTACTTGAGTGGCAGGAGTTAAAAACCCTTTATTTACTGCTGTCGCAGCAATAGAACGGGCGTCCATTAGAGCAACCGATGAGATCTGCCCACTCTGCAGTTTGGAGCCCTCTCGATTAGGAAAATTTCTTGTGGAATGTCGTATGCTGAAGGCCTGATTAGCAGGAGTGTCCCCTGCCCCAAAGCAAGGCCCGCAAAAAGCGGTTTTGACAATCGCTCCTGTACTTAGAAGCTTTGCCACGGATCCATTGCGTACTAATTCCATATAAACAGGGGTGGAAGCTGGATAAACACTTAAGGTGAACTCATCAGGGCCTATGCTTGCTCCCTCTAAAATATCAGCTGCAGCGCAAATATTTTCAAATCCTCCTCCTGCACATCCTGCTATAATTCCCTGTTCCACATAAAGTCTGTTATCTCTTACTTTATCCATAAGGCTGAATTCTACCTGCTCCCCTAAGCTGATCAATGCTTTTTTCTCCACTTCCCTTAGAATATCCGTTAAATTTGCATTAAGCTCTTCAATGGTATATGTATTGCTTGGATGGAAAGGCATTGCAATCATGGGCCTTATTTCACTTAAATCTACGATAATCATTCCATCATAGTAAGCAGCATCCCCTGGATTTAATTCCTTGTATTCTTCCTTCCTTCCATGGATTTCATAAAACTCCTTAATACCTTCGTCTGTTCTCCAAATAGAAGAAAGGCATGTTGTCTCCGTTGTCATTACGTCAATGCCAATTCGAAAATCAGCACTTAAAGAAGACACCCCAGGACCTATAAATTCCATTACTTTATTATTTACATAGCCATTTGCAAATACTTCCCCTATAATAGCAAGAGCAACGTCCTGGGGACCTACTCCTTCTATGGGCTTTCCTTTTAAATATACACCTACTACTTCTGGCATATTTATATCATAAGTCTGGCATAAAAGCTGTTTTACCAGCTCTGGGCCTCCCTCACCCATAGCCATTGTCCCCAAAGCCCCATATCGGGTATGGCTGTCAGAGCCAAGTATCATTTTCCCCCCTCCTGCCATCATTTCTCTGGCATATTGGTGGATTACCGCCTGATGAGGTGGGACATAAACTCCCCCATATTTTTTTGCGCAAGACAAACCAAACATATGATCGTCTTCATTGATTGTCCCTCCTACAGCACATAAACTATTATGACAGTTGGTCAGTACATAGGGTACTGGAAACTTTTCTAGCCCAGAAGCCCTAGCTGTTTGAATAATCCCTACAAAGGTAATATCATGAGATGCCAATTGATCAAATTTTAACTTTAACTTGTCCATATTGTTTGATGTATTATGCTTCTCTAAAATTCCAAAGGCAATTGTCTCTTTTTTTGCCTCTTCCTTCCCTATATCTCTTCCTGTTTTATTTTTTATGAGCAGCTCTGCTTGGGCATTATCAGGAATAATCTCTGTCCCATTAAGTAAATATGCCCCAGAATCAAATAATTGTATCATATACGTCCTCCTTTTCCAACGTTTTTGCTTCCTGTCCATATAGCAGTTGTTATTATAGCATACTCTTACTGCAAAATCAAAAACTCATCATTATATAGTTCCTTATGGAAAAATCCACCAAACATGCCTTTTGTCTGGTGGATTTTTTAACAACGCTTTCTAATGTCTTGTATTCTCGTCTATAAACTTACCTTTATTTCTTTTTTATTTTGCCTTTCTCATTTTTCTTAGGAAGCACTACTTTATCCAGCTTCCAAATTTCGTCTACATACTCTTGTATCGTTCTATCTGAAGTGAACTTACCGCTGCACGCAACGTTTAAGATCCCACTCTTCGCCCATTTTTTCTCATCTTTGTACGCTTCTTCCACCCTTTTCTGGGCATCTGCATAGGCTCTAAAATCTGCGAGTATGAAGTATGTATCTGCCTTTGCAGTGCTTTTTGTATTCAAAAGGGAATTATACAAGTCTCTAAACAAATCTGGATCTTGAGGAGCAAAAGCACCATTAATTAGCTGCATGAGCACTTTTCGAATATCTGGATCATTGTTAAAAATGTCCATGGGATTGTATCCCCCATAGCTTTCGTACCGAATAACCTCATCAGAACGAAGTCCGAAAATAAAGGCATTTTCTTCTCCTACTTCTTCTACAATTTCCACATTGGCACCGTCCATTGTTCCAAGGGTTAACGCCCCATTCAACATGAATTTCATATTTCCTGTGCCAGAAGCTTCCTTACTGGCTGTAGATATTTGTTCCGAGACATCAGCAGCGGCAAAAATCCACTCTGCATTGGAAACTTTATAATCCTCAATAAATACTACTTTAATTTTACCATCAATGGAAGGGTCATTATTCACCACATCAGCGATAGAGTTGATAAGTTTAATAGTCAATTTGGCGTTGCGGTATCCTGCTGCTGCCTTTGCCCCAAAAATAAAAGTTCTTGGATAAAATTCCATATCTGGTCGTTCTTTTAGCTGGTTATACAAATGCATAATATGTAATGCATTTAGGAGCTGTCGTTTATATTCATGAAGCCTTTTTACCTGAACATCAAAAATGGATCTTGGATTTACTTCCACTCCGTTATGCTGTAAGATGTAGTCTGCCAGCCTAACCTTATTCTGGTATTTGATATTCATAAATTCCTGCTGAGCTTTCTCATCATCCGCATAGATTTTCAGCTTATTAATTTTTCTCAAGTCTGTAATCCAATCATTTCCCACGTGATTGCTTACCCACTGGGCTAATAGAGGATTACCATGGAGGAGAAATCTTCTTTGAGTAATTCCATTTGTTTTATTATTAAATTTTTCTGGCATCATTTCATAGAAGTCTTTTAATTCTTCTTTTTTTAATATTTCAGTGTGGAGCCTTGCAACCCCATTTACAGAATATCCAGATGCAATGGCCAAATGTGCCATTTTTACCTGCCCGTCATAAATTATTGCCATCTTTCTTACTTTTTCATAATCACCAGGATATTTTTCTTCTATTTTTGCTACAAACCTTCGGTTAATCTCTTCAATAATTTGATATATTCTTGGAAGGAGCCTTGAAAATAATTCAATAGGCCATTTTTCCAATGCTTCAGCCATAATTGTATGATTTGTATAAGCGCATGTCTTTGTCGTTATATTCCATGCCTCGTCCCATGAGAGATAATAATCATCCATAAGTATACGCATTAATTCTGCAATAGCCACTGTAGGATGAGTATCGTTCAATTGGAAGGTCACTTTTTCGTGGAACTTTTGAATCTTATCATGCTTTCTCATATATTTTTCCACTGCTTCTTGAACACTGGCGGAAATAAAGAAATACTGCTGCTTTAAGCGTAGTTCCTTACCTGCATAATGGTTGTCGTTGGGATACAAAACTTCTACAATATTTCTAGCCAAGTTTTCCTGCTCTACTGCTTTATGATAGTCCCCTTTGTCAAAAGAATCTAGTTTAAAACATTCCACTGGCTGGGCATCCCAAATGCGCAAGGTATTTACAATTCCATTTCCATAACCAACAATAGGAATATCATAAGGGATTGCATGAACCGACTGATAACCTTCCTGCACAAAATTCTGCCTGCCGTTTTCATCTACTAAAATGGATACATATCCCCCAAACTTCACTTCTTTGGCATACTCTGGCCTCCGAAGTTCAAAAGGATTTCCATCTTGCAGCCAATTATCCGGCACCTCCACTTGATAGCCATTTTCAATCTTTTGCTTAAACATCCCATAGCGGTAACGAATTCCGCACCCATAAGCAGAATATCCAAGGGTTGCCAAAGAATCTAAAAAGCAGGCGGCAAGTCTTCCCAATCCCCCATTTCCAAGAGCTGCATCTGGTTCCTGATCCTCCACCAGATTTATATTAATACCCAATTCTTCCAAGCAGTCCTCTACTGCATCATAAGCCTTCAGGTTAATTAAATTATTGCCAAGAGCCCTTCCCATTAAAAATTCCATGGATAAATAATAAACGGTTTTTGGATCCTGCTTTTCATATTCTCTTTGTGTATTCAACCAGCTATCCACAATTACATCTTTAATTGCATAAGAAACCGCTTGAAAAATCTGCTGCTCAGAAGCTTCCTCTATTGTTTTACGATATAGGGTCTTTACATTATAAAGAACGCTTCTTTTGAACAGTTCTCTATCAAATTCTGTTGCCAGCTCTGCTTTCTTGAGCATTGTGTTCCCTCCTGTCATTTCTTTTGTTTCTTTTCTTTCCCCTGCCGCTATTTTTCTGTCATTATTCATTATAACCTAATCCTTTCTTTTATGCAATTGCGTTGCCTCTCATGGGGACACCCTGTCCACAGATAAAAGGGCTGTCTCCCCATTAATATTCCACTCTTTTTGCAGATTTCCTACAATTCCCTCTTTAACAGAATCTGCCAACACTTTTTCTGCAATAGATTCTTTGTTTCTCTCCACAATACTCCATATTTTTTCGTTTCCAGTTATTCCCACATGAATACGGTCCACCACATCAAAATCCGCATCCTTCCTCATTGTCTGGATTTTACTAATAATTTCATATACAAATCCTTCCTCAACCAAATCCTCTGTTAGATTTGTATCCAACACAACGGTTATTTTATTGCTGCTTTCTGAAACATATCCTTCTTTCTGGCTCATCTCAATGAGCAAGTCTTCCTTTGTCAGCTCTACCTCTGTCTTGTCTGCTTGAAATTGGATTCTTCCTGTCTTAGTCAATTCATCCATTGCCTCATTTCCGTCTAAGCCTTCCAAATATTTTTTAATAACTCCAAGACATTTTCCATACTTAGGTCCAACAGTTCGAAGCTGAGGTTTAAACAAATATGTGGTAAAGTCTCTTACATCTTCTGTAAATATTAATTCTTTGACATTAAGCTCCTCTTTTATAATATCCTTATAAAATGTACCCAATGTAAAAGGCCCTTTTATATACATTGTAGGAATGGGCTGACGATTTTTTATATTGGCGCTGTTTCTGCAAGCCCTGCCTAAGACAACAATTTCCAGCACTCCATCCATAGACTCTTCAATTTCTTTATTGAAAAAAGCATCCTCTGTTTCTGGAAAGTCACATAAGTGTATACTTTCTGGAGCTGTCTTATCCACATTCCTTACGATATTCTGATAAATTTCTTCTGTCATAAAGGGGATGAAGGGAGCTGCTATCTTAATGAACGTTACCAGTCCCGTATATAAGGTCATATAAGCGTTCACTTTATCCTGTTCCATCCCTTTTGCCCAAAAACGTTCCCTGCTTCTTCTCACATACCAATTGCTCATATTGTCTACAAAATCCTGGAGAGCCCTTGCAGCCTCTGGTATCTTATACTGTTCCAAATCACTGTCTACTTCCATAATTAAGGTGTTCAGCTTTTGTAAAAGCCACTTATCCATTACTTGAAGTCTATCATACTCCAACGTATATTTTGTAGGGTCAAACTTATCAATGTTTGCATATAGAACAAAGAAGGCATACGTATTCCATAAAGTCCCCATAAATTTTCTTTGTTTTTCTACAACTGCCTTTTCGTGGAAACGGTTGGGAAGCCATGGGGCAGAGTTCACATAAAAATACCATCGAATGGCATCTGCTCCATAGGTCTCCAGCGCCTGGAACGGATCCACTGCATTTCCTTTGGATTTGGACATTTTCTGTCCCTTTTCATCTTGCACATGTCCTAATACAATAACATTCTCATAGGGAGCCCGATGAAAGAGAAGGGTGGATTCCGCCAAAAGAGAATAAAACCATCCCCTTGTCTGATCTACTGCCTCGGAAATAAACTGGGCTGGAAATTGAGACTCAAACAATTCTTTATTTTCAAAAGGATAATGATGCTGGGCAAAAGGCATTGCTCCTGAATCAAACCAACAGTCAATGACTTCTGGAACTCTCTGCATCTCTTTTCCACATTTGGGACATGGAATCGTCACCTGGTCAATATACGGTCTGTGAAGCTCCACTCCCTCTTCTGGATAATTTTTGCTTAATTGCTTAAGCTCCTCCCTGCTGCCAATAGAATGCATATGACCACATTCACACTCCCATATATTTAGAGGAGTTCCCCAATAACGGTTTCTTGAAATTCCCCAATCTTGAATATTTTCCAGCCAGTCTCCAAATCTTCCCTTTCCTATGGATTCTGGTATCCAATGAATGGTGTTATTGTTTTGGATTAACTCCTCCTTTACTGCTGTCATTTTAATAAACCAAGACTCTCTTGCATAGTAAATTAAAGGCGTCTCACATCTCCAGCAAAAAGGGTAGCTATGTTCAAAGGAAGGAGCATCAAAAAGCAGACCTCTTTTTTCTAAATCAGACAAAATTTTTGTATCTGCCTTTTTACAAAATAATCCTGGCCAGTCTGTTTCCTCTGTCATCTCTCCTTTGGCATTGACAAGCTGTACAAAGGGCAGATCATAGTTTCTTCCTACATTGGCATCGTCTTCACCAAAGGCTGGAGCTATGTGGACAACCCCAGTTCCATCTGTCAGCGTGACATAGGCATCACATGTAACATAATGAGCTTTTTTGTTCTGCTTTGCACATATTTCATGGGTAAAATGGAATAATGGTTCATATTTTTTATATTCCAATTCTTTTCCTTTAAATAAGGAAATTATTTCATATTCTTCTCCAAGAACGGAATCTAAAAGAGCTTGTGCTAAATAGTAGATCGTCTTGTCCTTATCCTTTACCTTTACGTAAGTCTCCTCAGGATTAACACAAAGGGCTACGTTACTTGGCAAAGTCCAAGGCGTTGTCGTCCATGCTAAAATATAGGCGTCTTCCTCCTTTACCTTAAACCGTACTATGGCTGATTTTTCTTTCACCTCTTTATATCCCTGGGCAACCTCATGACTAGAAAGGGGAGTGCCGCACCTTGGACAATAGGGTACAATTTTAAACCCTTTGTATAATAGTTCTCTTTCCCAAATTTTTTTCAAAGCCCACCACTCAGACTCAATATAGTCGTCATGGTATGTGACATAAGGATTATCCATATCTGCCCAAAATCCCACAGTTCCTGAAAAATCTTCCCACATTTCTTTATATTTCCATACACTCTCCTTACATTTGGATATGAAAGGATCCAGACCATATTGTTCAATCTGCTCCTTTCCATCTAAGCCAAGGAGATTTTCCACTTCCAGCTCTACTGGAAGCCCATGTGTATCCCATCCTGCTTTTCTTGGAACCATATACCCTTTCATTGTCCGGTATCTTGGAATCATATCTTTGATAACCCTAGTTAAAACATGACCGATATGGGGCTTCCCATTGGCTGTGGGAGGCCCATCATAGAAGGTGTATGCTGGGCCTTCTTTTCTATTTTCCATGCTTTTCTCAAATATGTGGTTTTCCTTCCAAAATTTCTCTATTTCTTTTTCTCTTTGAACAAAGTTCAAATCTGTTGATACTTTTTGATACATTGCTCCTCCAATCTCCATACATTCTATAGACTGTTTTTCTCCATAGATGGCAAAAAGTCCTGCCCGTAAAAGGACAAGACTTCCACATTCTCTACCACCTGTTACAACATACTTGATACATTCTAAAAATATATTGTTCCTAATAACGGTGGAATTCCGTTGGCGCCTACTAAGAAAAACATTCCGTTCAGCCCAAAGCTCCGAAGTGATATTCAACGGTTTCCTACTTGTACTAGCCTCTCACCATCGCCAGCTCGCTTTTACTTCGTAAACCGTCTACTGTCTTCATCACAGCCTTTTCTCTATTCTGGGTGTTATTATAAAGGGGAATTCTTCTTATTGTCAAGGGAAATCCTGCAATTCTTCATTGATTATTTTTCCAATTTAACGTATGATGAGAAAGTAAATGTTTTTCTGTATATAATGGAGGATTTCTATGGACAAGTTTAAGCTTAACAAAAGAGAAAAAAGCTGGGTTCTATACGATGTAGCAAACTCAGCGTTTACTTTGATTGTTACTGCCACTATCCCTATATATTTTCGAGGCCTTACTGAAAATGCTGGATTATCCCCTTCTCTTTCCTCTTCCCTCTGGGCATCTGTCACAGCTGCAGCCGTCTTGATTCTAGCTGTTTTCTCCCCTATTCTAGGGGCCATGGCTGATTACCAAAATATGAAGAAAAAGCTTTTTGGATTTTTTCTATGCCTTTCTCTTTTAGGCGTTTTTGCCTTTAGTCTTACGAGAAACTGGCTTCTGTTCCTTTCCCTATTTCTAATTGCTCGTCTTGGTTTTGCAGCCTGCAATATTTTCTATGACTCTATGCTCATTGACGTTACAACGGATGAACGCATGGATATGATTTCTACTTATGGATATGCATGGGGCTATATTGGAAGCTGCATCCCTTTTACTATTGGCATTCTTCTCATCCTTACCACGCCCTTTGGCCTATCCCCTATGACAGCCACTCAAGTTTCTTTTCTCATTACTATTATCTGGTGGCTTGTCCTGTCCATTCCCTTGTTTAAAAATGTGAAACAGTCTTACTTCCTGGAACCAAGAAAAGATTTTATTTCTCATTCCTTTCATAGACTTCTTCACACTTTTCAAAAATTAAAAAGGGAAAAAGGACTTCTTTTTTATGTTATTGGTTACTTTTTCTATATTGATGGGGTATATACAATTATTTCCATGGCAACAACTTATGGAGGGGAAGTAGGCATTGACGATACTGCTATGATACTCGCTCTTCTTCTTACCCAGTTTATCGCTTTTCCCTGTTCCATTTACAGTGGTAAGCTTGCAGAGAAATTCGGGACATTTAAAATGATAAAACTTTTCATTGTCATGTACATTGTCATTTGCCTATTTGGTTTCCAGCTAAGCAAAGAATGGGAGTTTTGGGCACTAGCTGTTTTCGTTGGAATTTGTCAAGGAGGCATTCAGGCATTATCCCGTTCTCAATTTGGAAAAATGATTCCAAAAGAAGAATCTAGTGAGTACTTTGGTTTTTTTGATATATTTGGCAAATTTGCCGATTTCTTCGGCCCTCTCATTGTGGCAGTCTGTGCTTACTTCCTGAACTCTTCCCGCTATGGAATTTTAGCATTAATTTTTCTTTTCCTTATAGGCATTCTATTTTTATCAAAATCCGAAAAAATGATGGAGGAACACAAATGAGCCTTGAAAATTTAACATTATTGACCGATCTATACCAGCTAACAATGATGCAAGGATATTACAAAAACCATGAACAAAATGAGACGGTCATATTTGATATGTTTTACCGCACAAATCCTATGAACAGCGGCTATGCTATTATGGCTGGACTGGAACAAGTTATTCAATATATTCAAAACCTTCATTTTACAAAAGAAGATATAGAGTATTTAAAAAATATGCATATTTTTGAAGGGGACTTTTTAAATTATTTAAAAAACTTCCAGTTTTCTGGAGATATATACGCCATTCCAGAAGGTACCGTCATCTTTCCTAGAGAACCTCTCATTAAAGTCATTGCTCCTGTTATGGAAGCCCAACTTATTGAGACAGCTATTTTAAATATTATTAATCACCAAAGCCTTGTGGCTACAAAAACCTCCCGGGTTGTATGGGCAGCCAGGGGCGATGGAATTATGGAATTTGGTCTTCGAAGGGCCCAGGGGCCAGATGCAGGACTGTACGGGGCCAGGGCTGCCATGATTGCTGGCTGTATTGGCACAAGTAATGTCTTGGCAGGGAGGCTCTTTCATGTTCCCGTCAAAGGCACTCATGCCCACAGTTGGATAATGAGTTTTCCTGATGAATACACTGCTTTCAAGCAATACTCCTCTCTTTATCCATCTGCCTGCATTTTACTTGTAGACACATATGATACGTTAAAATCTGGCGTTCCAAATGCCATTCGAGTTTTTACAGAAATGAGAAAGGCTGGCATTCCCCTTTCTTACTACGGAATCCGCTTAGACAGTGGGGATTTAGCCTATCTTTCAAAAAAGGCACGAACTATGCTGGATGATGCTGGGTTCCATGATGCCATTATTTCTGCTTCCAACGACTTGGATGAATATTTAATTGACAGCTTAAAGATGCAAGGCGCTGCCATTACTTCCTGGGGGGTTGGTACAAATATGATTACTTCAAAGGATTGGCCAGCTTTTGGAGGAGTATACAAACTTTCCGCAATACAAGATTCCAGTGGTAATTTTATTCCCAAAATAAAACTGTCTGAAAATACAGAAAAGGTGACAAATCCAGGCAACAAAACTATCTACCGCATTTATGAAAAAGACTCTGGGAAAATAAAAGCAGATCTTATCTGCCTTGTAGGAGAACAATTTAAGGAAGAAGAGCCCCTCATTCTCTTTGATCCCATGGAGCCATGGAAAAAGACAAAACTTTTAGGCGGCACATACACTATGCGGGAGCTTATGATACCTATCTTCCGTCAAGGAGTCCGTGTTTACCAATCCCCAAATGTTATGGACATCCGAGATTATTGTTCTAAAGAATTAAGTACTCTATGGGATGAAACAAGACGTTTTGAAAATCCCCATAAAGTCTATGTAGATTTGTCCAAAAAACTATACGAGGTTAAAATAAATCTTCTAGCACAAATGTGTGAAGAAGGGTTGCAGCCTTAATATGGAATAATGTAAATTTCCATTCAGTCATGGCAAACGCAAGAGTAAAGCAAATGATAAACTTTCTTTTTGCTGAATTATGATAAAAGAAAAAAGAAAATTTACAAAATAGAAGAACTGCTAAACTGGATAGAATCTAAAATATACTGGTCATTGTTCTATGTGCAACGCTTGTCAATACAGATGACTAGGTAGGAATAGCCATGTTTACTCAAGAATATTAGGATTATCTCCATTGAGACACAAGGATAAAAAAGCATACTGGTATTGTATTAGTAGTCTTGTGCCAGATATAGAAAAGCTTTAAAAGGGTAGTTAGAAGGCATGGTATGTTAAGGATATACACTGCCATCTAGATATAACATTCAGGGAGAGTTCTAATTCAACGGACTTAGTATAAAGAAGAAACGGTTTACAATGAGTCTCCAGTCTATAAGGTATCTGGAAGAAGTGTCATCCTTTTATAAGATATAGTCCAGAGAGCGAAAAGGATACGTGTGTTCCTGCATTTGTCATGCCATTCAGAAGAAAATCTTGAAATAAATTTTTAAATCTGTTATTATATATACACAAATAATAAGGAAATAACCGCCCATGAGTGGTTTGACCTGTCCAAAAAAGTGGAAAAACCACCCTGATACCTGGCAAAGTTTCAAGGGTGGTTTTTCTATGGAATACTAATGACTAATCAAATGAATGAATGTCAATAATGCAATCAAAAATGTTCCGAACTGCATCAAGTCATTAAAGCTGAATTTGTTCTTCATATAACACCATTCCTATTCTATGTACAATGAGGTCAACACCATCCTGTAACACATCCATTCCTTATATTAAGAAATATAACATAATTTACCTGAGCTGTCAATACATATCTTTATCTTCATTAAATGAAAACATTATGGAATTTTATTCTCAAATGTGTTATAATTCATTTGTCGGGGTAAGCCTGTGGATAGAAATCATAACGTTTTGAGTAAGGAAGACAAAGAAGAAGTTACTATTTCATAGAAAATAGTAATCTCTTCTTCCTAGTCTGTGGAGAGCCCCCTACAAACATATCTAATGAGACTACAAAAAACATTCCCGCTAGAGAACAATGTTCATAAAACATTGACCCCTATGGGAATGTTCCTAATTTATAGGTGGAAACCATCGAAATCAGACATACTCTGACATCCTTTTTTCTACTTTACTGCTCCATCTGCCTTCCCAAAAATCCTGCTGCAGACATAACTAATTTCTTCTCAACCTCTCCCACTTTCTCCTTTTCGTCTTTTCCCATAAGGACAACGGCTCCAATAGCATCTCCCTCACTTATAATTGGGGAAATAGCCTCCCAGGCATAGTCCTCTGTATCATTGTCCATAATTTCTACATAACCTCTTTCTTCTTTTGACGCTAATATTGTATTCCTCTCTTCCACAAGAGACTCTAATTTTCTACTTATAGGCTTTCCTACATAGTTCTTTCCCCCTCCAGCTGCTGCAATAAATTGATCCCTGTCTGCAATACAAACCATATGTCCACTTGTCTGAGCCAAGCTTTCTGCATATTGTTTTGCAAAGGCTCCAATCTCGCCAATGGGTGAATATTTTTTTAATATAATTTCCCCTTCTCTGTCTGTAAAAATCTCCAGGGGATCTCCTTCTCGAATTCTTAAAGTTCTTCTTATTTCCTTAGGAACTACCACTCTTCCCAAATCATCTATTCTTCTTACAATTCCTGTTGCTTTCATCCTTTTTCCTCCATGCTCGTCATTGATGTTTTCATTTTTTGTTATTTATGGAAATAGTGTTTGTAGGATTAGGAAATTTATTCATAAAAAACCTTTTTACCCTCTTAGGGAAATACTGCCACCTAAAAGACAAGAAGAATTTTCATACTTTGCAGTATTTTGGGTATAAGCTCTAAGGATTCTGCCTCAAAATTTTCCATTGTTTCTTTTGTTGCATTTTTTCCTTCTTCATAAATAAAATAGGGCTTCTTGCTCCCTTTAAATGTAAGTTTTCCTCCATATTGCTCCAAAAGCCTACTCATATGTTCTGGATTCAATTTTGCTTTTTCAAAAATAGAGAACTTAAGAAATCTTTTCTTTCCCTCTACCTCTGTCACATATACTTTATGAGCTAGTATTCGAATTCTAGAAATATCAATTAAATTGGTAACCGATTTTGGAACAGGTCCAAAACGGTCCAAAAGTTCTTCTGATATGTCTTCTGCCTCTGCCTCAGTCTCTATCCCTGCTATTCTTTTATAAATGTCTAATTTCAACGCTTCATTTTTTACATAAGTATCTGGAATATAAGCATCCACATTTATTTCTACACTCGTCTCAAAACTCTCTTCTTTCTGACTTCCTTTTTGCCTTTTAATTGCCTCGTCTAACATCTTACAATATAAATCATAACCAACTGCCTCCATATGTCCATGCTGTTTTTGTCCTAAAATATTTCCAGCCCCTCGGATTTCTAAATCTTTCATAGCAATTTTAAATCCACTGCCAAACTCTGTATATTCTTTAATTGCCTGGAGTCTCTTCTCAGCTATCTCTTTTAACATTTTATCTCTTTTGTACATTAAAAATGCATAAGCTGTCCTATTTGCACGTCCCACCCTTCCCCTTAGCTGGTAAAGCTGGGATAATCCCATATTATCTGAGTCATGGATAATGATCGTGTTCACATTGGAAATATCCAGTCCTGTCTCAATAATTGTTGTAGACACTAAAACATCAATCTCTCCTTCAATGAAATGGTACATTACCTTTTCCAGCTCTCTTTCCTTCATCTGACCGTGGACAAAAGACACGCTGGCTTCTGGCACAAGCTCCTGGATAAAGGCTGCTATATCTCCAATATTATGAACTCGATTATAAACATAATACACCTGTCCATTTCTAGCTAGCTCTCTGTGAACCGCCTCCCTTATCATCTCCTCATTATATTCCATTACAAAAGTCTGAATAGGCATCCGATCCATGGGTGGTTCCTCCAGTACGCTCATTGCCCTTATACCAATGAGGCTCATATGAAGAGTTCTCGGTATGGGAGTCGCTGTTAAGGTTAAAACGTCAATACTTTCTTTTAACTTTTTCATCTTTTCTTTATGGCTTACTCCAAACCGCTGTTCTTCATCAATAATTAGTAGTCCCAAGTCTTTAAATCCCACATCCTGTGATAAAACCCTGTGGGTTCCAATGACAATGTCCATCACCCCTTTTTTTAGCTCCTCAATAATCGTTTTCTGCTGGGCAGTCGTTCGAAACCTACAGAGCATATCAATTCGTATTGGATAATCCTTCATCCTTTGAACAAAAGTATTGTAATGCTGCTGGGCCAAAATAGTTGTTGGTACTAAATAAGCTACTTGTTTTCCATCTTGGACTGCCTTAAAAGCAGCTCTTATGGCAATTTCTGTTTTCCCATATCCTACGTCTCCACAAATAAGGCGATCCATTATGGCAGGACTTTCCATATCTTTTTTTGTAGATTCAATAGCTGTCAGTTGATCCTCTGTCTCTTCATAGGGAAACATCTCCTCAAACTCTTTCTGCCAAACTGTATCTTTGCTGAATTCAAATCCGTTCCTATCTCTTCTGACAGCATAAAGTTCCACTAAATCTTTCGCAATCCCTTCTACTGCTCCCCTAACTCTTGCTTTCGTCCTAGTCCATTCCACACTTCCTAACTTATTCAGCCTTGGTTTTTTAGCATCCTTTGAGGCATATTTTTGTATGACAGATAGACCTGTGGCTAAAATATATAAGTTTCCTCCATCCCTATATTCAATTTTCATATAGTCTTTTGTTACTTTATCTACTTCTATCTTTTCTATTCCTTTGTAAATGCCTAACCCATGGTTTTCGTGAACTACATAATCCCCTACAGATAATTCTGTAAAACTTTGGATTTTCTGCCCTTCATATGCCTTTTTCTTTTTTTTCTTTTTTCTAGCGCCAAAAATATCACTTTCTGATATAACTGCAAATTTTACAAGAGGATACTCATACCCCTTTAATATTTTCCCCCAGCTAACCATAATTTCCCCTTGTTTCACTTGAGAGTCTAAATTCTCTGTATAAAAGCTGTTCAGCCCATCATCCCTTAAATCCTCAGCCAGCCGCTTTGCCCTTGTCCTAGATGGAGAAAAAAGCAGAACTTGATAACCATTTTTTTTATAGTTCTTTAAATCCCTTACAAGGCTTTCAAAACTATTATTATAAGAATTGATAGATCTTGCCATTATCTGAAATTTTTCAGCAGGCCTAAAAACCATTTGTTTTACTTCCATTGTAGATAGTGTAACCCCATGATACCGGGAAAAAACAGACATCACCTGCTCACAGCTTCGAAGGACATTCACCTGTTTTGGTAAAAGATATCCCTTTTCAAGGCGATGGCTCATGCTCTCTCTAAATTCTGTTTCAACAGCTGAACCCTTTTCCATCATCCTTCCTGGCTCATCTAAAAAAATCACAGTATCTTCTTTTTCAAAATAATCCAAGAGGCTGACAGAATTTTCACAAAAATAAGGGAGAAACCCAGCTAGATTTCTGTAACTGTGACATTCCAGAACATCCTCCTCCAACTCTTTTATGAGAGTTTTCAATCGATATGCTTCCTCTGTCTTAAATTCTTTACGAAAAGACTCCTGTATTTTTTCCCCCTCATCTTCTATTTTTTCAATACCTTTCCTTATTTCTTCTTTGCTTAAAAGAACTTCTAATGCAGGGAATATCGTAATCTTCGTCAGCTGATCCATGGATCTTTGACTTTCTACATCAAAAATTCTTATTGATTCCACCTCTTCCCCCCACAGCTCAATTCTATAAGGCATTTCTTCTGTTAAAGGGAAAATGTCAATAATTCCCCCTCTTACTGCAAACTGTCCTGTCATCTCTACTTGATGATTCTTCTCATATCCCAGATGGATTAATTTTGATGACAATAAAGTAGAATCTATCTCTTCTCCCTTTTGAATTACAATGCTGCTTTCTATAAAACGTTGTTTAGGTACAATACTGTCCATGAAAGCATCTATTGTTGTAATAAGAGTAAACTCTTCCCAATCAAGCATAGATTTAATACAAGATAGCCGTTTTTCCGTTAAATAATTTCCTTGAATATCTGCCTGAAAGAAAATAAAGTCTTTTGCAGGATAAAGGAGGACTTGTTTATCAAAAATTTCATAATCTTCATACAATTCTTTTGCTTTTAATTCACTAAAAGTAACAATGATTTTTCTTTTAAAACCACCGCTTAACCCATAAATCATATGCAGTTTCTGTGAGTCAATACATCCGCTCAGCTCTACAATTCCCTCTCCCTTCAACAATGCAGCCTGTATTTTTTCATACTCCCCTGACTCTTTTAAAGGGCTTAAAAAAGCCTCCATAATGCTGCTCTGCTCCTTTCTCAATGTTTTATTGATTGATTGAAATCATTCATAGCTTTTTGAATATTATTTGTTAAAATACATTTCACCCCTTCATAAACTCTCTTCACACACTGATCCATGTTCTCTCTTTCTTCTTTTGAAAAGTATCCCAGCACATAATCTGCAAGATCGTAGCCTATTGGCTTTTCACCAATTCCTATTTTGATTCTTATAAATTCATCTGTACATATATTGTTTATTATGCTTTTTATTCCATTATGCCCCCCAGAACTCCCTTTTGCCCGAATGCGCAGCTGCCCTGGCTTTAAACTAATATCATCGTAAAGAATAATAAGCTGCTCCTTTGGAACTATTTTATAATAATGGATCATCTCACGAATGCTCTCACCACTTAGGTTCATATACGTCTGGGGCTTAGCCAAAATAAGCTTTTCTCCTTCTAAATTACCCTTTCCTATTAATGCCTTATGTTTTTTTATCTCAACATCCACGCCGATTTTCCTGGCTATATAATCAATGGCATCAAACCCAATATTATGACGGGTATTCTTATATTCTCTTGTGGGATTTCCCAAACCTGCTATAATGTACATGTTCCCCAGCCTTTTTTAGGCATCCTTTCATATATTTAAGTAAATATTGTACTTTATTTCATATAATTATTCAATAGAATGCATGAAATAAAAAAAATTCGTGTACACGGATAAATGGGCGTAAGACAAAGTTTGCCTTACGCCCATGAATACTTTTTAAAGCTTATCCTTCCACTTCATCAGAAGCTTCTGATAAAGCCTTTTCATATGCATCTAATATAATTTTTTGTATCAGTTCTCTAGTTTGAGAATTAATAGGATGGGCAATATCCCTGTATTCTCCGTCGGAAGCTTTTCTACTCGGCATTGCTATGAATAAACCCTTCTCTCCCTCTATTACTTTGATGTCATGCACTACAAATTCGTCATCGATGGTTATCGAAACAACTGCCTTCATTTTTCCTTCCTTTGCAATTTTACGTACTCTTACATCTGTTATATTCATGGCACTTCCCTTCCCGGTAAACACAACTTTATCCGACATGTATTTTCGTTTATATTTTAAACTATATATCTTTCATTTTTCTCAAGTACTATTTTCACTCCGTCTTCTCCCCGATGATAAGAATTGGCCCGAATAGTATCCCTGCTCTCTACGATGCAGTTTTCTATATGGGTATTATCTCCTATATAAACATCATTTAATATAATAGAATTCTTTATATAACAATTATTCCCAATAAATACTTTCTTAAATACAATGGAATCCTCTACTGTTCCGTTAATAATACATCCACTGGAAATTAAACTGTTTTTTACACTGACTCCCACATTATACTTTGCAGGAGGCAAGTCATCCACCTTAGAATATACGTCAGGATACTGATAGAAAAAGTAATCCCTAATTTCTGGCTTGAGGAAATCTTTGTTTGTTCGGAAATAGTCTTCTACAGTAGCAATATTACTCCAGTATTCTTTAATTTTATAACCATAAATACGCTTTAAACTTCTATAACGGATTAAAATATCGCTGACAAAGTCAAATCTTCCCTCCTGGGCACACTTTTCTATTAAATCAATGAGTTGTCTTCTTCGTATGACATAAATTCCACAAGAAACTGTATTGGATCTTGCCACTACCGGCTTTTCTTCAAACTCTTCAATGCGACAGTCTTCATTCATCTTCAAAGTGCCAAACCGCTCAATATCCATCTGAGATGGCATTTCTTTACATACAACAGTAATATCTGCCTTTTTTTGTACATGGTATTCCAGAACTTTGTTATAATCCATCTTGTAGATACCGTCTCCTGAAGCTATAACAACATAAGGCTCATGGCTGCTCCTTAGAAAAGATATATTCTGGTAAATAGCGTCTGCTGTACCTCTATACCAAGAACTATTTTTTAAGGTTACCGTTGGGGTGAATACATAGAGTCCTCCTTGTTTACGGCCAAAATCCCACCACTTTGAGGAACTAAGGTGTTCATTTAAACTTCTTGCATTATATTGTGTAAAGACTGCTACTTTTTGTATATGGGAATTCGTCATATTACTTAATGAAAAATCAATGCTTCGGTAACTGCCTGCTATTGGCATGGCCGCTATTGCCCTTTTTTGCGACAGTTCCCTCATTCTGTGGCTATTTCCTCCTGCTAGTATAATTCCTATCGCTTTCATTGTTTATCACCTGCCTTAATTAATGATTTTCCACTAGCCAGCATTTGGTTGTGGTAGTCTTTTTCTGTTGTTTTCCCAAATACAACGGTATTCTTTCCTATCTTTACTTTTTCAGGAATATAGGAATGTTCTCCTATTGTAGCCAATCCACTATTATAAATACTTGGATCTGTCTCATTGGGCGCTTCCTCTCCCACACCTACCTCTACCCCATTGGCAATCTCCACATTCTCAGCGACAATTGCTTTATTCAGGCGGCAGCCTTCGCCTATTTGGGTTTCATTCATAATAATAGAATCCTGTACAATGCTATCCTTTCCGATGACTACCCCGCATCCAATGATAGAATTGTATACCTTCCCATAGATAGAAGCTCCTTCGCCTATTATGCTTCTCTCAACCTCGCTATCTGATGATATGTATTGAGGAGGGAGAGCTTCACTCTTTGTATAAATTTTCCAATACTCTTCGTATAAGTTAAACTCTGGAACAATATTAATTAATTCCATATTCGCTTCCCAATAGGAGCTTAGGGTTCCTACATCTTTCCAATATCCATTGTATTCATATGCAAAGAGCCTTTCTCCTTTTTCAAAGCAATAGGGAATAATGTGCTTCCCAAAATCCAAGTTTGCCTGATGAGCCTTTGCAAGTAAAGCTTCCCTTAACACCTTCCAGCTGAATATATAAATACCCATAGATGCCAAGTTACTCCGAGGATTTTCTGGCTTTTCCTCAAAATCATTAATACGCTTGTCCTCATCTGTAATAACAATTCCAAACCGTTTTGCTTCTTCCTTTGGAACAGGCATGGCGGCAATAGTAACAGCTGCATCATTTTCTTTATGAAAGTTTAACATAACCTCATAATCCATCTTATAAATATGGTCGCCTGAGAGAATAAGAATATATTCTGGGTGAAAAGTATCCATATAATCTATATTTTGGTAAATAGCATTTGCTGTGCCTGTATACCACTCACTGTTCACACTTTTCTCATAAGGGGGGAGTACGGTTACGCCGCCAATGTTTCGGTCCAAATCCCATGGTATGCCAATACCAATATGGGTGTTCAACCTCAAAGGCTGATATTGGGTAAGCACACCTACTGTATCCACCCCTGAGTTAATACAATTACTTAACGGAAAATCAATAATTCTATATTTTCCACCAAAAGATACTGCTGGTTTGGCAACCTTTGAAGTTAACACTCCAAGCCGGCTTCCTTGCCCTCCGGCAAGTAACATAGCAATCATCTCTTTCTTTATCATGGTATCACCTCTGTTGTTCGTATTATTTTTATTTATTATAACACACTTTCATAGAATTGTGGTCTTTTTTACAATATTTTTTTCATATCATTTTATATTTTACTGCATATTAACGAATACTTTATAATATCAACTTTTTATATTTTCTATTTTTGTCAGTTTTGCACAATAAAATTCTTATATTTTCTATATTTATACATAAAATATATTATCTTATTCTTATTGTTCCTGATTGGTTTTTTTTGGATATATGGGTATAATATTTTAATAGTATAAATTATAAAATTAATAAATAAAAGGAACGGAAGTGTCATTATGTATCAAATTGATTTTCATCACCCTATTCACATTCATTTTATTGGCATTGGCGGCATAAGCATGAGCGGACTTGCAGAAATATTATTGGAAGATGGATTTCCTGTTTCAGGTTCTGATTCAAGCAAGTCTCCCTTAACAGAACAATTGGAAAAAAAGGGAGCTGTTATATTCTATGGACAAAGGGCTTCAAATATTCACGATAATGTGGGATTAGTTGTTTACACTGCCGCTATACAGAAAAATAATCCTGAATATGAGGAAGCTTTACGCCGTAGCCTTCCTACTATGACAAGGGCCCAGCTCCTTGGGCAAATTATGAAAAAATATGAAATTCCTATTGCTGTATCTGGAACACATGGAAAAACAACAACTACTTCTATGATTTCACAGATTTTACTTGAGGAAAATTTAGATCCTACCCTTTCTATTGGCGGTATCCTGCATTCTATTGGCGGTAACATCAGGGTTGGCCATTCTCCTTATTTTGTCACAGAAGCATGTGAATATACAAATAGTTTCTTAAGTTTTTTCCCAAAGATAGGGATTGTTCTTAATATAGAAGAAGATCATATGGACTTTTTTGAAAACATTTCTCAAATTCGAGACTCTTTTCATAAATTCGCCTCTCTTCTTCCTCAAGATGGCCTGCTCATCATTAATAAGGAAATTCTTCAATGGGAAAAAATTGTAGCCGGCCTTCCTTGTCCAGTTGTTACCTTTGGATTTGACGAAGACTGCGACTACTTTGCAACAAATATTTCTTTTGATTCTATGGCAAAGCCTTCCTTTGATTTGTCTTCTCATGGATCCATTGTACCCTTTACGTTAAATGTTCCTGGCAGACATAATATTTCCAATGCTCTAGCCTCCATTGCCCTAGCAAGAGAACTCCATATTTCCTATGCGTCTATTCAAAAAGCCCTTCTCCATTTTTCAGGAACAAATCGTAGATTTGAATGGAAAGGAAAGGTAGGCCAGGTTTCTATCATTGACGATTATGCCCACCATCCTACAGAAATACATGCTACATTATCCGCCGCTCTTCACTATCCCCATAAATCTCTATGGTGTGTATTCCAACCCCATACTTATACAAGGACAAAAGCATTTTTGAAAGATTTTGCCTCTTCTCTTTCCCTTGCTGATAAAATCATTTTAACAGATATTTATGCTGCAAGGGAAAAGGATACCTTAGGAATCAACTCAAAATGTCTTCAAAAAGAGCTGGAAAAATTAGGATGCGAAGTGTATTATTTTCCTTCTTTTGAAGAAATAGAAAATTTTTTATTATTAAATTGTTCCCCTGATGATATGTTGATAACTATGGGGGCAGGAGACGTGAATCGAATAGGAGAACGGCTGTTGGGACAATAGTTATCCACAGTTTCCACATGATTTGGTGGATTATATTCCTAAAATCATGTGGATTTTAAATTTACATAATTATATTGCTTTACCTCTCCATCCTTATTCTTTTGGGCCTTTTCTCTTTTACATAATTCCTATCCACAGTTTCCACAATTTCCACACTGCATTTCCTAGATTTTTCATACCTTTCCAAGTCCTATCGGTGCCCTTGCATTTTTAAATTGATATGTTATAATTCAACATAATTATTCCACATCAATATTTTATTACATTTTAAACAGGAGGACGTATGGCAACCATTAGCATTCCAAGCAACTACTATTCAGACTCTACGATTGTGCCTAATTCATTTATTGATCTTTTTATGGTTCATGCTAATGAGGCACAAATAAAAATTTATTTGTACTTATTAAGATGTGCTGGAAACTCCCAATCCGTTTCTGTCTCACAAATTGCAGATCAGTTCAACCATACAGAAAAAGACGTTATCCGCTCTTTAAAATACTGGGAAAGGGAAGGGCTTGTTGCTCTTTCAAAAGATGACGAAAAAAACATATCCAGTATTGTTCTCCTTCCCTGCAATCGTCTTAAGGAAAACACCATTCCAGAAAAAAAAGAAGAAGAGAAAACCTCTCCCTTTGCAAAAGGGCAGATTGTCTCTCTTCCTGTGCCTGCCCCTGTAAAAAAATCTTCTTATTCTAAGGAACAGTTGATTTCTTTCCAGGAAGATGGAGACTTGCAGCAGCTTTTATTTATTACTGAACAATATTTGCAAAAACCTTTAAGTTCCTGGGAAATGAACACCTTATTTTATTTTTATGATTCCCTACACCTTTCTGCAGATTTAATTGAGTATCTTATTGAGTACTGCGTCAACAACAATCATAAAAATATGCGTTATATTGAAAAGGTGGCATTGGCCTGGGCAGAGGAAGGAATAGCCACGGTAGAACAGGCAAAGGCAAGTACCAACCATTTTAAGAAAGAATATTACGACATTTTAAAAGCATATGGCTTAAACTTAAATGGAAGAAATCCTGTTGACTCAGAAATTTCTTATATAAAACGGTGGACCACAGAATATGGATTTGATTTTGAATTAATTATTGAAGCTTGTAACCGTACAATGAATCAGATCCACCAGGCCAATTTTGAATATACGGATACAATACTGAAAAACTGGAAAGCCGCCAAAGTTCACCATCCCTCTGACTTAGAGGCGCTGGATTTAAAGCATCAAAAAGCAAAATCTGATTCTCTACCATTAAAACATACTCCGTCTGTCCAAAGCAACCGCTTTAACAATTTTGAACAGCGGGCCTATGATTTGGACGAGCTGGAAAGTGAATTGTTAAGCAATTAATGTATCTTCATTACAGAGGAGTTTCCTATGCCTTTAAGCAATTTTGATTATGAGAAAATCTTTAGGGAATATGAAAAAAAGCAAATGCGTACATGGCATTTGCTAGACGAACGTCGCAGGGAAATTTATTGCCTTATTCCAGAATATAAAATATTGGATGAAAAAATTGCAGAACTCTCTGTTCGCCAAGGAAAAAAAAGAGTTATGGGAGATATGGATGCTATAAGCTCCCTAAGGAGTTCCCTAAAAGAGCTTTGTAAACAGAAGGAAAGTCTTCTTAAAACTTATCACTTTCCATCTGATTATTTAGAACCTCAATATGAATGTGAGGACTGTAAAGATACTGGGTATATCCATGGAGAAAAATGTCACTGTCTCAGGCAAGCTGTTATTGATCTTCTATATTCCCACTCTAATCTTAAATCTGTGCTGGATGAGGAAAATTTTTCCACTCTTTCCTTAAAATATTATTCACCAGAAATAAAACCTCTTATGAGAAAAATAATCGAAGAATGTTATAAATTTACAGAGTCTTTCAAAATCCACTACCAAAATATATTTTTTTATGGTAATGTAGGAGTAGGAAAAACTTTTTTAACCAATTGTATTGCGAAAGCTCTTATTGACAAAGGATTTTCTGTTATTTATTTTACATCCTTCCAGCTCTTTGAAATCCTTTCCAAAATTGTGTTTGATCGCAACAATTTTAAAGAAGAAAATCCTTATTATAAGGAGCATGTATTTCTAAGCGATTTATTAATTATTGATGATCTAGGCACTGAGACGACAAATTCTTTTGTTTCCTCCCAACTATTTCAGATATTAAACGAAAGACATCTCCAACAAAAGGCAACGATTATTTCTACAAATCTTCCTTTCAAACAATTGATTGACTTATATTCTGAACGTACTTTTTCCAGAATTACAGGCAATTTTATTGTATTTAAATTAGAGGGAAAGGATATTCGATTGGAAAAACGTAAACAGATTAATAGAAAGTAGGAAAACAAATGGCAAACCGCATCGAAAAGCGTAATCTTAGCACAATTCCAGTAGGCTCTCTTGGAATGATTCCTTTGGAAGGCTGTAAGGATCTTGGAAAAAAAATTGACCAATATCTTGTCAAGTGGAGAACCGACAGGAATAATGAGCATAAAACAAATCTTGCTTTTTCTGGGTACCAGCGAAACTCCTATATTTTAGACGCCAATGTCCCCCGATTTGGTACAGGAGAGGCAAAAGGCGTCATTAATGAGTCAGTCAGAGGATATGATTTGTTTCTTTTAGTTGATGTTGGAAATTACAGTTTAACCTATTCCCTTTGTGGATATGAAAACCATATGTCTCCTGATGACCATTATCAGGATTTAAAGCGCATTATTGCCGCTGTAGGGGGTAAGGCTCGTAGAATTACTGTCATTATGCCTTTTTTATATGAAAGCAGACAGCATAAGAGAAATCATAGGGAGTCTTTAGACTGCGCCATTGCTTTGCAAGAATTAGTCCGCATGGGAGTGGATAACATCATTACCTTTGACGCCCATGACGTTCGAGTTCAAAATGCCATTCCTCTTCATGGATTTGAAACTATCCAACCAGCCTATCAATTTATAAAAGGACTTCTTGGACGCACAAAAGATTTAAAAATTGATTCAAATCATATGATGATTGTCAGCCCTGACGAAGGAGGAATGGGACGAGCTATTTATATTGCCAATGTTTTAGGCCTTGACATGGGAATGTTTTATAAACGTAGAGATTATACCCAGATAGTAAATGGTAGAAACCCCATCGTAGCCCATGAATTTTTAGGTTCTTCTGTTGAGGGAAAAGACATATTAGTCATTGACGATATTATCTCATCAGGGGAAAGTGTTCTAGAAGTAGCTACCGAATTAAAAGCAAAAAAAGCCAGACGAATTTTTATTGCTGCAACCTTTGGGCTTTTTACAGAAGGTCTTAAAATTTTTGATCATGCTTACGAAAATGGCATATTTAATCAAATATTAACGACGAATCTCATATATCAAACACCAGAGCTTCTCCAAAAGCCCTACTATATTAACTGTGATATGAGTAAGTACATTGCTTATATTATTGATACTCTTAATCATGATACTTCCATTAGCGATTTACTCAATCCCAATGATCGAATACAAAAACTAGTCAATAAGTACAAAAAAGGAAAGTTGAAATAAGAACATCCTTTTTAAGTAAGAAAATTAAAAACACTCCTGGGAAAATAGACAATTTACCTATTTTCCCAGGAGTGTTTTCTTATTCTATTCACTTTTTATATTTCTATGTCTTCTCGTATACTCTTTTCCATTTTTGAGTATCTCTCGTCTTCCTCAAGTCGTAAAACAGCATTTCTTTCACGGTCAATGGCAACATTTTGGGTTTGAGACACTGCAAGCAACTCTCCTGTCTTCATATGGTAAAGCTTCTGCTCAAAACTATACTTTGCATATATAATAGGTATTTTATTTATTCTTGTTTTAATAATTAATTCATCATCATAATGAGCAGATTTTAAAAACTTACATTTGATTGCCAATGTCATATATACAATATTTTCATCTCGAATATTTTTTATGTGATATCCAAATTTTTTTGCATAATCCAATCTTCCCAATTCAAACCATACAAAATAATTGGAATTGTGAACAATATTATATGGATCACATTCAACTAAACGAACTTTTATAACGGTATCAACAACCCGCTTAAGCCTTTCCATAAACCATTTACCTCAACTTTATACTATTTATGTTCTCTTCCAATAATCACACTGGCATGGGAACCGCCAAATGAAGTTGCTCCCACTGCTGCACATCGAATGGAGCTTTCTACTTTACGTTCAAGCAGCAATTCCCTAAATCCTTCAATATAGTCTGCTTGGTAATCACATACTTTTGGAATTTTATTCCTTGTAAGGGCATAAAGGCAGCTTAATAACCCAAATGTTCCAACAGAGCCTGATGCTGCCCCAATTAGGCTTGGTATAGAACGAACTGTTGTTTTATTATCCAATACACTTTTTATTAATTTTAGCTCATTTCTATCTACTCTTGGGATACTATAAGCAGTGGATGCATAATAATCAATCTTTTTGTTCCCAGACATTTTAACTGCATCGCACATACATTTACACCATGCCCTTTCATCTCCAAAACCATTTAAATCTGGGTTATCTGAAGACAAAGAATATCCGTATACTTGGGCTAATATATTTGCCTTTCTCTCTATTGCATGCCTTTTCCTTTCCAAGACAAAAGCAGTGGAACCTTGTGATAAAATGACTCCCGTAGCATTTTTAGTAAATGGTTTTGCCCCGTTTTGTGACAAAAGATTCAACTTTTCATATCCCACTTGTAAAGTATCATTCCATTCATCAGCAGATAAGACTACAATTGCATCTGCTTTATTTTCTTTTAATAAAATGACTGCATATATGAACGCTTCCAATCCTGAAATACTTCCTGCAGAAATAGTGGATGTTACCCCTTTTAACATATTACTAATGGAAAAATGACCAGGTGCAGCATTTAAAACTGTATTAGGAAAAAAATTTGCATTCACACCTTGCATTCCATGAACTATCATGTTTCTGCTTACTGTCTCTATTGTCTCCAAAGGACCTGTCCCTGTGCCATAAATAACTCCTATTCTATGGGATATACTAGGCGTTACTATAAGCCCTGAAGAAGATAAGGCCTCTCTCCCACTTACCATGACTAGCTTCGTGACATTGTCAATTCTTCGTAGAATTGCGCTTGGAATATATTTCTTATACAAAATTTGGGGGAAATCCCCTATGTACTTTGCGTGATACTCCTTACCTGCTGTATTGAGTTCTTTAATACAATCTGTCCCATTCTCAAAAGTTTGAAATAATTCTTCAATATTGGCTCCACCGACACCTAAACAGCCCATACCTGTTATTACAATATCATCTACATCTCTTTCCATCACTTTTTCTGCGGAGCTGTCATGTTTACTTACAATTACAGAACAGTTATTTCCACCAAATGCAAATGAATTGGATAAAACCCCTTTAATATTTTCTTCTCTTGCCTTATTAGGAACAAAGTCAATTTCCATATCTTGCTCTTTAAAATGAATGGTAGGAGGGATCATTCCCTTTTCAATAGATAATAAAGAAAAAGCAATTTCCACTGCTCCTGCTGCACCCATACAATGGCCAACAGAGGCTTTATTGCTAATTAACGGTATTTTTTTATCTTCCCGGCAAAATGCTTTCCAAGCTTTTGTCTCTGCCTGATCATTGGCTGGTGTTCCTGTTCCATGACCATTTATATAAGATATATCATTTATTGTATACCCTGCTTCTTTTAAAGCCATATTCATAGAGCGAACTGCTCCGTTACCAGATAAATCTGGTGCTGTTGGATGATATGCATCCGCTGACAATCCATATCCTTTAATATCTGCTATGATTTTAGCCTTTCTTTTCCTTGCATGTTCATATGATTCCAATAAAAAAAATGCTGCTCCTTCTCCTATATTTATTCCTGTGCTTCCACTATAAGGTTTACAATGCTCTAATTCAATTGCTTTCAAAGCAGAAAACCCTGCAAAGGAAAATCGGCTTATAGGATCTACTCCCCCAACCAAAACGGCTTGGCATAGGCCATCTCTCAAAAAATCAGCTCCTAATCCCACTGCGTTTGCCCCTGATGAACAAGCTGTTGAAATTACTGATTTCGGTCCGCAAAAATTATAATTTTTTGCTAGAACATCTGCAACAGCATGCAATGGGTACTGGCGTATATATTCTCCATCTGCCTTTTCTATGCCTTTCTCAATCCATGAGGTATGAAAAATATCAGCACTTAACATACCTCCTAGAGAGGTTCCCACCACTACTCCTACCTCTTCATTATCTAAATCAAAGTTTAGGATGCCTGATTCTATTATGCACTCATCAGAAGCATACAAGGCTAAATTCGAAGCTCTATCATACTTTATTTGATACTTATCAAAAAAAGTATGTACTCCTATATTTTCTTTCAATACTCCTGACATTGCCTTAACGTTTCCATCCAAATATGCAAATTGATGTTTTGTAAGGCCGCTTTTTCCTGGAAAGAGCTTTTCTGCATTCTCTAATTTATTTTTACCTAATGAAGATACGATTCCATATCCAGTAATTACAATTTTTTTATCTATATCCATAATATTTATTACTCCATTTTTAAATCCCAGCTCATGGGCCTCACAAATGGGGATGATATTGTACATGCCTCTATTTCTTCGCCACTATTTTTCTTTATTTTATATTTTAGTCCAGATTGTGCATATGGATCATCTAATAACAAAATTCCTATTTGTTTTTCTAGTTTCAGTGAAAAAATAGAATATACTACATAACCAATGTGCTCCTCTTCTATATATACTTTTTCTCCTGAAAGATTGGAAAAATCACCTTGGCACATAAACCCCACAGAATGCTTCTGTACACCATTTTCAAAAATCTCCTGCAATTTATTATATCCAATATATTCAGACTTATCGTATTGTATATGCCATTGTTGTTCTAATTCCATAATATTTCCAAACTCTTTCTTTTCTCTTAAAAAGTTGGGTTGGTGCACTTCCAAAATTGCCATCTCAAGGACGTCTAAGCCTCCTTCAGAAAATAAATGTTCTAATTTCTCTCCTTCTCTTATTACTCTCTCATAGACAAGACTTCCCACTTGTTGGGATCCTAATACAAAATATCCATATTCACTTGTCCTGCCTATTCTCATAACTTGAATTATCTCACCATCTATCTCAATATCTGTAGATACCCTTAGCGGCAGGGAACCTACATCAATATTCAGAGCATTTTTTACTAGTTTCCATGAATATGGGCCTTCTATTGATATTGCTGTAAATTGTCCATCCATACATTGAATATTTACTTGGGAATAATTTTCACTGTTATTTAGAAGCCACTTTTTTGTACTGCCTGCATGCTCCCATGGCGTAATTACCATATAATTCTTTTCTTGTCTTAGTATAAATACACTAGCTACAACTTCTGCTTCCTCATTTAAAAAATAACATTCACTTATATTTCCAACATTTAAATATTGAATTTCTTTTGTTGCCAATTTCTCCAAAAATTCACTAGCCTCTGCGCCAGAAATGATATATATGCCGTATCCACTACAGTCATATACCATAGCGCCGTTTCTTAAAGCATTATATTCTTCCTGAATATTTCCAAAATTTTTTATTACTTTTCCGTCTTCAATATTTCCATACACTGGTTCTTTTACATACATGCTTTCTAACATATTCTTTTCTCCTTGTAGAAATTATTCAAACTATATTTCTTTCTTTTTAACTCCATATTTCATAAAGTACAATCCCATAAATACAACCATAACGGCAACGACAAATAATATAGATATTTCCCCAGAAATATTGTTTGTTCTTATTTGCAGCTTTACTCCATAATCATATTGATAGTTATTAATAATTTCCTCAGAAAAGCTTCCAAAACATTCAGGTATAGAATCTTTCATTAAGATTTTTCTAAATACAGATGCAATATGACCAAACGGCAAACATTTCAATACATTTTGTATTATTTCTGGCAGAGAACCAATGGGAACATAGAGTCCATTTAAAAATCCTATTACTGTCCCCATTACTAAACTAATGGATGAAAACGCACTTGACGTTTTAATGTATGCAATAATAAATCCAAGAAACGCAGCATTCATACTTGTAGAAATAATAATAAATCCTACACATTGTAAAATCTGTTGAAAGGTAAATAAATAACCTGTTACAAAATATATGTATACTGTATAAACTCCTAATGCAATTGTACTTATAATTGTTCCAATTATTATGCATGAAATCATCCCAGCCAACGGATAGGCCATTATTGATAAGGGAGAGCTTTTGAAATCCATACTTTTCTTCTTTTCAATATCCTCTACAATGGTTCCATATCCTCCTAAGGTGCTTGTTACCGTTGTAATAGACAATAACCCTGCAAGAATCCAGCTGTTAATTAAATATGAAATTTTATCCTCATCAACCAAATTATTTGTATTTTCAACAACTGTGTCAATTTGTAATTGTGCTAAAAACAAAATATATAAAACAATTACAATTAGTACTGCTAATAGAGAAAAAAATACTGCTGTTTTATCTCTAAAATATATTTTTAAATTACGTCCACATATTTTTCTAATGCTCATCTTTTAATTTATTCCTCCATTATATTTAAAAATACATCGTCTATAGTTCCATGTTTCATCTCAAAAGGCGATACTCGCTGGATTTCTTCCATATATTTTAAAATACGAATAGCTTCTATAGGTTCTGAAATGTTCATTTCAATACCTTCTAAAATATTTTTAAATTCTATTTTTTTCTGTTTCAAATAAGTCAGCACTTCTTCACTTGGATGATAAATACTAAGTATATCTGTGGTGTATTTTTCTTTTAACTTATTAGGTGTTCCTTCAAGAATAATTTCACCCTTTTTTAAAATAGTAATTTTATCTGCATTTGCAGCTTCTTCCATATAATGTGTCGTCAAAAAAACTGTCATGCTATTTTTTTTTTGCATAGTTGCTATTGTCTGCCAAATTGACTGACGGGTTTTAGGATCCAGTCCTGTCGTTGGCTCATCTAAAAAGAGAATATGTGGTTGATTTATCAAAGCCCTAGCAATATCAGCCCTCCTTTTTTGTCCTCCTGACAGTTTTCCATATTTCTTATGTAATATATCTGAACACCCAGTAATTTCAGAAGCTTTATTTATCCTTTCTTCTAACTCTGAACCACTGTAGCCATAAAAAGAACCTCTCACTGACAAATTTTCTTTTATTGTTAACAATTCATCCAATACACCATTTTGAAAAACAACGCCTATTTCATTTCTTATTTTTTTGTCTTCCTTTCCTAGAGAATTTCCATTGATTATTACCTGTCCTTCATCTTGTCTCATTAGTGTTGAAAGGATGTTAATCGTTGTAGATTTTCCAGCTCCATTCACTCCCAAAAAAGCAAACAAACTTCCTTTATCCACATCAAAGGTTATTCCTTTCACTGCTTCTGTCGCTCCATATCTTTTTTTCAATCCTTTCACTTCTATAACCTTGCTCATACTATCTTCACCTATACCTTTTCTGAAACTGCTATCTTTCCCATTGCAACAATAACTCCATCCACCTTGACTTTTGATTCAATTAATGACAAATTCGCAAATTTATTCTTAACAATCACTTCTATTCTCATAGTATCTCCAGGCGTTACTTTTTTCATAAATTTCATTGTTTTTATTTCTACAAGATATCCAACATGTTCCTTTATCATTGCCTCCCATTTCTCTGGTGTTAATGGAGCATGATCATTTCTAACCTCTATACTTTCCATAAAGGATGCACAATACATAACTGCTGTTGTCTGGGCAATGGTTTCTACAATAAGAACACCTGGCAAAATAGGCTCTGTAGAAAAATGTCCATTAAAAAAAGGCTCATCAATTGTTACATTTTTAATAGCAACAGCTCTTTTCCCAGCCTCACATTCAATAACTCTATCTATCAGTAAAAAAGGAGAGCGATGGGGTAACATTTTCATTATTTCATTGATTGAATAACTTGACATGCCTATTAATTATCCTCCAAACTTTCTTCTTGTATAAAATCTGCCATTGCATTTACACTGCTAAATATTGACATATTATCATCTGTTACAGATATCTCAAAATGATCATAAATGCCTACAGCCAGCTCTAGCGCATCAATAGAGTCCAATTCCAAACCTCTTCCAAAAATAGGTTGATCATTTGTAATAAAAGCTGGATCAATGTCTAAATCCAATTGTTTTACCATCATTTTTTTAATTTCTGTACAAATTTCCTCTCTTTGTTTTGCCTTTACAACGATTGCATTATCCATTTCTCTTTTCTCCTTGAATATTTTTACATTTTATATAAACTCCATTGTTAATTAATTAATCCTCCGTCCACAATGTGAACTTGTCCAGTTATATACTTTGCACTGTCTGAAGCTAGAAATACTACAGTTTTAGCAACATCCAAAGGCTCTCCAAAACGCTTTAAGGGGATATAATCCATATATGTTTCTTTTAATGACTTTCCCCCTTTTGCTTCTGTCATATCTGTCTCTATAAAACCTGGAGCAACTACATTACAGCGAATTCCATAGGAAGCATACTCCTTTGCTACTGACTTAGAAAAGGAAATAATTGCTCCTTTTGATGCTGCATAATTTGTCTGACCCATTTGTCCTGTTATTCCACTTGTAGAAGAAATATTTATAATGCTTCCCTTTTTTTCTTTACACATCATTCTTAGCGCCTCTTGCGTAACTCTAAAGCATCCTCCCATATTGGTATTTAATACATCAAAAAAGTTTTTTTCACTCATCATCATCAAAAATCCATCTTTAATAATTCCTGCATTATTTACAACAATGTGTAGCTGCCCAAATTCTTTTTTTATAATTTTAAACATGTCTTTCACATCTTTGCTATTTGACACATCTCCCTTAATCACTAATGCTTTTCTTCCTATTTGTTCTATTTCACTTTTTACCTCAAGTGCCTTTATTTCATTCGAACAATAATTGACAATAATATCAGCACCTTCTTTTGCCATTTCAAGTGCAATTGCCCTTCCCAATCCTCTTGCTGCACCTGTAACTAATGCAACTGTTCCTAATTCAAATAGCTTTCCCATAATTCTCTTTCAAATATCCTCTTCTCTACTATATGTTTCCTATTTTCATTTCCTATTTTCTCAATAGACTTTCTATTATCTGCTCTTAAAACTTTGATCAAGGGATGATCATTTTTAAAAAATCCTGCTAATGTATGCCCTGGTCCTACCTCAAATACTTTAGGCTCTTTTATTTTTATAATGTTCTCCATGGTAGCTATCCATTGCACTGGTTTATAACATTGATTTATCAGTTCTTCTTTTATAATTTTTTCATCGCTCAAATTTTCAAAGCATTTACCACTAGTATTTAAAATAATAGGAATATTTCCTTGCATGATTTTTACTTCTTGTATATATTTTTGGAATTCTCCAGCCATGTCTTCTATAAGCATTGTATGAAATGGTAAACTTACAGACAATATTGATGCAGAATAGCCTGTCTCCCTGTCTATCCTTTCCTTAAACATAGAAACAGATTTTTTCGTGCCTCCTACAACAATTTGTTTACAAGAATTATATAAAGCGATGCTGATTACTTCCCCTGTTTCCTCTTGAATCATTTGGCAATTCTTTTCAATATGCTTTATATCCATGTTGAGAGATTTCACCGCACATAGTCCACCTTGAACGTCAAGCTTTGACATCAAATCTGCCCTTTTCATAACTATTCTACATGCATTTTCAATATCCAAAATTCCTGACATAACAAGGGCTGCATACTGTCCTAAACTATGTCCCGCTACCATATGCGGGAATATTCCAAAACTTTCCAAAATTTTTCCATATGCTAAATCCATTGCAAACATGACAACCTGTGTATTTTCTGTTTTTTTAAGCTCATCATTGGAAGACTTTTCAATTAGATTTACTATATCTTTTCCACTAATTTTAGAAACAATTTCAAATACTTTGTCTGCTGCTCTACAGGAATAAGCATTTAGGCTTTTTAGCATTTGATTGCTCTGACTTCCCTGACCTGGGAATACAAACACATTCATACTTTATTCCTTTCTACTTAAATATTTTTCAATTACCTGTTTCAAATTAGGGGATAAATTCATTATCATTCCCCGCTTGTCTGAGCAAATAGATACTTGTGTCTTTGCTCTTGCATATTCTATTCCTGTTATTGCATCTGTTACTACATGTTTAAATGCAAATTTAGCAACGATTGGTTTTTTTAGTTGTGTTTTGATAATTAATTCCGTCCCTAGTGGTATTGGTCTAATAAATTTACACTCTGCCTCAATAACAGGAAAAAAATAGCTGTCGTTATTCGAAGCTTCTTCCTTCATACATTCCATGATTTTAGCTTCTTTTGCTATTTTAAACCGCGCCTGCTCAAACCAAATAAAATATTTTGAATTATGTACAATCCCGGCTGGATCACATTCATAAAACTCTGCAATATGCCTATCATGTAACCAAATGCTCATCCTTCATCTATCCTTTTTTCTTTATTTCCTTATTTTTAATACTATCAACCTTGTTGTTCTTTTTCAATATGGGACACATAAAGGACAATTTTTTTGAATAATTTACATTATCTGTCTTTTATTTCCTTGTTATTGTAAAATATAACTATTTTTTACTCTCTTTTACTATACTTTATTATAGTTTTTGTTTAAATTACTAAAATACTAAAAAAAGTAGTTGCCAAGTATTAACATTTTTTTTATTATAATATTAATTTATAATATAAAATTTTTAATTTATCATTGGATATTATGAGGTAAAATTTATGATTCAAATAGCTATTTGTAACAATTATGAGGAAGATATTAAAAAAGTTAAAAATCTCATCGTAGAATATATGGAAAATAAAAATATGCTTTATAATATCAGCATATTTTTATCAGGAGAAAGATTAGTAAATTCTAATCAGAAATTTGATATTATATATTTGGACATCCTTTTAAAAGCAAAGATCAATGGTATTACTACTGGAAAAATCATACGTAATAATGACAGAATGACAAAAATTATTTATATTACACACCTCCCTTCTTATTTGGAAGAGGCAATTAATGATGTTCATGCCTTTGCTTATTTGGAAAAACCACTACAAAAAAATAAGTTTATAAAGCAGCTGAAAGATGCTCTATATCAATTTGAAGAGGAAACTGCTATAACTGCTTTTCAAATTATGGAAATTACAAAAGAGGGATATATAGATAAAGTGATAAAAGAATTTAATATTGAAGATATTTATTACTTCGAATATATTAATCGAAAAATTAAAATTAAGTCTAAAGACGGGGAATATTATTTCTTAGGTCAAATGAAATCCTTAAAAGATAAAATGTCCAAATATCCCTTTGAAAGTTGTCATCAAAATTATTTAATTCAATTAAAATATGCAAAAAAAATAAAAGGATATAATTTATATTTAATAAATGGAGATACCATACCTATATCTCAGAAAAAAGCTTCTTCTTTTCGGCAAAAATTATTTGAGTATATGAAAGTAAATCGTTCCTAAACTAACCCTCTTTTAACGATATTGACTTTTTTTTCTTTTCATGCTATACTAAATTAGTCTGAATTCCTTATTTGGTTTTCAGCCATTACTAACGTCAGTTCGAGACCTTCCTGACGTAAAACAAAACTAAAGGAGAAGAAAAATGCAAAGAAAAAAACTGTTATTTACTACTCAAGCTGCTATGATTGCAGCTCTCTATGTGATCCTCACTTATTTAGCTGCAGCCTTTGGCCTAAGTTCAGGAGCTGTCCAAATCCGCTTCTCAGAAGCTTTGACAGTTCTTCCCTTTTTTACCCCATCAGCCATACCGGGGCTTTTTATAGGCTGTCTTCTTAGTAATCTATTGACTGGGGCCTGTCTGATAGATATTATTTTCGGCAGTTTGGCAACCTTAGGAGCAGCCTATATCTCCTATAGAATTCGCCGTTTTCCCTTTTTAGTCCCCATACCTCCCATTGCCGTCAATACAATCGTTATTCCTTTTGTACTTAAATATGGTTATGGCATGACAGAAAACGCCATTCCTTATATGATGCTCACAGTGGGCGCTGGGGAAATTATTTCCTGTGGAATATTAGGTACTTGCCTTTTGATGATTCTAAAGCGTTATCCCCTTAAAATATTTTATATATTTGATGGGCATTCCCTTTAAAATAGGTATGCCGGATAACTCCGGCATACCTAAGTAATTTAAATAATCTTTGGAATCCCCTTTCATATCAAATGTTCAGGATTTAAACATTCCAGATCTTGTCCTACAAATCTTCCATCTTTTCGAATAAGAACATCATCAAAATAAATCTCTCCCCCTCCCCACTCTTTTGTCTGAATGCATACCAAGTCCCAATGTATGGAAGACTCATTTCCATTTGGCGCAACATCATAGCAATTTCCTGGGGTAAAATGGAATGAACCCATAATCTTTTCATCAAATAATGTGTCCTTCATAGGATTTAAAATATAAGGATTTACTCCAATAGCAAATTCTCCAATGTATCTTGCTCCTTGATCTGTATCAAATACTTTATTTATTTTTTCTGTATCGTTTGCCGTAGCTTTTACAATTTTACCATCTTTAAATTCCACACAAATGTTCTCATAAGTGAATCCCTGATAAATGGAAGGCGCATTATACGTCAAAATTCCGTTTACGGAATTTTTTACTGGGGCTGTAAATACTTCTCCGTCAGGAATATTCATCTGCCCTGCACAGGCTATGGAAGGGATATCTTTTATAGAAAATGTCAGATCCGTACCAGGCCCTGTTATATGCACTTTATCAGTCCTATCCATGTAATTTACTAAATGTTTCATAGCCTTATCCATTTTTCCGTAATCCAAATTGCACACATTAAAATAAAAATCCTCAAATGCTTCTGTACTGCAACCTGCCAGCTGTGCCATCGATTCACTAGGATAACGTAAAACTACCCATCTTGTTTTTGGCACTCGAATTTTATGATGAACTGGAGTAACATATAATTTTTCATACATCTCCATTTTCTGAGGAGGAACATCGGATAATTCTGTTACATTACTGGATCCTCTAACTGCAATATAGCAATCCATCTTTGACATTTCTAATGCGTCTGTCTTGGCCATAATATTTAACTGTTCTTCCTTACACTCAAGGAGCATCTCCCTTTGAATTTTTTGTCCTGTATAGTGGGGAAAGGGAATTCCTCCTGCCTGATATACTTCTTTTATTAGCTGTCTAGCAATTTCCTCTGTTTCTTCTCCCAAATAATGAATATATACCTTATCTCCTTCTTTAACTTCGCATGAATAATTTACCAAATTATGTGCCAATATTTTCACTCTTTCATCCATATCTTTTTCCTTCTTTCTCTTTCATTTCTAATTTTAATCTTTCATTACATAAGTTATAAATTCATTCCCTGCCTGTTGGAACCACTCTGTAGAATCATTCATTCCTTTTATATTGATTTTTCCATAAAAAGGCTCAAAAACAATCGTATTTTTTTCATCATACCCAATAATTAATACAGAATTTCCTTCTGGGTCCTTGGCTAAAACAGGATAATCTTTGCTTACATAGTATAAAACTGCTTCTAGACTACATCCTGTTAAGTTTAGCACATCTGCCGCTAGGTTTTCTTGCAAAATGGATATGGCATCCTGACCATTTTCCAAAAGAGATGAACTGTTTCGCATTACTTTCTCATTCTTAAGTATAACATCCAAACATACCGATAGGGAATTTCTTTCTTCTGTTATTTCCTCTTCTTCAATTCCTTGTATCCGTGTTCTCGTTTTTCTGTCTCCTCTGGCAAAAATATATCTCCCATCATCTCCCACTGCCAGTCCAACCTTTTCCATAGCGGCATTTACTGCTAATCTAGCTTCTGAATACACTCCTTCCAGTCCATCTTTTCCATAAACATAATACTGTTCCTCCATTATGGTATCTGATTTTAAAGACAATTCCCTTCCGCCTTCATATAAAATTTCTTTAGGTGTTAATAATTTTAAGTTTTCTTTATTAATATTATTTTCTAAAGCAATTTGTACAATCTTTTCTTTATCGCCAGAAACTGCTACATGAATTTTATTTTTTCCCATTTTTTCAGGAACATTATTCATAATTTGGGCATCCTGTACAGGAATATAAGTCCCGCTGTCCTGGTCCTTGCGGACTCTTTTCAAATTAATAGCATTCTCATTGATTTGTGCATCTGTAATATATATGCCCTCCTCCTTGTTTGTCTTTAATATATTTCCTTCTCTATCCTCTATACATACCATATACATGGGGGAAGACAAAACTCCTGGATTCTCCTTTTGTCTTTCTTCATCTTTTGCAATTCCATAAATAATATCCTCATTCATGAATCCTAAAGGTACAATCCATTCTTCCTCTTTTGCTGTAATGTCCAGCTTATTCCCACTATTTAAATCAATCACTTCAACATTTCTTCCCTTTTGCCAAGCAATCATTGTATTTTCATCGGATATTACAAATTTACCTTCCACTAAGCTGGATACTACTGTTGAATATTTTTTTTGATTTAAATCCACTTTGAAAATCGTTCCGTCTAAAAGTAAGTACAGCTCATTTTGACTATTTACATAAGAAAGTTTTTCTATATTATGTTTTAGCAACTGATATGACCTTGTATAAGGCAAAAAAACCTCTTCTTCAATGGTATTTACATTTGCATCATAATAATATACAGCAACACCAACCCTCCCCTCCCTTCTTCCTCTTCCCATATAACCATATACAAGAAATCTTGTATTCCCTGTCTCATCAATAGAAATAACTTTATAAGAAAATTCTTGTCTTAGTGTACGAATATCATTATTTTCTTTATCGTAAAACCCATATAATCTTGCTAAGTTTCCTTGATCATTTTGATACCAGTACAAAATCCCTTCTTGTTCAAAGACAATGACATTTCCACTGCTATTTTCTTCTATTTTTTTATTTGGATTTGTAATTCCCAGTACTATTTTATTATTTGCAAAAGAATCTATGGACATTGGATTAAAATACTGGTCCATGGAACGTTGGAAATCCAATAGGTAAATACGCTCTTTCGTATAACGTAGCCGGTAATATTCCCTCACCTGAAAATACTCCTTAAAATGTTCATTGTCAATAGAAACAATATAAGCTGTTTCTATTGTTGCAATGGAAGGATTCATTTCTTTAATCTTTATCTCTGTTCTGGTCTCCTTTTTAGGATTTAATTCTCCCCAAGTAATCTGATTAAAACTAGAATGGATTGTTACCTTGCTAAAAGTACTATTGTCACCTAGTTCATTGGATTCCAAATAAGTAACTAATTCCTTAGCCTCTGACTTATCAAAGGTTTTTTCTCCAAAATTTTTCACATATTCAATATTTTCTTCCCCATGAATCTCTGTTTCTGTAATGATTCTCGTATAAAAATATATTACTTTGCCTTCTTCTGTAGTAAAGATAATTTTCAGTAAATATTCTGTGTTTGGGCTAATTAAATCCTTAATATTTAATATTGCTTCTATCCTATCTCCCTGATCTACGTAATTATAAACTTCTGTGCTTTCTACAAGTCTCTTCATATCCAGACTCCGTACCTCATAAGAAAGGGCTTTCATCCTTGTCCCCATTTTATCAATGACAATAGGCAGACTTCTATTTTCAGGGAGAGGAGTCAATGTATCCCTTAAATAACTCCCTTCCATTTCGTTCTCATAGCCAAATAGAGCATTCACCATCTCATGTCCGATTTCCATATGTATTACTGGAAAAGTGGCCTGTCCCATTTCTACTGTTAAATCTGTACTTCCCTTATTCAAAAGCATACTCCAGATAAAAAGTGAAATCAAAAAGACGCAAATGCATATTGGCAATTTTAGCAACATTTTTCTCAATTTATGCCCCCCTTTTTCCTATACTTATTCAAGGTCTTTTATTAGGGATAAAAGCATGGGCTTTGCATTTATAAATTCTAAAAAGGGATGAATTATATTAAAATCCCGTTTCCCATTTTTTATCAGCATTGCTCTAAGAAGTATATTTTTTGGAGTATGCTCCATATCGATAAACTCTAGTATTTGTACATCATATCCACATCCTTCCAATATCTGTGCCCTGATGCCATCTGTTAATAAAGCTGCCATTTTTTCACGCAAAATCCCATATTTTATTATTGGCTGTAACATACTGCTTTCCATCTGCCTATTTAATTCATGTTGACAGCAGGGAACAGCTAAAATGATTTTGGCATTCCACTTAATCGCCTTGGCCAAAGCATAATCTGTTGCTGTGTCGCAGGCATGGAGGCTGACAACCATATCCACCTTCGATACTCCATTGTAATCTCCTATATCCCCTTGGAAAAATTCCAGTTTGTTATATCCATACTCTTGTGCCAGTCTGTTGCATGTACAGATCACATCTTCTTTTAAGTCTAGACCAATCATACGAATGTTATACCCCTTTACTATTTTTATATAATAATACATAGCAAAGGTTAAATAGGATTTTCCACATCCAAAATCTATAATGATTGCTTCCCTCTCTCTTGAAAGCTTTGGCAAAACATCATCAATAAATTCCAAATACCTGTTTATTTGACGAAATTTATCATATTTCTCCTTAACAATCTTTCCTTGTTTTGTCATTACACCTAAATCAATCAAAAAAGGGATAGGTTGTCCCTCCTCTAAAATGTACTTTTTCTTTCGGTTATGTTCCATGTTACAGGACTGTTTCTCAATTTTCAGCTTTTTATTTTTAATAGACATCTTTCCCTTTTTACTTACAAAAACTGTGAGATGTTCTTTCGTTGATTCTACTTCCAGCTGACGCATATGTCCAATAGTTTTTATGACTATTTCTATAAGCTGCTTCTTTTCTATATTTTTATGAAAAACTTTTGTTCCTACATATTCTGTCATTTGAAAATAAAGCTTTTCTTTTAATAAAACTGGCCTTATCTTTATTTTTTTTATACCATTATTCTCTTTTGGATTGCTAAGAATCATCTGTATTAAATTTTCGTTGATCTTCCCCTCCAAAATGCCCCTTAATCTTTCCATTTGAACACCTGTCTTTCTTCTTCTAAGCTAAAAACCCCTTTCTTTGCAGGACGTGCCTTTTATATTGACACGCCTCTGCCATTTCTATTGTAATTCCTTTCACTCAAAACCTCAACTAATAATTATAAAATTTACGCTCTTCTTTATGTCTTCTTCTTAGTAATTCCTGGCAGAGCAGCACGTCAATCAAGTCACTTTTTTTCTCTATTTCTTCGACATCATTACATCTTCTCTGGATATCTAGACTAATTCTTCTTAGCATTATTCGGTCTGGATATTCATCATAAATCATACTCCCAGGATATTCCATCATTTCCAAAGCATCTTCTAAATGTCTTTGTATTTTCCTAGCGTCTGTTGGATAAAGGGATATTAAATATTCTGCATCTCTTCTTGCATCATCACTTCCTTCCCTCCAAATTCCCATTGGATAAGCCATATAAAAGGGAATTGCTTTACTGTTTTTTGTATAGGCATTGAAATCATCAAAATTATTCATCGATTGCTTCCTTCCTTTTGATTATATCTTATTATATGCCATAAAGATAAAGTGTTTTCTGCATGAAGATAAAAAATCCCTTGTGCTATAGAGTTGCTGCTATTTCTTTTCCCTTTACCTAAAAGTACGCCTCCTGGGGAATTTTCTAAATAAGTGAAAAATGAGGTCTCCAGTAGGGGAAACCTCATTTTTACATCCTAACCTAAATAGAAATATTTATTTTTTTGCAACTTGAATTCTGGCCAGCGCCCTTTGCAGAGCTGTCTCTGCACGAAGAAGATTAATATCTCCTGCTTTGTCATTTAATCGTCTCTCGGCTCTTACTTTCGCCTCTTGAGCCCTATTGACATCAATCTCATTGGGCCATTCAATTGCCTCTGCCAGAATCGTAATTTTTTCCTGTAAAATTTCAATGAAGCCAGAATGAAGAGCTGCTTCTTTTGTCTCTCCTGTCTCCATTATTCGCAGGATTCCCGGAGCTATAATATAAGTCAGGGGCACATGATTTTTATAAACGCCGATCTCTCCCTCGGTTGTTGTAAGCTCTATCATAGAAGCTTCCCCTTCATAAAATACCCGTTCCGGTGTAATAATCCTTAATTGGAATCTATCGTCTGCCATACATTTCCCCCCTATTTCATTCGGGCAAGTACGTCATCAATATTTCCTGCATTTAAGAAATAACTTTCTGGAATATTATCATGCTTTCCTTCCAGTATTTCCTTAAATCCTTGAATCGTCTCACTAATTTGTACATATCGTCCTTCTAGTCCAGTAAACTGTCCTGCAACGAAGAAAGGCTGGGATAAAAATCTCTGAACCTTTCTTGCCCTAGATACAACTAGTTTATCTTCTTCCGATAGTTCGTCCATGCCGAGAATTGCAATAATATCTTGCAGCTCTTTATATTTCTGTAAAATTTCCTGTACACCTCTGGCCACATCATAATGTGCCTGACCTACAATTCGGGGATCCAAAATTCTAGAAGTGGATTCCAATGGATCCACACCTGGATAAATACCAAGAGATGTAATAGCACGAGACAAAGTTGTCGTTGCATCTAGGTGAGCAAATGTTGTTGCTGGAGCTGGGTCTGTAAGGTCATCTGCTGGCACATATACTGCCTGCACAGAAGTAATCGATCCATTTTTTGTAGATGTAATACGTTCCTGTAAAGCGCCCATCTCTGTTTGCAGAGTCGGCTGATAACCAACAGCAGAAGGCATACGTCCCAACAAAGCAGATACTTCTGATCCTGCCTGGGTAAAACGGAATATATTATCAATAAAAAGAAGTACGTCTTTCCCACCCTTGTCACGGAAATATTCTGCCATTGTCAGTCCTGTTAGACCAACTCTCATTCTAGCTCCAGGAGGCTCATTCATCTGGCCAAATACCATTGTTGTTTTCTCAATAACTCCTGAATCCATCATTTCATGGTAAAGGTCATTTCCCTCTCTTGTTCTCTCACCTACACCTGTAAAAACGGAATATCCGCCATGCTCTGTGGCAATATTACGAATAAGCTCTTGTATTAGTACAGTCTTACCTACACCTGCTCCTCCAAATAGGCCTATCTTACCACCTTTCTGGTATGGGCAAAGAAGGTCAACTACTTTAATTCCTGTTGGCAGCAACTCCGCCTCAATTGCTTGCTCTTCAAAATTTGGAGCCTTTCTATGGATTGGCATATATTCTACACCCTTTGGGGCATCCTTTCCATCAATAGGTTCTCCAAGAACATTAAATATACGTCCTAATGTATTCTCACCTACAGGCACAGAAATAGCCGCTCCTGTTGCCTTTGCCTGCATTCCTCTTACAAGCCCGTCTGTAGGTCCCATGGCAATACATCTTACTGTATCATCACCCAAATGCTGAGACACTTCCACAACTAGTTCCGTTCCCTGGTTATCAATTTCAATTGCTTCATTGATTTCTGGAAGATGTCCTTCTTGGAATTTAATATCCAATACAGCGCCAATAATTTGAGTGATTTTACCTATATTCACTTCTGCCATTTTTTTCTTCTCACTCCTTTTCTAGCTGATAGCTTCCGCACCAGCTATGATTTCAGTTAATTCCTGTGTGATAGAGCCTTGACGCGCCCTATTATATTGTAATGATAAGGAACTTATCATTTCTTCAGCATTACTTGTTGCGGAATCCATTGCCTGCATTCTTGCGCCATTCTCACTTGCTACAGACTCCACTAAAGCTCCATAAATTAAGCTATTCACATATTTAGGAATAATCAAATTCAGCGCTTCCTCCTCCTCAGGTTCATAATTCATAGGAACCTTGGACTCCTCTGCAGATTGTCCCTCTCCCTTTATATCAACGGGAAGTAGCTTCATCAGCCTTGGCTCATGGAGTACTGTGTTTTTAAAAAATGTATAAGCAAGATAAATCTCACCTATTTCTCCAGACAAATAGGATTGAAGCACATTCTTTCCTATCTCTATTGCATCTGAAAATAACGGTTCTTCTACAATGTCTGGGTTATTATATTTTATGTGATATCCTGCTCTTGCCAAAGAATCACACCCTTTTTTACCAATTGCATATATGTCCAGAAAATCTTTAGGCAGCGTTCCCTTTGTAATCAACTTAACTACATTGGAATTATATCCCCCTGCCAATCCTCTATTAGATGTAACGACAATCACTGCTTTTCTTGCAGAATTATTGGATTTTAAATAAGGATGATCTATATTTCCTGACTTCGCCAGCATAGAAGTTACCGTTTCGTACATACAGTCAAAGTAAGCCTTTGACTGTTCCGCACGTTTTTTAGCTCTTTGCAGTTTTACAGTAGCAACCAATTTCATGGCTTTTGTAATTTGCTGGGTACTTTGAATACTGCTTTTTCGTCTTTTTATATCTCTCATCGAGGCCATGACATCACCCTCTTCCTACTTACTTAAACTGCTCTTTAAATTGTTCAATGGCTTTTTTCAGTTTCTCCTCTATTGCATCAGAAATAGATTGTTCTTTTTTAATAGTAGATGGAATTTCTGGATACTTTGTATCTACAAAATCAAAAAACTCTTTTTCAAAACGAGTTACATCGTCTACTGGTACATCAAGAAGATATTTTCCCGTAACTACAAATATAATGATAACTTGGTACTCTACAGCCATAGGCTTATACTGAGGCTGTTTTAACACTTCTTTTATTCTTTCTCCCTGTGCCAGTTTTTCCTTTGTATCTGCGTCTAACTCAGAACCAAACTGAGCAAATGCAGCAAGCTCTGTATATTGTGCCAGTTCTCCACGAATAGGGGCTGCAATTTTTTTCATTGCTTTAATTTGAGCATCTCCTCCAACCCTGGATACAGAAAGACCTGCGTTTACCGCTGGGCGGAAACCAGAATTAAACATCTCTGTTTCCAAATATATTTGTCCATCAGTGATAGAAATAACATTTGTTGGAATATATGCAGAAACATCTCCTGCCTGCGTTTCAATAATTGGAAGAGCTGTCAAGGATCCGCCGCCATATTCTTCTGACATTCTGGCTGCCCTCTCTAAAAGTCTGGAATGAAGATAAAATACATCTCCAGGATAAGCTTCTCTACCTGGGGGTCTTCTCAGCAGCAAGGACAAAGTACGATAAGCAGTTGCATGCTTTGATAAATCATCATACACAACTAAAACATCTTCCCCATTTTCCATCCACTCTTCTCCAATTGCACATCCTGAATAAGGAGCAATATACTGAAGTGGAGCCAATTCACTTGCTGTAGATACAACTACTGTTGTATATCCCATAGCATCATTTTCATCTAAAGTCTTTACAATTTGAGCTACTGTGGATGCCTTTTGTCCAATTGCCACATAGATACATTTTACACCCTGTCCCTTTTGATTAATAATGGTGTCAATGGCAATGGCCGTTTTACCAGTCTGCCTGTCGCCAATGATAAGCTCCCTCTGACCTCTTCCAATAGGAACCATAGAGTCGATAGCCTTGATTCCTGTTTGAAGAGGAGTATCCACAGACTTTCTTGTAATAACTCCTGAGGCAACCCTCTCAATTTTACGGTATTTTTCTGTGTGTATAGGACCTTTGCCGTCAACGGGCTGACCAAGAGAATTTACTACCCGACCTGTCATGGCGTCTCCTACTGGAACTTCTACCACTCTTCCAGTAGTCTTTACTGTATCACCTTCGTTGATACTTTTATGATCTCCCAGAAGAACAGCTCCTACATTATCTTCTTCCAGGTTTAACACCATACCGAATACTTCACCAGGAAACTCCAAAAGCTCCCCCTGCATTGCATTCTCAAGGCCATGAACCCGAGCAATTCCATCTGCCACTTGGATGACTGTACCAACATCGGATACTTCCATCTGGGCGGAATATCTCTTAATCTGATCCTTAATTACTGAACTTATTTCTTCTGGTCTTAAATTCATGGATCTCACGTACCTTCTTTCCTCTATTTTCAATTATGCCAGCTGAATGTTATACAATTCTTTTGATAATTCATTTAGCTTATTCTTTATGCTGGTATCTACTACACGGTCACCGATGCGTATGACCATACCACCTATTAGAGACTTATCCACACTATATTCCATTTCCATCTGAACATAGGAAGTTGTCTCAAGCAGCCGGTTCTCCACTTCTTTTTTCTGGTTCTTACTTAATTCCACTGCTGTTGCAACATAAGCAGTGCCAATTTTTTTATATTCTTTAACACTACGGATAAAATAGTCCAAAATAGGCTGAAATTCAGGGAATCTATCTTTTTGAATAATAATTTCTACAAATCCTAAAAGTTCATCTGAAATCTTTCCCTGAAAAATATTTTTCATTACCTGAATTTTTTCTTCCTTAATAACTTTGGGATGATTAATAAGCTTTGTCAAATCTTCATTTTCTTTCATTACAGCTGACAGAGCGGCCACTTCCTGAGAGAATAAGTCGATCTTATTTTCTTCCATTGCCAACTCATACAATGCATCGCCATATGTTTTTGCAATTAGCTTACCCATGTAGTATCACCCATTTCTTTCAATGTTTCTTCAATCAATGATTCCTGTACGGTTGTGTCAATGGATGCGGAAACTACTTTTCCAGCCATTATAGATGCAATGCTAATCATTTCTTTCTTCATATCATCTACAGCCTTTTTCTTCTCCAGATCTGCTTCCACACCAGCTCTTTCAATAATACGAGCAGCCTCTTCTTTTGCATTGGCAATGATTCTATTTTCATTTTCCACTGCTTTTTTTCTAGCTTCACTTAAAATCACTTGTGCTTCTTTATCAATATCCTTGAGCTTATTTTCGTATTCCTCTTTCGTAGTAATTGCTTCCTTTTTATTCTTTTCCGCTGTCTCTATATCATTTTTGATAGTTTCTTGACGTTTTCTTAAAAACTCCCTTGCTGGATTAAAAAGAAAATAGGATGCTACAAGAAACAAAGAGAACACGGCAATCAAGGTCAAAACTGCATCTTGAAGCAGCTGGAGATCCAAGTCAAACAATCTAGAATAATCTGCTGCCGCAACAGCCGTTTCTGCGACTGTGCTCACTGTTAGTAAAATATCCAAAATTCTGCCTCCTTTCAACTTTATTTACTTGGATGGCGTCTTATACTAAAGGTTTTACAAATAATAAGAGCAATGCAATAACAAGTCCATATAAACCAGTTGTCTCTGCAACCGCCTGGCCTAAAAGCATAGTTGATGTAATATCCGATTTTGCACCAGGATTTCTTCCTACTGCTGAGGCTGCATGACCTGCTGCAATACCTTGCCCAATACCAGGTCCAATACCTGCGATAACCGCAAGGCCTGCGCCAATTGCTGAGCATCCTAATATAAACTGTTCACCTGTAATTTGATTCATAATTATTTCCTCCTTAAAATTAAGTAAATGTTAAAAATATGTTATGATTCTGCACATGCATCTGCAATATAGGTCATTGTCAGCATACAGAATACATAAGTTTGGATTGCACCTGAAAAAATATCAAAATACACATGTAAGGCTCCTGGCCATATAATGGCAATTTTTGAGAGCAGCGTGTAAATCAGTGCCATGATAACAGTACCAGATAAAATATTGGCAAAAAGACGAAGGGAAAGCGACACTGGCACGGCAAAATCACCTATAACATTAATAGGCGCCCAAATAACCCATGGTTCGCACAATCCTTTCAGTACACCGCTTACTTTCTGATGTTTGAATTTGTTAAAATGGATCAACACAAAGGTTGTTACTCCCAATGCAAATGTCGTTCCATAATCTGCAGTAGGGGGCCTTAATCCCAGAAGTCCTGATAAATTGGAACATAAAATGAAAATGAAAATTGTACTAATATAATTAGCAAATCTTGGTGCACTTGGCCCCATGACATTGCCCACCATCTTATCCAGCATTTCCACGATAAGTTCCACAATGTTCTGGAAAGTTCCCGGCTTTTGCTTTCCTTTTTTTATTGCCTTATTTGCAAAAATACAAAATACCATTAAAGAAAGCACTACAATAGACAAACAAACATGCGATGTTGTTATCCAGAGAGTCTGACCAAAAAGTTCATAAGAAAAAATACCATGAATCATAAAATCCACTTCAGACCCTGCTGCAATCCCGATTCCTTGCATTCCTATTCACCTCCTTAAAATTTTATGCACAAACGGCTGTAAATAAGCCGCTGCTTTCAATCCCATAATTCCCATAAAACAGAGAATACTTCTTACACCACTGTCACCTATTGGCAAAAAAATAACTAGGATAAGGACAGCTACAACACATATATAACGGATAAAAGACTGTTTTCGAATATATGTCTCACAAGCTTGCATTTCCAAGTCCAACCCAATACGCAAGGTCCTCCACATATGAACAGCCATACCCAAAGCTGTTCCCACTCCAATCCACAACCCAAAAGAATAGGCGCCTAAATTTTTGCGAAAAAAAAGAATTCCAATTATTTGGACAAAAAAACTATAGATGAATATAAGAATCATCATTCCCTTCAAGACATACTTATCATCTTTTTGACTCTTTTCTTCCATTCTCATCCCTACCTTCATCCCTTGTATAAATTCTTTTCGCCATTCTAAAAATATTTCGGAAGCCGGCTAGCGAGCCTATAAAAAAGAAAAAAATCATAAGAAAAGACGTGCCTAGCCGCCTGTCTAAATAAATGCCCAAAAAGGAACATCCAAAAATAGGAACTAGCATATTAATACTAAATTGTGTTACTAACATTAATGATTGGTAAACATTTTTTTTATACTTCATTATGACTCCTCATCCTTCTATTCATAATTTATATAAGGATTTGTCATGATTTATATATAGAATTATAACATATTTTTTCAAAAATTTCTACTTACAATTATCTTTTGCACAATTTTCTTATTGTTTTGCATATAAATTCACTAGTTTTTTTCTCTTTTTTAGTGATTTAGCCAACTTTTTTTTAAATTCCATTCATTCTTTGTTATTATTTTATCAACCTTTCTATTATAGCAACCAGGCGGTGTACAATATCTTGCGTAACATCTGGCACTTCTTAAAACTAACCTATTTTGTCAGCTAAAAAATTCTTATTATACTTCTCATTTGAAAATATATAGACTTCTTAGAGGAATATTGCTATAATTTTTATAAAAAATTTTCTCTTATTTTTTTAGAAAGGTATGGTCTTCATTATGAATAAGCCACTACTTTATAGAAAGCGTATCATTCCCCATGAGTGTATTTTATTAAAAGATGACATTATTTTGTCCTTTAGCCCCTCTATCATTGTTACAAAGTGGAAAGCTCTCCATCCAAAAAAAGATCTCCACCACGGTTTTTCCTGTTATTTTCTTGAAGAAGGATATAAAATAAGTAAGTTTTGTTATGAGGACGACCGTCTGCTTTACTGGTACTGCGATATTATTGATGCGGAATATCAATCGGCTAGTAACTCTTACATTATTACTGATTTACTAGCCGACATTATTATTTACCCAGATGGATTTGTAAAAGTTGTTGATATTGGGGAAATTGTCCTTGCATTAAATAATGGCCAGATTTCCATTTCAATGGTGAAAAAGGCTTTAAACCGCCTTGACGTGTTGTTAAAGCTTATATATGCTGATGGCTTTTCTGATTTAAAAAAGTACATAGAACAATATTCCTAATTAATAAAAAACATGCCCACCAATAATAATACCCTGAATTTCAGGTATTACTGTGCGGAAAAATAGGCAATCCCCAACATTGGACACGCCACTTAAAGCCTCGTCAGCTGCCTGGTAGCAAGAACTGCTTGCCCCCCTGGCCAGAACAATGGCAAATCTGCCACTGGCCACTGGCGTAAACTGCCGATTTTGGTATATTACTCCTGAAATAGAATCAGGAAATTCGCTGCTTCTAGCCCTATTCATGACTACCGCTCCCACAGCTATTTTTCCTTCGTAGCTTTCTCCTCCTGCCTCACATTCAATTAAGGCTGCTAATAAGTCTCTGTCACTTGCTTGAATATTCAGCTCAGAAACTTCTTTTTTTCTGTTCATGGCAGCCCTTCTTGCAATCTCTCTTTCCTTTTCAAGCTGAACTCTCAAGGCGGCAATGTCTTCTTCCTTTTTCCTCACTTCCTCCTCATACTGGAGGGCTCTCGCTTCTGCACTGGATATTTCACTGGAATAAAGAGAAATATTTGTGGAGGTATCTTTCACCAAATTTCCTAATTTTTTATGTTCTTTTTCTACGTTTTCCTGGATATTTAATAATTCCTTCTCCTCCTCTTTTAAGAGGATTTCTTTTTTTGTCACTTCACTTTTTAAGTTTTTCAGTTTCTCTAACATTTTTTGATCGTATTCACTGAATCGCTGGGCATAAACTGCCCTGCTTAAATAGTCTGTAAAAGTATTTGCTTCCGTTAATGCACTTATGTATGAAAAGTCAGCTCCATTTTCGTACATATGACGGATTCTCAATTTCATAAGTTCATAATGCTCCTCTACCTGGCGTTTAACCTCCTCCAGTTTTTTCTGGGTTTCCTCTATCTCTTTCTTTTTTTCCTCCACTTTATTATTTAATACATCTAAATTATTTCCAACTTGAGCCAATTCCTTATTTAATTCCCCTAAATATCCTTCTAAGTTTTTCTTAACCCCCTTCATACTATCTATCTGCCCCTGCGTTTGGTCTAGCTGGTTTTGAGTTTGCTCCTTCTCCTCTTCTGCCTGCTGAATTTTTTCTGTTGTCGTAGTACCATAGACAGAATCAGGCCCTATTGCTACTACTCCTATAGCTCCCCACAGAAATAATAGCGTTACACTCTTAAAGCCATTCATCCCTCTACCTATACCTTTCCGATTTAGCTTTCCCCATTGTTCCCTTCTCTGGACGAGCTAAATCTATTTTTCCCCTAATTAGCACATTTCCAAATCAATTTTTATCTTGTACCAAAAATTCGATCTCCTGCATCTCCCAGCCCTGGGACAATATAACCATGATCATTTAATTTTTCATCTAATGCACCTATATATAAATCCACGTCTGGATGGCGCTCCTTCATAAGCTCTACTCCTTCTGGGGCTGCAATAATGCAGAGAAAACGAATATTTTGGCATCCTTTATCCTTTAACATCTGGATGGCTGCAACAGAAGACCCCCCTGTAGCAAGCATAGGATCTACTACAAATATTTCTCGCTCTGGACAATCCTTTGGCAATTTACAATAATACTCTACTGGTTTCAACGTTACTGGATCTCTATAAAGGCCAATATGTCCTATTCTTGCTGTGGGAATCATAGCTAACATACCATCCACCATTCCCAGCCCAGCCCGGAGTATAGGTATAATTGCCATTTTTTTCCCTTCAGCTCCTTTGCTGTCGTTGTACAAATAGGCGTTTTTATTGTTACCTCAGACAACGACAGATCTCTTGTGGCTTCATAGCAAAGAAGCATGGCAATCTCTCCAATAGTATCCCTGAAGTCTTTTGTTCCTGTCTCTATTCTTCTAATATATCCAATTTTATGCTGGATCAGCGGGTGATCCATAACTACTATTTTTGCCATTCTTCTCCTCCTATTTTTTATCCAAAAATTGTACCCTAATCTTCTATAATACCTTCAATTCTCCTTAAATGCCTGTCCTCCCCTGAAAATTCTGTATTTAAAAAAGTATCCACGATTTTTAAAGCAAGTCCCTGTCCTACCACATAAGAGCCAAGGGCCAGTACATTGGCATTGTTATGAAGTCTTGTCAGCTCTGCGCTATAGCAATCTGAACAAAGAGCTGCTCGAATTCCCTTTACTTTATTAGCAGCAATAGAAATACCAATTCCTGTAGTACATACGACAATTCCCTTTTCACACTCCCCTGAAATTACCGCCTTCGCAACTGCTCTTCCATAAATTGGGTAGTCGCAAGATTTCTTATCCATACATCCTACATCTTTTACTAAAATTCCTTTTTCTTTTAAATGACTTACAATTATTTGCTTTAAATCATATCCGCCATGATCACAGCCAACTGCTATCATTTCCCTGCCTCCTCTTTCCATTACTTTGCTTGCACCACAGTATATCCAGCTGCCTTTAACAGGCGATTCATTATTGCCTGTCCCATATGGGGAGTATAAAAAGCTTCTGAGTATATAAAATCAACACCTAGTTCGTCAAACTCCCTTAATGCAGAAAATAAGCTCCTTGCTATCTCCTCTTCATTATGTCTCGATCCAATACTTTTTACTATATCGCTGACATAAGCTTTTTTCGTCTCTTCCAATGCTAAAACTCCTGTTCTTTTTCCCTGCATTCTCCTTTCCTGCACTAAATAATTAATAGTAGAAATTACTTTTTTTTCCTCCCCCTCCACAACAATTAACTGTCCATAGGGAGCATAATGCCTATACTTCATTCCTGGAGCTTTCGGTTCCCTCTCTTTACCTATATTGTTACCAATTCCTGGATCCGTTTCTACTTCACTGCAAATATCTTTTAACATTTTTTTCGTAACAAAGCCAGGCCTTAAAATGACTGGCTTTTCCTCAGACATATCAATAATTGTTGATTCTAAACCAATTCCTACCTGTCCTCCATCTAATATCATATCAATAAGTCCATACAAATCGTCAATAACATGGGATGCTTTTGTTGGACTGGGTCGTCCTGAACGATTGGCACTTGGCGCAGCTATGAATCCTCCTGACTCCTCAATAAGTTTTAGAGCTCCCTGATGAAAAGGCATTCTTACGGCTACTGTCTCTAGTCCTCCTGTTGTCTCTTTAGGCACACATGATTTTTTATGAAGGATCATGGTTAAAGGACCTGGCCAAAACTTCTCTGCCATTTTGTAAGCATCCTTTGGGATATCCTTGGCAATATCCTCAAGCTGTTCTAACTTTGCAATATGCACAATCAGAGGATTATCGGACGGGCGGCCTTTTGCAACATAAATCTTTTGTGAAGATTGAGGGTTTAGAGCATCTCCTCCTAAGCCATATACTGTCTCTGTGGGAAAAGCAACCAAACCTCCTTCTCTCAAAATAGTCCCTGCTTTTTTTATAATCCTTTCATCTATATTTTCAGTATCCAGTTTTTCTAAAACTGTTTTCATATTTCTTTTTAACTCCCAACATACTTTTTCCTTTTCTATTGTTTATTATACCACATGAAAAAGTATATGAAAATAGCTAACAGCTCATGTAAAAATGGGTTGTCCATACCTTCCATAGACTGGAGAACAACCTAAAAAGGAATCTCTCTGTGGAGATTCCCTACTTCGAACTAACCATTTCTATAGCATCTTTCCTCTTCCTATTTCAGTTTCTTACTCTGTAGAAAACTTCAAAAGAATTTTTACCAACAGCACAAAGTGAGCATACCATTTTTCTTTTATAGGAAAGCCGTTTACTTTCATACTTCATAGTAATAATACCTTTTCTATGATGTAAAAAAGCGTACAGACAGATTAACTGCCTGTCGCCTTATCTATAAAATATTCTTCTCCTAGTTCTTCATATAACGCATATTGGTCTTTTCCTCTACGCTTTGCTTGATAAAGGGCCAAGTCTGCCTTTTCCACTAACTCTTGGTAGTTTTTTCCGTCTTGAGGGTAGAGAGCTGCTCCTATACTTCCTGATACCCTGCTGCTAATTTCTGGATCCTCATGTACATTTTTAAAAACATTTCGAAGCTCTTCTAATTTTCTTTTAAGAATTTCCCTTGACTTTATATTGCGTAAAAACACAACAAATTCATCTCCGCCATACCTTGCAGCCATGTCTGCATCGCGAAACTGCAATTGGAATCTATGGGACACTGTCTTTAGTACTTGATCTCCCACTGCATGCCCCAAATTATCATTTATCCATTTAAAGTTATCAATGTCAATAAAAATCATGGCTCCTTCTTCTTCGTTCTCATTTTCCAAAGTATGCTTTACGTATTCTTTAAAAGTATTTCGATTGTATAATCCTGTCAAACCGTCTCTGTTGGCTTTTTCCTGCCATAAAGATGCTTCTTCCTTCAAATCGTTAATGTTTATAAACTTCCCGACAATATACCTCCTTCTAGCTCCAAGCTTCTTTTTGTTATCTGATAAAATATGGGCGTAAACCTCATACCATTCATATTGTTTTCCTGCTCCAAGAAGACGCACTTTACCCTTAACTAATTCCGTTCCTTCACAAGCTTTCTCTAATACAATTTTTATTACACCTTTATCTTCGTCATGTACAATACCTGTTTCTGATAAAGAAACTTTATTATTCACATGCTCAATGTCAAATGAAAACTGTCTCCAAAAGGACTCTGTAAAAATCAGCTCGTCCTTATCTATATCATATTCAAAAACAATTACTGTCTGGCGGTTTTCTTCCCTCTGTCTATTATGACATATAAAACGATGAGAATCGGAATCATATTCTACAAGAGGATCCAACGGGCTTTCAACGGCCATCCTATACCGGTTTTGAGACTCCTCCAGTCTTCTTTGCTGTCTTTGCTGAATCATAACAAAGGTAAGCATAATAATACCAAGCATTGCTACTGTCATAACAGAAATTGCAATTGTTCGTTCAATGAAATGATCCATGTCCTCAGCTATTACATTGGATGGAATAACGGTAACTAAAAACCACCTATATTCCCCAATGGGATAATAACTTAATATATATTCTTCTTCATCCATATGGAATGTGACTGTGCCATGGCCTTTATTTTTTAAATCATAGACCATCTGCTCTCTCCATCCTTTTGGCTTTCCTTTTTTTATTCCACTTATAAAGCTATTCCATTCCGTGTCAAAATCATCACTTTGACTTTCAGCTATAAGAGTTCCTTCCTGATCAATAATAAAAAAGTTTCCTTGATTATCAAAACTGGGACTTTCCAACAATTCATAAAGTTTTTCACTTGTTTTAATTCCTGCCAAAATGGAATCTACCTCTCCATCCTTATATATGGGAGCCATATGCACTAAACACTTTTCGCTATTCCAGGAAAAAACTGTCTCCTCGCCTTCTAAAGCGCTTTTAAAAGCAGGGGTTTGGCTAAAGTTCACTGTATTTCCGCTTTGCCATTCTACATTTCCCTCTAAATTTACAATGGAAAATTCTGTAAAATTAAAAATTCTTGCCTTTCTCTCCAGAAAATCTTCCAGCTCTGACTCCTCAATATCAAAGTATGTAAGGGAATCTGATACTGCTTCCATGCCTTCTGAAATTTTATATAATCGATGTTCAATAAGTTCTGTCACTTGTAAAGAGACATCGTCCATATATTTTTTCGTCTGTCTGTCTATTACTTTTTCTAATTCTGCTGTATTGTCAATCTCCATAATCATAATGATGACTGTTGCCAGCACAAGTAAAATTGTAAGGAATTTTATGCTGCTTATTATTTTTCCCACCAGTGTTTTCATCCGTGCATCCCTTCCTTTTTCTCATTCATTGCCCATATATTAGCAAAGGAATATTAAAAAAACATGAAAGATTCTTCCATCTTTTACTTTTTATTTATATACTTCATGATACCAAGGTGTATATTCCATGCTAATTTATCTTGGTAATCATCCAAAGCAAGAAGCTGAGCCTCTTCCCAGTTAGATAAAAAACCACATTCTACAATTACAGTAGGTTTTTTTGTATTTTTTAATAAATAATAAGAATCATTTCCTTTTGCCATCCTTTTATTAGAAGGATCCACTCCTTTTACAAGAGCTTCTTGAATGTATTCTGCCAGCTCTTTACCATCCTGTGATTGAGAAAAATAAAATACCTGTGCTCCTTTCACATACTCTTCATGGTAACTGTTTTGGTGAATGCTGACGGTCAAATCCGCTTCGCTTTCTTCTATCAGTTTACAACGGTTTTTCATATCCTGAGCCTTTTTATTGCTGCTTCCTTCTTCATACAAGCCTTTATCTTCTTCTCTAATCATAATAATTTTGATGCCTTCTGACTCAAGATAAACTTTTAACTTTTTTGCAATGCTTAAATTAATATCCTTTTCCAATATTTTATTTACGCCTACTTTGCCTGGATCACTTCCTCCATGTCCACTATCTAATACGACTACTTTCTGCTTTTCTACCCCGACACTTTTCATATTTCCTGCCAATATGGCTCCCTCTTTTGACAAATACCAGGCCCCAAAGAGCAGTACAACTGCCATGCAAAACTCTAAAACTTGATTTTTTTTCACTTACCTCATCCGCCATCATATTTTTATTCTATTTTATGTAAAGAAAAGGCTGTTCATGATAACCACATAATGTTATCAAAAACAACCTTGTCGCTTATAATTGAAGATACTCAGAAATGATATCCCAAATAACAGGTTCTTCCATGCCTAGCTTCCAACTTGCAATTCCCCCCAGAGAATACTGTTTCATACAGTCTATTTTCCGTTGAATAGAATCTTTATCTTCCAGCCATATTTCATAAGTTATTCCATCCTTCACATATGTTCCGTAATTTTGTCCTGTTTCCTCATCCCATACAGGAACTACTCCGTTCCTGCTCAATACAGATTTAGCAGACTCCATACCTAGTGCCTGGCTCTCCAATTTATAAGGAATATACTGGGTATTTACATCTTCAGCAGCAATCTCCTCCTCTGTCTTAGGAGTTTCTATCCAAAGCCTAGTGTAAAAGGGAACTGCGTTAATTACCTTCTTAGAGGGAACCTCCTTTAAAGTGTTCTCTATCCCATTTTTTACAAATCCTATAGAAGCGACAGACCCAGCCTCAATAGACGTTGAATAATGCTCGTCGTATCCCATAATAATAATGTAGTCTGCCACCTTTCCTTGTACATCCCGCCCATAATGAACATTGTGGGAAGCTGGTACATAGTTATCAATGGATAAAACAATTCCCCTTAACCTACAGGCAATGGATATCTCCCTGATAAATTGTTCAAAATGTTCTCCTGATTCTTCAGGCAGTTCTTCAAAATCTATATTTATCCCATCTAAACCTAATTGATCTGCCCAATTCATAAGTTGCTCTATTAGAAATGCCCTCTTACTTGTATATGATAGCACTTCCAGGCTATCTACCTCTTTATTAAAATTATCTATGAGGGCCCATACTTCCATTCCTCTCCCATGGGCTATGTCTACATATGTCTTACTTGCAATGCTGGAAATAGTTCCATTATTATCTGTAATGGAAAACCAAGTAGGAGAAATAGTATTTATCCCCCTTGTACCTTCTAACATCTCTTCAAGAGTTTCATTCGCTGCCTGGCTCGTCGTCTGATGCCAAGTCAAATTTATTTTATAATTTTTCTCTATATTCGTATAGACCATTTCTGGAACGTCTGTTACAGGTGTAACTGTCTCTGCCCTAGCATTTACAATCCTTTTATTTTCTATATATCCTATATAAGCATCCTCTGTAAGAATCTTTGTCCACTCTTCTCCTACTTCCAGAACTGTAACTTTTTCCCCTTCTAAAAGCTCTGTCAAAATGTCCCCTTTTCTACTGGCTTCCGTCCTTACAGCTGCCTCTTTATTTAAATCTACTACTACTTTATCATCAAATATAGTAGCTATCTGGAGACGAGGAGGATCCTGATATTCCTCCATCTTTATATTTTGAAACTTTTTCAGAAAATCAATTGCTATATAAAGCTGCTCTCCTTTTGATTTTACGATTACATAATCCTCTGTTAATGACTGTGGCCCTATTGTATATTCCATACTATCCCAATTTGTGACCATCATTTCTGTAGGCATAGCATACAAAAGAAGTTTTTCGTTCCTATCAGCATAAAATCCTTCATTAAAATAAGTCTGTACTGCTTCCAGAGTCAGATAATAATGCCCGTCTATGTTCCTGGCTTTCTCTTCTAATATGTTATTATTCAGTATTAACACTGCTTGATCATCTGATGTTATGGAGAAATATTGTTTTTTGTCTGCTTGTTTTTGAGAATAAGTATACTGCTCAAATAGTCCTGTCATGAAACCAGCTGTAAGAACTATGAGAATCAAAATAAAAGCTATTATCATTGGGATTATTTTTTTCTTCACCGTTGCCCCTCCTAACAGTTCTTAACATTATAGCAAATAATCTTATCAACGTCATTATAAAATTCGACAATCTTCCATAAGTTCAAAAAAAATTCACATTTGGCTATCCCCTTACCCTATTATCCATCATTTAAAATTTAAAGAAACGTGTGCCGTATAGAGGGGGCTGCGGCACTTCTAATATTGTTATTCCCAGCCAACTGTTCACACATCGGCTTCTTTTATCCTTAATAGTGGAGTACTTTGTCAAAACAAATTTGTACTAATTCTCCGTTTTCATCCACAACGTAATCTGCCATATAACTGCTCTCTTCACAAACACATATAATTTCAGCTATTTCATAGGGAGAAGCAGTTCTTCCATCAATACTTAATGGGATTCCACGGGTTTCATACTGCTCCAGTTTCTGGATAAGTTCCCGTTGCGCTTTATTGTATTGTAGCATATTCTATAATCATCCCTCCTTTTTCCATTTTGCTCTTTTCCATATTAGAGGTTTTTGTGATATATTTTTTGCAAAATGGGTATATTTTTCATTATACTTATCAGCAAATGGGCTGATAATAGTTTAAAGAGATGGTTTCAGACAAATACAAACTTTGTTGCTTTCAGATGTAAACATTGTATTCTAGCAGAACAATAAAACTTGAATGATAATTATTGGAAAAAAATTATGATGGCAGACACTGCCCATAAGACATTTCCCCGTTGGGAAATTCAGAATATAGTATCATTGTTGATACCTTCATTTAGATATTTTTATTCATTTATATATAATTTTTATATTTGGCCTCCTCCCCGTACTATAACTAGTCCGAAAGCCATCTCCTAGTTGTATTATAACTTTATTTTTTCCAATTTTCAACTAATAATTAAAATTTTTTAAAAATCTGTGAAACCACATAGAGATCTATTGACTTCTCATTGATTACAGTATATACTTCAATTACCTAGAATAGATAAATAGGACTATAATATAAATTATATGATGGGATGTGATTACATGAAAATTGAAAAAGTAAATGACCATCAAATTCGTTGTACTTTGACAAAAGCCGATTTAGCTGACAGAGAATTAAAAATCAGCGAATTGGCTTATGGTACAGAAAAAGCAAAAAGTTTATTTCGGGATATGATGCAACAAGCTTCCTATGAATTTGGTTTTGAAGCAGAAGATATTCCTCTCATGATTGAAGCAATTCCTCTTTCCTCAGATTGCATTGTATTAATTATTACAAAGGTAGAGGATCCCGAGGAATTAGACACTAGATTTTCCAAATTTGCTCCTTCTGTCCATGACAGTGACTCAAACTTAGATGATGCCATTACTTCCATTTCAGAAGGTGCCGATGACGTTCTTGATTTATTTAAACGTCTTCACGAAGGAAAAAACAAGTTAATTACAGAGCAAAATGAAACCAATTCAGGAGAAGGAGACGCCTCAAAAGCTGAAATTAGCGAAAAATCCAAGAAATCTTCCCCTCCCATAAAACCTGTTGCATTGACAAAGCTATATTCTTTTACTAATTTTGATTATTTAAGTCGGTGTTCTTATGTTCTAAAGGGATTTTACGATGGAGATAATTCCCTTTATAAAGATCCTGCTTTAAATCGTTATATGCTAACTGTAGAAAAGTCAGAGCATACTCCAGAAGAATTTAACAAAGTTTGCAATATTCTTTCTGAGTATGGGTTACAGGAAAGGTCGACTCCTGCATGTACTGCTTACTGTGATGAGCATTATGGACTTCTTATTAGTCAAAAAGCTCTGCAAGTTCTTTCTAACATGTAGGAATATGTAAATATATAGCTGCTGCAAAATAGATGAATTGTCTATTTATGCAGCAGCTTTTTTATTTGTTAATATACGAATTATTCTTATTGATGTACAATGGGCCAAGTACTATCTACCTTTATTCATACATTTCATATTGCTGTGACGCCCCTCCACATATTGGGCATCTTTTTGGAACTTTGTCTCCCCACATAACATATCCACAAATAGGACATACATAAATCGTATCAATGGAAAACGTCTCAACTTGCTGGACTTCCTTCAAAAGGGCGGCATGAACTTTCTCGGCCCCAGCTGCGCTTTTAAATGCCTGGGCTGATAAAGGCATTTTTTTCTCTTTAGCGTACTTTTCCATCATTTCATAAAGATACTCATATTCAAACTTTTCTTCATAAATAAAAGTTCCTGCTTCCTGACGAAATGCCAAAGGGCGCTCAAGAATAGAATAAAAATTTCTTGCATGGTAATATTCCGAAGCCGCCAGTGCCTCAAACAAAGAAGCAATTTTCTCCATTCCTCTCCTCTTCGCTCGGTCTGCAAACATTGCATATTTAAAGTGTGCCATTAATTCCCCTTCAATGGCTTCCTCTAATTTATTTTTTAAAACTTTGTCTGATGCTTCTTTTCCATAACAATTTGCGTCCAAATCATGAAAGCGATAAGTTAGCTCCCCATCTTCTTTATAAAAATGAACCATATGATGCTCAACATCATAAGCTTTCACCTCTAAGGAAACATCTTCTATAAGCGCTCCCCCTCCTCCTGTACAAATCAATGGAATCTTATCTACCTCATCTACAAACCGGGAGTGCACATGCCCACAAAGCAAATACTTTACTTTCTCTTTATGCTCCTTATAGGCTTCTTTCAAATGGGTGAACTCCTCCTCAGATACTGAATTGGAAATAAAATGATTGGGCACTGGTATATGAAAGGCTATAACAATATTCTTTATCTCTTCCATATCCAATACCTGTCTAAGAAGTTCCAGCCCCTCTTTTTCAAAAGTACGCAGTGCATTATCCAAAACAACAATCGAAAAGTCTTCTAAAATCAACGCATAATTCTGTCTTCCAAAATAATCCCTATATGTCCCAGTATCATGATTTCCTCTGAGAACATATACATCATTATGGGCAACTTCCTCTGTCAGTGAAGTGAACATTTTATAATAGGTCTCGCTCCCTTCTGGAACAAGATCACCTACTACCAAAGTAATGTCATCCCTGCCACTCTTCTCTAAAGTTCCTGCGTAAACCTTCATATTATATGTTCCCAATCCGTCGCACCCTGGATCTCCAATAACACCAACAGAACGTACTCCTGGCAAGTATACAATGGAGTCCTCGATCTTCTGTATTTTTTTCTTCTCTGTCATATTTCCCATCCCTTTTTCATTTCTCCTTTTAGAATCTTTCTTTCTATTCCTAAATGAAGTTCCAAAATAATCATACCACTGAGTCCTCTTTTTTTTGAAGGCATCTACTTAAAAGCAGAGAGTATTTTTTATATATTCCAAAGTTACTTCATTATATTATTTGCTGACTCTCTAAATATTTTAGCAAAATATTCCTCATCTGACAAAGAAGTATCTGTATAATAACTATCTGCATTATTCAAAAAAATCTCTCTTGCCTCTCTATCCATTACTTCATCGGCCTGTTTCCCTGTATAAAGGTATATGATATATTCTGATTGTTCATATTCCATAAAAACAAATATCATATGTCCTTCATCATCGTACAGTGTATCATAAAGTGTTTCCAAGTAATGCTTGGCTTCTGTATCTGTAATTTCTCCTCCTTTTCCATCCAGATTATCGCAGATAAGAAGATAAGGCTGTATACCTGTCTTCTCATAAAAATCATTTATCCCTTCTTCTACTATATTCACATCTTCTATCCAGTCAAGGGTATCCTCTATTACCTGATCTATAGGAATACATGCATCCTTATTAAGCTTTTTTCTTTGTGTTCTTTCTGACTGCCCTTCCTCTTTAGAAGCACGAATGCCATCTAATCCTTCATTTTGAGTTGACTCTTCTTCTATAACTTTGGTTTCTCTTCCCTCTTTTCTCAAAATACTCTCCGATATATACCTAGGAATAGACATAATGGTAGAAAAAATAACTAAAAAAAAGCTAAGGATTAATATAAGTCCAAAGCAGCCACAACAACCTCCACGGCCTCTAGATTCTCCATATCCCCCAGGTGATATTACTGGCCTATGGTGATGAACGTGATGTATTCGTCGTGGAAGGGGAACTCCAAAAGTTCTTCTTGGCGGCCCATCTTTGGACTGACTGGATCTTGATGAGGAACTAGAAAAGCCCCGCGATCCATGCCTTGATGAAAGACCTGATCCAGATCGATGACTGGAAAAACCTCTTCCCCCACTACTACTATGGTGATTTCCTCCCCCTCTTCCCATAGTTTTTCCTCCTCTACGATTGTACTTAAAATAATAGCCTTTATTATATCATATGAGTCAAAAAAAGAAAATGTCTATCCATTCCTTTCTCTTAGCCTGGCATCTTGGAAAAAAGCAAAGATCTTCAGGAAATTCCATTAAACTCTTGATATAGCATTTTTGCATAGTGATCGGTCATTCCTGAAATATAATCTGTAGCCAAAAGCATGCGCAAATATAATTTTTCTCCCTCCTCCTTACCCTTTGAGGACATTTGGTATATCCTTTTATAATTATCTGAAATCAACTCCATAAGCTTTACATATTTTGTCCCTAGATTACATTCTTCGCCATCATAAATAGCTGCTCTTACAAAGTTGTCAAGAAGAAATTCTAAAATAGTGCTTGCTGCGATTTCTGATTTTATAATATCTTTGGATTGAAATATGAGTTTATACTCTATTTTTTTCAACGTATCTGCCAAATACTCCCCATAACTGCCTTTTAATAACTCATGTTCCATGGTTCCTTCCATTATTTTATGATAATTATGTACAAAGGAGTAAGTTGCTGCGTTAATTAACCTTCCCTGAATAAAAATTATCCAATTTTGTACTGCATATAGTTCTGGATTACTTTCCCCTTGATTTTTTGCCCTTTCATATAAGTCCTTCAATTTTTGAATTGCGTCTTCACAATATCGATACTCTTCTTTTTCTCTTCTATCTCCATATATATTATTCTCCATCATAAAAAGTAAGTGGGGGAAGTCAATCAGGCCTTTCTTAAATCCATCTTCTAAATCCGCAGTACAATAAGAGATATCATCTGCTGCCTCCAATAAATAAGTGAGAGGATATCTCCTTGTACCTGCTCCTGTAGAATTTACAATAGACTGGAATATGTCTTCATCTGCATAAAAGTAACCCATTTTTTTATATCGGATATCAGAAGATTTTTTTATTTCAAGGGAAGAGACTGGATATTTTATGATTGTATTCATTACTGCCTTTGTCAAATTCATCCCCTTCTCATCAACCAAATAGTGGAGTTTTGAAACAACTCTTAGTGACTGGGCATTTCCTTCAAAATTATATAGATCCTGAAGCATTTGAGAACTTAAATAACTTTTTACTGGAATATCTTTATAATAAATGTCTGATAAATTTTTTTGAAACCACTCCCTTATCATTATCTCACCAAAATGGCCAAAGGGAGGATTCCCTATATCATGAAGCAAACCAGCACAAAGCAGTATATCTTGTATTTCTCCAGCCTGCATCTGGGTAACTTCCTTATTATTTATAAGCCAGTGGCAAACAGACTGTCCCAATGACTTAGCAATAGATGAGACTTCTAATGAGTGGGTTAATCTCGTCCTTATAAAATCACTCTTATCCAAAGGAAATACCTGTGTCTTATCCTGTAGTCGTCGAAAAGAGGCGCTTCCTATAATTCTATGGTAGTCCTTTTCAAATTCAGAACGGTTATCGTACTCCGATTTATATTTCTTTACACTGTCTCTTCTTCGCTCTGACACTAATATTTTTTTCCATTCCATAATTTCTCACTTCCTTCAAATGACTGTTTTCATTCTCTTGTAAATTCCTAGCTAGTTGAGTTATAATACTATTGTTTCATTTATTTTTTAAGGGAGTATGACATTCTATGAAAATTTATGCCTATCACCGCACAACCTCAACGGATTCCAATTTGGAACCTGGTTTGCAAAACATTAAAAATTATGCCTTATCCGCCCACCTGACTGTTGAAAAAATATATACAGATACCAATATTGGCCCTTCTTTTGAAATGCCAGATTATCAAAGATTAAAAAGGGATTTGGCTCCAAAGGATATTTTGATTCTGACGGATTTAGACTTGTTAGGACGTCTAAAAAAAGATGTTGTGACAGAAATTTTGTTTTTTCGCAATCATAACATTCGTCTACGGATTTTAAAATATCCAATCACTCTCATTGAACTTTCCTGCGAAAGTAATACTGCCAAAGAAATTGTTGAGAAAACATGTCAAGATCTTCTAATGGAAGTTTATGAACTTATGAGCAAAAAGGAAGCTGCCAGAAGAAGCCAAAATCAGAAAGCGGGCATTCAGTCCATGAAGGATAGTGGGGAATGGGAACGTTATGGCAGAAAACGCCTCATGACTCTGGAAGAATTCGGAAAAGAATATCAGGTTGTCATTAATGGAGAACTTAAGCCCTTTGAATTAATGCATAAACTAGATATGAAAATCCCCACTTTTTATAAGTATAGAGATGAATACTTAAAAATGATTGGAAAAAAATAAAGTAACTGCAAATTGGGCCCAGAGTCACGTCATCTTGGCTTACTTCCAAACGTCAAAGTAACTTTTCTACTACTGACTTTGACGTTTTTTTCCTGTTCTTTTTGCTCATATTATAATTTCTGTTATAATACTCAGTATATAAAAGATCAATAATATAATGCTGGCTTATTTTTACAGATGTAGAGCCCCCTTCCAGAGGAGATTCATCTGCTCCACATAGGAGGACTGCATCTGCATATATTGTTAAAGGAGATTTCTTATAACGGGTGATGCCTACTATTTTTGCTCCATTTTCCTTTGCTATCTTTGCCAGTTGAACATTATCCTTTGTGGCGCCAGAATAGGAAAAAATAAAGAGTAAGTCTTCCGGCGAAAACATAGAGGCTGCCATAGCCTGTATATGGGTATCCGTGATGCATCTTACCTTATTTGTAATACGTATAAATTTATTTCGGGCATCCAATGCACTTTGCAGACTATCGCCCACACCAAAAAAGAAAATATTTTTTGCCTTATCAAACATAGATAACATTCGGTAAAATTCTTCCTGATTCAAAAGGCGGTATGTTGCCCTTAAGGCGCTGGCATGCTTTTGCAAAATTTTTTGCGCCAACATATCAAAATCTTCATTCAAGTCTTCATTGCTCTTCATCTTTTCTTCCTCATTTCCTTCTGGAAGACTTAAAGAAAGTTTCATTTTAAACTCCTGATATCCTTGGAGCCCCATGCTGCGGCAAAAACGATAGACACTAGTGTCTCCCACTCTGCATTCATCTGCCAAGTCTGTAATAGACATGTATAATACTTCCTTTTGATTATTAATAATATAATCCGCAACTTTTTTCTCTGCTTTTGTAAATTGGTTATAAATAGACTGTATATTCAGAATTAAATCACTGTTACCCATGTGCCTTTCCTTCCTCTTCTTATTGGAGTTCTTTTGCCAGCATTGCTGCCCCCAACATCCCTGCTGTATTTCCCAATTCTGCTTGTTTTATAACAACACTCCTATAACTAGGTATAATATTATCATATAGCACTTCTCTTATCTTTTCAACAATATATTGCTGCCTCATCACTCCTCCCCCTAATATAATGCAAGATGGGTTAAACAAATGTATAAAGGAAATTAAGCCATATAGTATCTCTTGTATCCAGTTGTCTACCAATAGCTTAACCTTTGCTTCACCTATTCTCTCAAATATTTCTCTGCCATTTTTCAAAGAAGGCTCTAATTCCATAGCCTTATTTATTAAGGCAGTCGTTGACGCATATCTCTCATAGCATCCGCTAAGAATGTCTTTCCTAGCATCTCTTTGATCTGCCCTAACGATAAGTCCTCCAAATTCTCCTGCTAAAAAGGCAGTTCCTTTGTAAATTTTTCTGTCTATGACAATGGCTCCTCCTACACCTGTTCCATAAGTAAGACATAAAAAATCGTCGTATCCCTTGCCTGCTCCCTTATATGCCTCTCCAATAGCTGCTGCATTAACATCATTTTCTACAGCCGCTGGTTTTCCAAAGGTTTCCTCTAACAGGTCTTTTATATTCATTCCTGTATATGCAGGTAAATTTTCATTGGCATAGATAATCTTTCCCTCTTTGGCATTTACTTGTCCAGCAGTGCTAACCCCAATTCGATCAAAAGCTCCGTAGTCTTTTAATATTTTCTTTGCCTTTTCTATAACATAATATCCACCTTTTTTCGCCTCTGTATCCGTTTCTTTATAATTGAGAATCTCATCATTGCAGTAAATTCCAGACTTAATAGAAGTCCCTCCAATATCCAGTACAGCTATTTTCATATTTAACCGTTCTCCTTTCCTAATGCATCTTCTAAATTCTCTTTCCAAAAAAAGGGACAGCCCTATTTGAACTATCCCTTTGTACATTCAAATTTTAAAAGTTTTTATAACATTAGCCTTTTACCGCTCCCATAGTAATTCCTTGTGTGAAAGATTTTTGGAAAATCACAAACACTGCCACAATTGGAATGGCTGCAAGGGTGGCCCCTGCCATAATCAAACCATAATTTGTCGCAAACTCTGCCTGAAGAGTAGCTACTCCCAGAGAAATTGTTAAGTTACTTCTTGAAGAAAGCATAACAAGTTGCATAAAATAATCATTCCATGTATTAATAAAGGTAAAAATAGCCAAAGCCGCAAATCCAGGCTTTATTATAGGAAAGGCAATACTTATAAAAGTCCGCAATTCTGTGCACCCGTCAATTTTTGCTGATTCCAAAAGTTCAAGAGGGATATTTTCACTAAACTGCTTCATTAAAAATACGCCAAAGGGCCATCCTATTAATGGTAGAATAACTGCCCATATAGTGTCATGAATACCCATGTAACTAACCATGCTTACAAGGGGAACTAAGATTACCTGTTTTGGAAGAGCCATTGCAACAATAAAAATACTGAATAAAATTTTTTGTCCATAAAATCTCTTTTTCGCTAGTACATAGCCTGCTAAAGAGGAAGTAGCACATACTAAAATCATGGTAATACCAGAAATAAGTATACTGTTTGTCAACCATTTTAATGCTGGATTATTGAATAACTGCACAAAATTAGCTGATGTGGGATTCTCTGGCCACCATTGGGGAGGAACAGCAATAGCATCACTCAAGGATTTAAATGCTCCTGTTATTATCCAGTAAAATGGGAAAATAAATATAATCGTTAATATACTTAATAAAATAATGGATACAATATAAAATGGAGATAATTTTTTTTTCATATTTCCTCTCAATCTGCCCCAGTAAGAGCATTTTCAATATTAAGAATTATCTTCTCTAATATTCTACATCTTTTCCCAGTGCTTTGAATTGTATAAAACTAATGAGTCCAATTAATATTGCTAAAAATACACCCATTGCATTGGCATATCCATAGTCCGAAAGCTTAAAGGCCTTTTCATATAAATAATACATAATTGTAGTTGTCTCAAAATTAGGACCTCCTGATGTTAATAATTGTATTAGGGAAAAACATTGAAAAGAATTTATTGTTGTTATAACAACGATGTATAAAGTAGTAGGTAAAAGACTAGGCCATTTAATTTTCCAAAAAACCTGGAAATCATTTGCTCCATCTACCTGGGCCGCCTCTACAAGAGACTTATCAATGTTCCCCATGGAGGCAATGTATAATATAATAGGCTGGCCTACTGCAGTTGTCAGTAAAATGATAATAATTGCCATGAGAGCATACTTCTTATCCCCAAGCCACATTATATTTCTCTCAATAATCCCTGCCCCTTTTAATATATAGTTCATAATTCCTGCAAGGGGATCATAAATCCATTTCCATACTACGGTAACAGCCACAGTTCCTGTTACTACTGGAAGGAAAAAAACACATCGAAAAAAGGATCTAGTAAATGCACTTTTCTCATAAGTCTGAGATGAAACAAATAATGAAAAAATAACAACAATTGGCACTGAGCCAACTACAATAATTAATGTATTTCTAAGGGATTTTAAAAAAGTAGGATCCTGAAACATTGTCGTATAGTTTTTTAATCCAGTAAAAGTAAACTCTTTCATCGTATATTTAAAAAAACTTGTAAATATTCCCATACCCATAGGAAACAGTACAAAAACAACAAAGAAAAATAAGGCTGGAGCCAGAAAGCAGTATGATACCATCGTCTCATGCATTCTGATTTTATTTACTTTTTTCATGTTTAATACCCATACCTTTCTCCATATTTCGTATTCGTCCAAACGCCAAATCTATAAGTCTCTCTATATCCTTTTCATTTTCAAGAAAAAAGAAGAGTAAAAAGAGCTGCCCCCAAATCCGGGAATGGTTTGAAGACAGCTTCTCCTTATTTATTGAGCATTGGTTATGGACTGATCGGACAGCTGTACGAATTCATCTGCTGCTGCCTTTGGCTCTTTGTCTCCATTCATAATAGCCTGAAGCATAGGGAACCAGTATGTTCTCATTTCTGCAAATCCATCAATCGTATTGTAATATGGTGAATAGTACTTTGTCCAAGAATTTATTTCCTTCATTCTTGCATCTGTATAAATCTCTCCCATAGATGTCCGTACAGGGAAGCAGCCTGTTCTCTCAACATTTTTAGGTCCCCACTCAGGATCATCACAAATAAATTGAATAAATTTCTTGGAAGCTTCTACTTTTGCATTATCTCCATTGTTAAATACACAGAACCCATTTACTAAATACTCCAGCTCAGCTACACCGTCTTCTGATGGGAAAGGAACTTCAATTACTTCAATTCCATTGTCATCTAATAAAGATTGATTTGAATTTTGTGTCCCAGGTCCCCACAAAAGGGTAAAGGAAGTTAATTTCGTTGCAAAATTCTTAATATCATCTCCTCCTGCATATGCAGATCCATTTAATAAGGTGCCTTCATCTACTGCAGTTTTAATAAACTCAAGAGCTTTTACTCCCCCTTGATCATTAATGGTATATTTGGTCACTGCATCATCCGTAATGGAACTATCATAAAGATTTGCAACAAATGCCCTAGTTCCCTGATCTCCTCCCTGGCCACTGCAAAAAACAGAGCCTGCCATATATCCCTTATCTTTTAAAGCTGTGATTACTTCTTGAAAGTCTGCTGTTGTCCAGCCATCCTTAATTTTTTCAGCCACTCCTGCATCTACTGCCATTTCTTTGTTAAATGCCATGTAAAAGGGTGCAGAACTAATAGGGTACATATAAGGAGTGTCTCCTGCCTTACAAGATGCAAGTAGGGGATCATTATTTACATCTGCTACAAATTCTTCTGTAAACATATCGCTTAAATCAGCCAATTTTCCTGACTTTCCATATTCAATAATACGCCCTGGAGCATCAAACAACACATCGCAAATTGTGCCTCCTTCAATAGCTGCAATAATTTTTTCTGGACCTGATGTAAAATCAATGGTTTCTAATCTTACTTTGATATTAGGATTCTTATCCTGAAAAGCGTCTATAACAGTCTGCTCATAGGTTCCTGGTGTCGTTTCAGCTGTATCTTGAGCAAATGTTGGGAATGCCCACCAAGTGATTTCTGTAATATCCCCTGAGCTTTCCGTACCTGTGGAATCTCCTCCTGTCTCCCCATCTGCACTATTTGCAGCGTCTTCTTCTGTATTTACAGCTGAAGTATCATTTGCAGAACTAGAATTAGCATTACCCCCACATGCCCCTAAAGAAACTATCATTGTACATGCTAATGCCATAGATAAAAACTTCTTTTTCATTTTTCGTCCTCCTATTCATATTATTATATATTAGTTCCTTTTAATAACAGCACATTTGTACTGAATATTAACCTACATAATTGCCTCTACATATCTTTTTGTAATTTCCCTTGGCCTTGTAATGGCAGTTCCTACTACAGCAGAATAAGCTCCCAAATCCAAAACTTGCTTTAGCTGACTGGGACTCCATATCCCTCCCTCTGCGATAACTGGTTTGTCCAGATCCTTTACAAGTCTTTCTATCATATTCCTGTCTGGAAGAGGTGTCCCTTTTGTATATTCTGTATACCCTGACAATGTAGTGCCAATAAAGTCAAAACCAATTTCAGCAGCATGAATCCCTTCTTCATAGGTGGAGCAGTCTGCCATAAATAGTTGATTTGGATATTTTTTTCGGACTTCCTTAAAAAAGTCATCTAGTGTTATATTTCCTGGACGAATTCTTTTGGTTCCATCAGTAGCTATAATGTCTACTCCGCATTTTACTAGTTTATCTATTTCTTCTACCGTAGGTGAAATAAATACTTTATTATTTTCGTATATTTTCTTTATAATTCCTATGATAGGAAGGTTCACAGAGATTTTGATTTCCTTTATATCTTGTACTGAATTTGCCCGAATACCTGCTGCCCCTCCTTCATAGGCAGCATACGCCATTCTCCCCATAATATAAGAGCTATGCAACGGTTCATCTTCCAGCGCTTGACAAGAAACAATTAATTTCCCCTTTATTTTTTCCATAATTTCATTTTTGGACAATTTCACTCCTCCTTTTTATTTGTCAGCCTAAAAATGCAACATGTTTTTTGTTTTAATTCTTCTTTTTCTAAACTATTTATATTAATTGCACAAATTTTTGTTTTTTATATGTATAAATTTATCTTATCATATAAAAAAATAATTTTCAATATAAAAAATTAAAAAAAATTTTTTCTAATATTGTGTTTTCATGAGGAACATGCTATGATCTGTATATTAAGTAAAAAAGGAGAATGATATGATATGCCCAAATATAACGTTTCACGTTTTCGCCATGTAACCATAGCTCTCAATACTCCCTTTGACTCTAAGGGGGATGTTGATAAAACAGCTTGTAAAAAATTGGCCCGTTATTACGCTAATAAGGGCGTTAAAAGTCTCTACATATGTGGAAGTACTGGAGAAGGCTTTTTATTAGATAATGAAGAACGGATGGAGGTGGTTGAATCTGTTATTCAGGAAGTGGGAGACGAAATGACGATTATTGTCCATGTGGGCTGCCCTTCTACAAAACATTCTGCCATGCTTGCTAAACATGCAGAGGCTGCGGGAGCTCATGGCACATCTGCTGTTCCTTGCGTTTACTACCGTCCCAGTGAGGAAAGTGTGTACCTCCATTGGACAAACATAACAGAGGCTGCTGATCTGCCTTTTTTCATCTATAATATTCCCCAGCTTACTGGCTTTCATTTGTCCATGGAGCTTTTTAACAGAATGCTTCAAAATGAACGAGTTGCAGGAATTAAAAACTCCTCGGATGCCTGTCATGACATTCTTCGTTTTAAGCAGGCTGGTGGCGAAGACTTCATTGTATTTAATGGTCCAGACGAACAGTTTCTAGCTGGCAGGCTTATGGGAGCAGATGCTGGAATTGGAGGAACTTATGGTGCAATGCCTGAATTATACTTAAAGCTGGAAGAACTTATCTGTAGGGGAGACATACTAAAAGCCCAAAAATTACAGAATATGATTACTCCTTTTATTTACCGCCTCTGCTCTTTTCCCTCTATGTATGGAGCATGTAAAACAATTATTCGTATGAATGGCTTAGATGTGGGAAATCCCAGATATCCTTTCCTCCCAGTAGACGAAAAGGATCCAGAAATTATTGCTCTTTATAATGATATCTCCCAAGCTATTGATGAAGTAAAGGATTTATAAATATGAAAAAAACCATTGTATGTTTTGGTGACTCCAATACCCACGGCTACTGTTCAGAAACAAGAGGCAGGTTTTCAGAAGAGGAACGCTATCCTTGTCTTCTTTCCAACCTCTTAGGAAATGAATATTCTGTAAAGGAAGAAGGCTTAAGTGGCAGAACTACCTGCTTTGAAGATCCCCTCCATGAATCTATGAGTGGAATATCTGCCATTTACTCCTGTCTCATGAGCCATAAACCTGTACATTTACTTATCATTATGTTAGGTACAAATGATACAAAGGAACGTTTTGGGGCCACTGCCCAAAATATTGCTGATGGAATGTATCGTCTTGCCAGAAAGGCCATTAGCCTGGCAGATGCTTTTTATAATCAGGTTCCCAATATACTTATTGTCGCTCCTCCCCCTATTAACAAAAGATATAAAGATACTTTTATTGTAGGAGAAATGGGGCAAGGATGTGCTAAAAAGTCAAGGAAATTAGCTGTTCGCTATAAAGCCGTTGCTGATTTATTAAATCTTCATTTTTTAGATGCTGGCTCTATTGATGGAATATGTATGGCCCCTGAAGATTATATGCATCTTACACGTGAAAGCCATAAAATTCTTGCAAATTCGTTAGCTTCTAAGATTCCTGATTTTTTTCATCAGTAAAGAGAATACTCTCTCCCATTATTTGTCAAAGACATTTCCACCCCTTTGTGGCAGTGTCTTTTTTATTTTTATAACTTAGGTTAAAATGCACTTTTTTAATTTATATTTACTTTCCTGTAAAAATACAATACAATGAATCATATATTTTGTTGTTATCTTTTATAAAAATGGAAATTAAAGAGGTGAGAGTATATGCAATGTCCTTATTGTAACTGTGAAATGACAAATGGCTCTTTAATAGGAAATCAATCCAAAATAAAGTTTGTACCAGGGTACAAAGAGCTTGAAGAAAACATGTGGGCAAAAAGATGTCCCAACTGTCGTCATTGTCTTCTTAACTGTGACAAAGTTTTTGAAGATATGATTTCAAAAAAATCCATTCCCCTCGGAAACTCTCCTAAAATAGGACGTCCTCAAGTTCCAAATGTTTATCACTGCGATTCATGCAAAACATTTATTATTGAAGCTCCTCCACTATAGTAAAGACAATTATCATTTTCTACCCTATTCGAAAAGGCTTATTTATGAATGAAATGATTTCTTTTGCACACACTATTTCTGACACAATGAATTACTTATGAAAGGCAAAGGTGCAATTATGGAACATGATCATCATTTTTTAAGTCAAGAAGGAATTCCTTCTGGTTTTGGCATGGGACTTGCCCAAAATCTAAGGGCTTTGGATAAATTTGCATCCATGTCAGAAAAAGAAAAACGAACTGTCATTGAAGGGGCAAAAAAACAGCAAAGCCGGGATGAAATGAAAAATTATATTGATAATATTTAAAAAATTAAATTGGAAAAAGCGCTGTGCAATGATTAATCATTCGCATAACGCTTTTTCATTATAAATATAATATTTTAAATAATAATTCATTTACAATCCCACATAAATCAAGTACAATAAAGTAATAAAATAATATTATTACATAATTGTCGAAAACAGAAAAGAAACGAGGTGAGCAGGATGCACTGTCCTTATTGCAAAAAAGAAATGGTTTCTGGTTCACTCCTTGGCGATGAATACCGGTTAAAATGGCTGCCAGAAGATAAAAAATTATTATTAGGCATTTGGGCCGCTGGTGCCATTCGCATTGGCTCAGGGGGCACTCTTACAAGAGCAAATGTCCCTGCATACTTTTGTAATGACTGTCACAAAATAATTTTTAATCAAAATGATTAACTTATGAAAATGGAAAATCCATTATATAAAAAGAATTTTATATTTTCATGAGGTTAAAATCTTTTCGTTTAGAAAGGCATAGGTGCTATTTATGAAATGTCCTTACTGTAATCAGGAAATGGAAAATGGAACCATCTATGGAAATCGATACAAAATTAAATTTATTCCAAGAAATAAAAAACTTTTTGCTGGAATTTGGGCAATAGACGCTATCCCTCTTGGAGAAAGAAGTTTTATAGGACGAGCAAATATTCCTAATGTGAAACGATGCAAATGGTGCGAAAAATATCTGATTGACGTTCCCCCTTTGGAAAAAGTCTGAGATTTGCTTACTCCTAAATAATATTATACTGTCAAAGGCTGAATTCCCTGTTATTCAGCCCTCTTGTCAGTAAACCTTTCCTCTGTTAAAGGTATTTTTTTATTTTTATTATCTTTTTATTTTTCTTTGTTTCATTTATAAATCCTTTATACATAAATTTGCCATATCCTCTTGCTGACACGATATCATTGTCCTTTAAAATATAACTACTTTTCTGACATAAATATGAATTTACATAAATATTATTGTTTTGAAAACATTCTAAGCTTTTTTTTCTAGACAGGCAAAAAACTTTTGACAGTACTGCGTCTATTCTCTCTGACGTTACACGAATTTCTATCTCTGTATCATCCCATAATTCCTTTTTCTCATTATATTGGGTTCTCTCACATTTTATATAAGTGTTTCCAATTCGTTTTAAATTTTCTAGTATAAACTCAGAAATGGAATCCATACAAAATAAGTATCCTTCCTTTTCAGCTACGATAATATCCCCTAATGTACTTCTTTCAATTCCAAGACTCATGAAAGAGCCTAAAAAATCTCTATGGGATAGTTCTTTTGCAAATTTTTTCTTCAATGGCATAATATGAATACAAACGATTGGAAATTCTTGCTCATATCCAACTTCCTCCACACTCCCAAACTTTGCCATTTTTCTTTCGCTATGGACATATCCTCCGAATAATTCATATGAAATATGTTTTCTTTTTTTCATTTCCTGGGATAATCTATTAATCTCAGGCTCACTTAAAAACCCTGTAAAGGTATATTTATTTTTTAGATAAGAATTCTCAGAAATCTCTCTTATCCTATTTAAAAAAAATTCTTCTTCTTTTTTCATCGTTCTCATTATAAAAAAATCTCTTCCAGATCATCTGGCACAAATATATTTCCTCCATAATATTCCATTGCCTCTTCTGTATAAAGTCGTTTTCTATTTTGTATGTTATCATCTTCTGTATGATAGAGCAGCAAATTTTTTACTTTCAGCTTTTCTGCCAGCTGTCCTGCCTCTTTTACTGTTGTATGATTTTTCTTATATGGCTCAAATTTATCCCTTTCTTTATAAAGACAAAAAGCTTCATGAAGGAGCCAATCCGCACCAGCCACATACTCAAACTCATGTTCTTTATAAGGCTCATCCCCTAAAAATACAAACTGTTTTCCATTTCTAAGAGTTGTTGCAAAACCATACTGTTTTGCCTTTGTAGATTGAATATCAAAAAATTCCACCTCATATTCTAATATTTTTCTTTTTTCCTTATTGTGTACTGAATATATGAAAATTCTTTCTCCAATGCATTGAAGAAATTTGCTTTGAATCGTTAATTTTGCTATGGTCATTATCGTATCCGCTAATTCATTATGGCAATAAATATATAATTCTCCCTTGTAACTTCCTTTAAGCATTTTGGCAGCTGTCATACGAATGAGCCATATGGCCCCTAATATATGATCTGTATGACCATGGCTTAAAAAAATATGATGAATATTTTCAATGGAAATTTTGGCCTTTTCCATTTGACACAATATACCATTTCCCCCTCCTGTATCTACAAGAAAAAATTGTTCCTTATTTTGAATAGCAAAACAAGTATTATAGCACTTTGTTACATTTGCATTTCCCGTACCTAATAAAATAAGCTTTTCCAATTTCTCATTCCTCCTCTTTTTTAAAATTCTTCCCACACTTTCTTTTTATTTTCTTACTTTATGTTCCTCCTGTCAATATCTATCATATACTCCCTCTATAGCAAAATAATAGTATTCCAACAGTCCAGGCTACCATTTTAAATCTATCAATGGTATAATATTATTATCTTCTATAAAAAAGGAGGCCCTTATGGCTGATGAAAAAAATTTTGCCGTGCTCATTGATTCGGATAATATCTCTGGCAAATATATTAAATATATATTAGATGAGGTGTCCAATCATGGTAGTATCACATACAAAAGAGTATATGGCGACTGGACAGGAAAAACCTCTGCTTCCTGGAAAAATGTACTTCTTGAAAATTCTCTGTCTCCCATTCAGCAATATAGTTATACAAAAGGTAAAAATGCTACGGATTCCGCAATGATTATTGATGCTATGGACATACTATATACCGGAAATGTAGAAGGCTTTTGTATCGTCTCCAGTGATAGCGACTTTACAAGACTGGCTGCCAGACTTAGAGAGGCTGGAAAAGTAGTTATTGGCATGGGAGAAAAAAAGACTCCAAAACCTTTCTGTGCCGCATGCAATATTTTTAAATATATTGATATCCTAATTGACGAAGAAGAAAAAGAATCCTCTAAAAGTTCTTCTGTTAAAGATACAGAGACAATGACTAACATTCGCACCATTGAAAATGCAATTATTAATATTATCATCGAAAATGGAGATGAAGAAATTGGAATTGATATGGGTGAGCTGGGAAGCCGTCTTGTAAAAAGATACCCTGACTTTGATACAAGAAATTATGGTTATACAAAATTGTCTAAATTTCTTGCTAACTATCATTCCCTAGACATTCGTCAGCTACGAAACAGTATTTATGTTAAAATCAAAGATACAGAGATGAATGCTTCCATTGAGGATATTATTCTTGATATTGTGAAGGTTCATGGCTATAAAGGTATTAACATGGCTACCTTAAGCCAAAAAATATTAAACCTCTATCCTCATTTCAATGTGAGGGAATATGGATATTCTAAATTTGAACAATTTTTAAGAGGCTTTCACAGTTTGGAAATTATTGAGGACAAGCATAATGCAACGGTAAAAAAAGTTATACTGTCTGAAAATATATAGTAGGTAGATTTTGAGAAAGATATGTGAAAGTCTATGAAATAGTTTTCGTAATATTATAGCGAAAACATTCCATAGACATTCATATTACTGAATATTTAATTTGGAAATTAAGTCCCCAAGGCTTAAAGTAGCCCCACCCTCTGATTTATATTGAAAGGTTTGTCCAGAATCTTCTTCTGTTTCAGATGCTTCCTCCAAAGCCTTCATACTAAGACTAATCTTATTATTATTTGTATTCAAAACTTTTACCTTTACTTTATCTCCTATCTTCACTACTTCAGAAGGACTTCCTATTCTTTTCATACTCATTTGAGAAATATGAACAAGGCCACTTAAGCCATTTTTTAATTTTATAAATGCACCATACGGCATCATCGACTCCACAATTCCCTCCATATTTGTTCCTGGCACCATCATGGAAATACGATGATTACGTTCTTCCTGCTCTCTTTCTTTTGCCAAAGCTTTTGCAGATAATACTAGCCTTTTTTTCTCTTCATCCACATCAATAACTTGGACATCCAAGCTTTTGCCAACATAAGAATCTAAGTCTTCTACATAATATAATCCTATATGTGAAGCAGGAATAAATCCTCGAATTCCTTCTACATAAGTCACCACACCACCTTTTACTTTTCCATTTACTTTGACAGAAAACCTTTTCTCTTCTTCCATATATTCTTTTAACATTTCCCATCCTTTTTTCATACTTGCTTCTTTTCTGGAAAGACGTATATTGCCATGACCATCATCCAAAGAAACGACCATCGCCTCTATGCTATCGCCTTCTCTAATATTATTTAATATTGAAAAATTGGGATCCCCACTTACATCTTCTCCTTTAATAACCCCCTGTGTATAATATTTCAAATCTAAAATAACTTCATCTTCACTTACTCCAATGACAATTCCTTCAATCATATCTCCCTCTTTTATTTTGCGAAAGGATTTTTCCAGTTCAGACTCATAGTCTGCCATTGTCTCTTTCTTTTCCATTGACATAATTTACCTCTTTTCTATAATATTTTATACATGTAACTCTTATGTTTATCTTACTAATAAGATTATTGAGCCATATAGTCTCAACTGTTCATTATTATAACATACAATTTGAGAAATTCACATATATTTCACAAAAATTATATTGACTATATGTTCTATTTGTTATATAACATTATTGTAAAGAAAATCAATATGAACACAAGGAGTGATTTTTATGTTTATACCAACTTTATTTGAAAGAAAACCATCTTTATTCGAAAACTCATTGGAGAAAATGTATCAAGACTTTTGGAACAACAGCTATTCTACTATAGAACAATTCAATACTGATATTATTGAAAAAGATGATCATTACTTACTTCAAGCTGAAATTCCTGGTTTTAACAAAGAAGAAATTCAAATTAGCTTACAGGAAGATGTGCTAACAATTTCTGCATGCCATAAAGAAGAAAAAAATACTCAGTCTTCAAATCATTATGTTCGCCGGGAACGTAGATACGCATCCTACTCCAGAAGTTTTCATGTTCAGGGGATAAATGCCAAAGATATTGACGCATCCTACAACAATGGGATTTTAGAAGTTACCTTCCCAAAACAGGAGACAGAAAAACCAGAGCCAAAAAGAATTGAAATAAGATAAGAAATGTTTATAGATTAGCAGTGGAGAGCTTGGAAATACTTATTCATTTACTCTACCACTGCTATTCCTTTTTACATTTGTAAAATATAGGACTATTTGTCCCAGACAATTTTTAATATCCTAATTGAGGGAGAATATTTTTTGGCATATCATAAATAACAATATCTGCCCTTTTATCAGAATCATGCTTATCTTCGTGGATAATAGCCAAACAGCTCCCTGTAAAATACCGAATATAATGTTGATATACATCAGATGACAATGTCGTTCCTAGTACAAGAAGTACTTCTGCCTTTTCAATTTCTTCCGTAGTTTTTGTCATAATCTGATTATCCAGCATTTCCCCAAATAAGGAAACCATAGGGCGTATAACTGTTCCACATTCTCTGCAAAAAGGTATCTTTTTACATTGCCTCATGTCATCTAAACTATACTCCTTTCCACAATGAGGACATCTATTTTTATAAATGCTTCCATGAAGATTGATGACATTTTTACACCCACCCCTCTGACTTAATTCGTAAATATTACTAGAAATTACACATTGCAATTTACCAACTCTTTCCATAGCTGCTAACGTATAGGAAGACTCGCTCGGCTTAATATTTACATTAATAACTTCATTAATGTAAAATTTAAAAAAGTCTGCTGTTCTTGTGTTATAATATGCACTAGAAAAAATATATTCTGGTGAAACCCCATACTTATATTCTAAATCATATGCCAGTTCTGGATCTTTCATCCCTAAATATCCACATTCCTTCAACATGCCAGATCCACAAATGGCCACCGTATAATTACTTTTGTCCAATGCCTTTTTTAAAGATTCCAACAATTTTTGTGTCATATGACTCCTCCAATCCTGCACCACTTACATATAACATTGCGTCTCCTTTTTTATAATAAAAATATATCCGCTTATTCTATATTACTATATTCAGATTTTTTGTACAAATTGTCAATAGTTTTTTCTACTTTTTTCTTGCTTATTTTATCCAAAAAACAGAATTCATGCAGCACAACAAAATTTTCTTTACTTTAAGAATCAATATTCAAAAAAACAGGACATTTTACTCAAAATCTTTCTAGTAAAACACCCTGTTTTATTATGAAAATCCTTATAAAGAAGAGCTATTTAAATACTCCTCTTGAGCCTTTGTTAACGAATCAATTTGTTTACCTAAAAATTTTAATTTTCTTTTGGCTACATCCTGATCTACTTCCTCTGGCACATTTATTAATTTTTGGCTTAAGTTCCCTCCATGCTCTACTAAATACTTTGCACTCAGGGCCTGAATCGCAAAACTCATGTCCATAATTTCTGCTGGATGTCCATCTCCAGCAGCCAAATTCACCAAACGGCCTTCTGCTAAAATATAAATCCATTGTCCTTGTGTTAGACGATAGCCCATAATATTTTTTCTTGCCTCTTTTATTTCCACTGCTATCTCTTTTAATTTTTTGACATTTATTTCAATGTCAAAATGTCCTGCGTTACATAGAATAGCCCCATCCTTCATTACCTTAAAGTCATCTTCATCAATTACATGATTACATCCTGTTACGGTTATAAAGAAATCTCCTAATTTTGCAGCCTCTTTCATCTGCATAACTTCAAAGCCGTCCATTACAGCCTCAATCGCTTTTACAGCATCAATTTCTGTCACAATTACCTTAGCCCCTAAACCTTTTGCTCTCATGGCAACGCCTTTTCCGCACCATCCATACCCTGCAACTACTACATTTTTACCTGCAACGATTAAGTTTGTTGTCCTATTGATTCCATCCCAAACAGATTGTCCAGTACCATAGCGGTTGTCAAATAAATGTTTACAGTCAGCATTATTTACCATAACCATAGGAAACGCAAGTTCTCCTGCCTTTTCCATAGCCATAAGACGTATAATTCCTGTCGTAGTCTCCTCACATCCACCGATTACTTGGGGTATCAATGCTCGAAACTCTGTATGCATCATATGCACCAAATCTCCGCCATCATCAATTATAATATTGGGTCCAACCTCCAATACACTTCTGATGTGGCTCTCATATTCTGATTCTGTTGCATTATACCAAGCATGAACTTCTAATCCTGCCTCTGCTAATGCTGCTGCAACGTCATCCTGAGTAGACAGAGGGTTGCTTCCAGTTACATACATTTCTGCTCCGCCTGCTGCTAAAACTTTACATAAATATGCGGTCTTTGCCTCTAAGTGAACAGATAAGGCAATTTTCTTCCCTGTAAAAGGTTTAGACTTGGAAAATTCCTCTTCCAAAGTCCTTAATAAATCACAATTTTTTTTCACCCATTCTATTTTACGCTCACCAGATTCAGCAAGACTTTTATCTCTAATTTCACTGCCCATTGTACAATCTCCTCATTTCTTAATACGTTTTTTTGTCTAATCCTAATCTTCTACAAATCCTTCCAACTTCCATGTAAATTCGTTCTTCGTCCATAGTTAGCATTTTCCGATTTTCCATTGTAATTTTTCCATTGATTATAACTGTTTCAACTTCAGAACCATTCGCTGAATAGCACAGCCCTGCCACTAAGTTGTTTCTTGGTGCTAAGGAAGGACTATTTAAATTTAAAATAGCCAAATCTGCCTTCATTCCTTCCTTTATTTTTCCAATTATATTTCCCATGCCTAAAGCCCTTGCGCCATTTTCTGTAGCAATCTTAAATCCATCTTGGGCACTAATACATTGGGCAGTTTCTCCTGCTCCCTTGTGTATCAAAGTCAGGAGATTTAATTCATGAAAGAGATTTAAAGAGTTATTGCTTGCTGCGCCGTCTGTTCCCAAGCAGATATTTAATCCTTTTTCCATCATATAGGGAATGGGAGCAAAACCATTTCCTAGCTTCATATTGCTTGCTGGATTTGTTACAACACTCACTTCATTTTCTTTCATTATGTCCATATCTTTTTCTGTGGCAAAAACACAATGGGCTGCCACTGTGGGAACATCAAACACTCCTGCCTTATACGCAAACTCTATAGGAGTACAGTTATGCCCTTTTCTCATATTTTCTATTTCCGTCTTGCTTTCTGATAAATGAATATGAATGCCAAGCTGATGCTTCTTTGCCTCATCTACCACAATTTGCAAATATTCATTATCACATGTATAAGGAGCATGGGGGCCTAACATAAAAGTAATCATGTCATTTTTTTTATAATTTGACATTTCCTCAAAAGCTTCTGCTAATCGGCTACTCCCAGCTTGGTCGCTGCCAGTCCCTATGAGTCCTCTAGAAATAACAGCTCTCATTCCTGTTTCTGCTGCTGCTCTTGTCGTCTGGTTTATATGCATTTGCATATCGCTAAAGCAAGTTGTCCCCCCTCTCATCATCTCTAATATAGAAAGCTGGGCTCCCCAGTATGCATCTTCAGGAAGCAATTTCCCTTCCAAAGGATCAATGGTCCCAAAAAGCCAATCACTAAAGGATAAATCATCCGCTACATTACGAAATAAGGACATATATGAGTGGGTATGAGCATTAATTAGCCCAGGAATAACCAGCCTGTCCTCCCCATTGATTATTTTGTCTGTCTGGAACCCTTCTGGTTCTTCCTCCACACTAGCAATTATATCTCCTTGAATATATATATTCCTTTTCTCAATTACATTTTTTGTTCCATTTGGAACAACAGCAAGGATATCTTTTAAAAAAATTCCCATAGTTCCCTCACTTCCATGCCTTATTTATAGAACGCTGAAATAAAATGTTTCGTGTACCTGAGTCTTCTTATAGAAGACATACCTATGCAGAAACAAAAGTCTATGATTTTAGTCTTTTTAAAAGGGCTTCTTTTTCTTCCTCAAATCCAGGTTTTCCTAATAAGGCGAACATATTTTTCTTATAGCTCTCCACTCCTGGCTGATCAAATGGATTTACTCCTAATATATAACCGCTAATACCACATGCAAATTCAAAAAAGTAGAATAGTTCTCCTAAATAAAACTCAGACGCTTCTGGCACATGTATGAGCAGATTGGGAACATTTCCGTCTGTATGAGCTAGTATTGTTCCTTTCATTGCGTTTTGATTAACAAACTCTACTGTTTGACCCGCCAAATAGTTTAATCCGTCTAAATCTGTATCTTCTTTTCCTAACACAATCTCCTCTCTGGAAGTCTCCAAACTAATTACTGTCTCAAATAATATTCTGGCTCCATCTTGAATATACTGTCCCATTGAATGCAAATCTGTTGTTAAATCAACGCTTGCTGGAAAAATTCCTTTCTGGTCTTTTCCTTCACTCTCACCGTAGAGCTGCTTCCACCACTCTGCTACAAAATGAACTCTTGGTTCATAATTCGCTAACACCTCTACATTTTTTCCCTTTCGCAGCAATATATTTCTTACTGCTGCATATTTTAATGCATCATTTTCCCCAAACTGCTCCTCCAACGCCCTTTTTCTTCCTGATTGGGCTCCTTCCATTAATTGTGTTATATCTGCGCCGCTAACAGCTATAGGCAAAAGTCCTACTGCTGTCAAAACAGAAAAACGGCCTCCAACATCATCAGGAACTACAAATGTTTCATATCCTTCTTCTGACGCTAATTTTTTTAAAGAACCTCTTGATTTATCTGTTGTCGCATAAATTCTCTTTGCTGCCTCTGCTTTACCATATTTCTTTTCCATTAATTCTTTCAGAATGCGAAACGCAATAGCTGGTTCTGTCGTAGTGCCTGATTTCGAAATCATATTGATGGAAAAATCTCTGTCACCAATTACATCTATAAGATGCTTTAAGTAAGTGGAACTAATGCTATTTCCCACAAAATATATTTCTGGTGTTTTTCGTATTTCTTTAGAAACAATATTATAAAAACTATGTCTTAAAAATTCAATGGCAGCCCTTGCCCCTAAATAAGAACCGCCAATGCCAATTACTATTAAAACCTGAGAATCATTTTTTATTTTTTTTGCAGCCTTTAAAATTCTCTCAAACTCTTCTTTGTCATATTTTACAGGCAGGTCTATCCATCCTAAAAAGTCATTTCCTGCTCCTGTTTTTGATACTAACAGCTTTTTTGCATCTTCTGCTAACTTTCCCATGAATTGTACTTCTTCTTCTTTTATAAATGAAGATGCATTGGAATAATCAAATGTCACTTTACTCCTCATTTTTCTCTTCCTTTCTTTACTTTATATCACTTTTTCTAAATGATAAATATATTCTGCATTAAGTGTAGCAAATACCCTTTCTTTTATCAAGTTAAAATTTCCTCAATCAATCTTTTCAATGTTTTGTCATCCAAATCTGGCTCATATAACAATGAACCTTTTTCTTCTTCCTTTTTTGTAGTAATGCTTCTGTCCACCTCTTCTTTTCTTTTTTGAAAAGATTTTCTTCTTTCTTGTTCTATTAAAAGCCTACTCTCATAATAGTTTTCTAAATAATTATTAATATTCACCTGTATATCTCTTTCTTTTCCTCTTACATTGGCCACTACAGAAATAAAAATATATACAGTCCCACCCATTAAAAGATATTCTGCGCCCCATATTTCATTGTTAAAATATATATTGTCCTTACAGTAAACAATAAGAAAAATAAAAATCAAAAGGGCAAAAGCGAGTAAAAGCTGGCTTATTCGCTTCCATTTTCCAATCGTAATTCCAAAACATTTATATTTTATCAAACTTTTATATACAAAAGCCTCAACATTTCTCATACTACCATCCACTTTATAACTATTTTCAAATTTATTTTTTATTTGCAAAAGCAACAAATTTTTTGTATGTGACATATTTTCGCTGCTTTTCAATATAATATAATATTGCATACCTATCCACAATTTAACAGCCAATCCTAGACTGTACACTAAAATAACTGTATACCAGGCAAACGTCCACTGAATAATCACAATATTTTCGTCCTTTCACATTTTTGCTTATTTCACATTATAATATATATAAAATATTTTGAAAATAAAATGTTGATACTTTTATTTGACATTATTCTACTAGTTTTTATATTCTAGTATTTATCCCACTTTTTTGTTATAATAAAAAAAGTATAGTGTTCATCTTTTTTACAAACATATTATCTTTTTAGGGAGGTTTTTCAATGGTTTATTATCCAACAGGGGTATGCGCACAAGAAATTTCTATTGAAGTGCAAGGAGAAGTCATTCAGTCCGTTTCATTTAAAGGAGGATGTAATGGCAATAGTCAAGGCATTTCAAAATTAGTAGAAGGAATGAATATTGATGACGCCATCTCCCGAATGCAAGGCATACGATGTGGCAGACGTTCCACCTCCTGTCCTGATCAATTAGCTACAGCTTTAAAAAAAATACAAACACTCGATCAATAGTATAGAAAGGTACCTTCTAAATGAAACGTATTATACTTACTGGCGGCGGAACTGCAGGGCATGTTACACCTAATATTGCTTTAATTCCTAGGTTAAAAGAATTAAGCTATGATATACATTATATTGGTTCATTGGATGGAATTGAAAAAGAACTTATAGATAATATAGGTATTCCTTATTATGGCATTTCATCTGGTAAATTAAGAAGATATTTTGATATGAAAAATTTTACAGATCCTATCCGTATTATAAAAGGATTCCATCAGGCAAAAAACATTATAAAAGAATTAAAACCAGATGTCCTTTTTTCTAAAGGGGGTTTTGTGACTGTTCCAGTAGTCCTGGCAGCCAAAGAATATAAAGTACCTTCTATTATCCATGAATCAGATATGACTCCAGGATTAGCTAATAAAATTTGTATTCCTGCTGCCTCAAAAGTATGCTGCAATTTTCCTGAGACATTACAATATCTTCCACAGGAAAAGGCAGCCTTTACAGGCTCACCCATTCGTAAAGAACTTTTACAAGGAAATAAATTTGCAGCTCTAGATATTTGTCATTTTACTATTAATAAACCCACGATGCTCGTTATAGGCGGGAGCCTTGGAGCATCAGCAATAAATCATATTGTCCGAACAGCTTTGCCTAGCCTGCTTGAGAGATTTCAAGTTATTCACCTTTGTGGCAAAAATAAAATAGAAGATAGTCTAAATCACATAGAAGGCTATGCCCAATTTGAATACGTGACTTCAGAACTACGTGACTTATTTGCACTGGCAGATATTGTAATTTCAAGGGCTGGAGCAAATGCTATTTGTGAAATTCTAGCTCTCCAAAAACCTAATCTGCTCATCCCCCTTCCTGCAAGCAGCAGCCGAGGCGATCAGCTTTTAAATGCAGCCTCTTTTAAAGAACAAGGCTTTAGTATTGTACTTCAAGAAGAAGAAATAACCGAAGAGGTTTTTCTTACATCAGTAAATCAATTGTATACTCATCGTCTGGATTATATTGCAACAATGAGAAAAAGTAATCAACTTGATGCTGTAGAAAAAATTATCCAACTAATAATGGAATTATCCATTTAATATTTTACGTAGATACTGTGTCACTAATTACTAATTCTCATTTTCACATTATCCTATAATTCTTTCGTTCTTTTTCTATCATTCACAAAAGTCCAAGGAAAGCTAATCCTATGCATTCGCTTTATCCCAATTCATTCATCTAACCTATTATTGTCTTCCTCACATCCTCCAGCTCATCTTCTGTAGGCTTTCCTTGTTTCCATCCAATATGTTGCCCATCATCCTTATATCTTGGAATTATATGCATATGAAAATGAAATACAGTTTGTCCTGCTATTTCACCATTATTTTGAACAATATTCAGTCCTTCACATTTTAATTTTCCTTTCATTTTCATAGATAAATCCTTTGCAAGAACAAATATTTTTGCAGCTGATTCTTCATCTAATTCATAAATATTTTCGTAATGATTTTTAGGTAAAATAAGTGCATGCCCCTTGGTCGCTGGAGACAAGTCTAAAATAACCCGAAATTCATCATCTTCATATATGGTTTTGGAAGGAATATCTCCTTTTGCAATTCTGCAAAAAATACAACCCACCTTTTTCATTTCTAACCTCCGTTCTTAAATTATATACTTATTTTTTAGTAAATATATCTTTAAAAGCTTTTCTTTATATTGAAAAAATTCTTTCTCTCCCTTAGCTTCTTCGACAAGTTTTTCATTACTTATTTTCCATATCATTATATGATAATTTATATAGTAGAATATGGAGGTTATTTATGTTATCAATTGCCGAACAAGACACACTCGTCAAGCTTATTCATGATTTAAAAAATCCAGTCTCTGTAATTTATAGTTCTTTACATTTAATTGAATATCAACATCCAGAAGTTAAAAATTATCAATATTGGAATGACACAATGAATGATCTGGAAAATTTAAAATTATTTCTTCAAAATTATAGTTTCATAAAGTCAAATACTTGATCCAGCATCCGAAGTATCTGGAAATCCCCCCTTACTTGCATTTCTCCAGACATAAAGGCCCTTTGAAAAGATATTTTTGACTCTATAATATTTGTCATTACTTCGGAAGTAAGTTTGCATATGACTGTAGGATTTTCTAAGTTACCATAATAACAGACTAATCTATTCCCCTTAATCTCTAAAATAAAAGGGGCTTTCTTTTCTTTAATCAAAAATTTATAGGATGCTGTTAAATTTCCTTCTCCTTTAAAGTGATGTTGAAAAATATTTTCTAAGTCTAGTCCATTCTCTATTTCTGTTTTTTCAATCATTCCTTTAAAATAGTTTGACAATTCTTGAATATCTTCCTTTTGCTTTTGAACATAAATATCATCTGATGCATATTTAGAAAGCTGTTCTGTCTCTTGAGGTGTTAAGTTAATAGCCTTGGTCGTTGAAATCATTTGTTTTACTGCTTGGTTACTTGCAGGCATGCATGGATATTTCTGAGATATGGCTCGATATAAATTTTCTGTCTTTTTTTCAATAAGAGATATATAGTCTTTATTTAACTCAAAAGCAACTAAATCGCTGACATATCCACATAATCCATCGCTTGGAAGACCTCCTAATATTTCCCATGCATTGGTCAAATGCATCTTGCCTTCCCTCTCTCCATAAGTTGTAGACATAGAGATCGGGCACATATAAAGTTTACTAATCTTCTCTTTGTTACCATATAGCCAACAGGAATCTAAAAATTGCTGCATATATCCACCAATTCCATACCACTCAACTGTAATAGCCAGAATAACGCCATCTGCGTTATTTAATGTAGAAGGTAGTGTTGTAATACTATTTTTGTATTCATATAAATTGTAACGTTCTACTGTTACATTTAATTCATCCAAAACCTCCTGCATTTTATTCAAAACGCACAACGTAGGATCATCAACAATACCCCTTCCCCCATAATAAATGTTAATCTTCATGAAAACTCCCATCTGCCTTTTTGGCCTTTTATTTTTCTTTTTTTAAAAATTGATTCCTTGGATAAAAAAGCATTGCAAGTGCGAATCCAGAGACTAGCCCTCCTACATGGGCTGCATTATCAATTCCACGGCTAGTAAAACCAGAAGCTAGACTATATGCAATCAACATTAACATGCGAACAATAGCCCTGTCTTCTATTTTTCCCCTATTTGCAAGAAAAATATAAAGCAAAGAGCCTATTATGCCAAAAATTGCTCCACTGGCTCCTGCAGAAACACTTTGAGGATGAAAGAATAGGGCAAAAAGAAAAGATATAATGTTACCTGCTATTCCACTAAGCATATATAAAAGTACATACCTTATTTTTCCTAGCTCCCTTTCTACATTACTACCTATTACCATTAAAATCAACATATTAAAAAATAAATGTTCTATACCAAAATGTAAAAATATACTTGTAAAAAATCTTATATATTCCTTTTCATGAAGAATAGCAGGGATGTATAATGCGCCGTGTCCAATCATAAATTGAATATCCTCTGTAGACCCTTTAAACTCCAATATAAGAAATATAAAAATATTCATAAATATGATACAGATATTCATTGGTGAAATGGTGCTTAGATTAAATTCTTTTATAATGTAAGATAATGGAAATCTGTTATTAGCGTTACTCCCTGTTTCCTCTCCTTCTTCCACATTTTTTTTATCTGGTATTTTGTAATTTTTATCTAATGCTCTTTCTACTAACACAGAAATCCCATAAAAATCTTTTATATGCCCCTCTAAGATCATACATTTGTTTTCTTTTTTTGAGATAATCCAACTCATCTTATCATCTTCCGTAATACTGGCAGCCCCAATAGGGTTATCTGCCAATATAAGGGTAAAAATATGAACGTCTAAATATCCTTTTTTTGCAATCATCTCATAGATTTGCCTTTTTATATAAAAATATTGTTCCTTAATAAAACATAATTCCTGGTGAAGATCAATTACTTGCACTACATTGACAACTGCTCCATATACATCAAAAAACACATCAAACTCTGCCAAATTAGTAGAAAATCTATGATATCCATATTCCAACAGAACACTTTCCACTCTTTTTTTCATACATGACTCCTACGACAATGGGTACCGCCTTTAAGGGCTACAATACCTTTATTCAAAAATGATTCTTATAAGAATTTATCACTAATATCCACAAGTGTCAACAGAAGCCATAATATTATTCCATTTATTTACAAAATTACATCTTCCTTTATTAATCCTTCCTTCTCATTATTCAAGGATTTTGGCTGGTTTTTTAACATCCATACAAGAATAAATATACCAATTAACACTACCCCTCCTATCATTACAATAATTTCTTCCTTTCTAAAAGTAAGGGCATCCATGTTCCATTGTCCCAATATACCATTGCTCCATAAACCCTTTTGTTGAAAGTAAAATCCTATATAAATAAAAAATAAAATTATATCAGCCCCTTGTAAAGTTAAAAACAACCAGCGTTTTTTCCTTTCTTTTTCCCATCCTTCTCCTTCTATTTCCTCCTTTGGTTCCATCTCCCAATCCCCTTCCTTAAAATCTATATTTTCGTTGCTTTTTTCATTAATTAAAAAATCCTCCTGTTCTTTTAACATTTCTTTCTTCTTTGTATATAGATAAGTTTCAAATTCTTTTATACTTATATATTCTTTCATAGAAAATTTATAAAAGTCATAAGCAAGCATAACTGCATTTTTATCTTTATGATCCACCTTGCTCAAAATATACTCAGCAAATGAATGCATCGTTTGTGTCCCATCTTTATCATCCTTTGGAAAAAAACAAAAATACCATTGTTTTTTTTCCAAATTTAGAAAAATGAAATCTTTATCTAATATAATACAGCTACTATCTAATAAATATGTATCTAGCTCTTTCATCATTTGTAAAAAGTGTTCAAAAAATTCATGTAACATATCATATTGAATCTCCTGATTTTCATATACTTTTCCTAGAGCCTCCTTTGAACCTATTTCGTAGCAAAATTCTGCCTGTCCATTCATGTATCGTAGGCGGCATGGAAGTAATCCCTGGATAAGATTCCCAGTCATCATCTTAGCCTGATAAGACTTGCTCATCATTTCATCATCCTTTATAATTAAGAAATGATTGTTTAAATCTTTTTTATATTCTGCTCTAATCATTCATCGTCAACCCCTTTCAAAGTCCTAGTTTTTTACAAGTTCTTATAAACTCTACTGGCTGGAATACTTGTACTTCCTTTCCCACATAAAAATCCCAAACATCTGTATTTAGCACTTTTACTGGAATTATTCCTTTAGCAAGACGAAAAATCATATGATAAGATATCTGTATTTTTTTATTATTTAAAGAGTAATTACTCTCCACCTGATCACATGCCAAAATTCTATTTTTCACCCGTACTTTTGCATCCTGTTCCTCTATCTCCACTTCCCTATCTGTAGGCTTTCCCATACATTGGCTTATTCTTAGTGCAGATATATAAGCTTCCTTTGACAAAATAATCTTATTATGAATAAAAAAAGACAGGTATATAACTGCAATCATAGAAAACAAAATCATGGGCAAAATAAAAGCTGCCTCAACTGTATAACTACCTTTTTTATATTTATTTTTCCTCATTTTATACCTATCCTTTCCAGACAAGCATCCCTATATAAGCAAAGAGTAAAAAAGGCACAAAAGGAAACTCCTTCTTCTTATCAACTTTTTTTATTATAAGTATACTGATTCCAAAAATGGCAGCTAAAAATAATCCTCCCACTATCAATAATAAATTATCCCTTCCTCCTAAATAGCAACCTGTAACTACTGTAATCAGTCCATCTCCAAATCCAATGGCATCCTTTGTTAGTATACTTAATAATAAAAGTACTGCTCCGACACATGCACCCATAGCCGCTTCTTTTGCAGAAATGCTTCCTACCAAAATTAAAAATATCCCTCCCACCCCTGCAATTCCAGAAATTAACAATGATATTTGTCTTTTTCTTAAATCACTCCAAGCATTAAAAATCAATAAAACCAATACTAATAATTTTTTCACTTTTATAACTCACCTCCATCTATCTATTATTTCCACACCTTAAGCAAGGATTCCTTTTTCCCACCTGTGATAATGGCACTGCTATAATCTCTCTTTTTAAACCACTGCAAGTTACTGTAGAATGGTAGCGATCACCTGTATCCGTAATATATATAATGTCCTTTGAAAGGGATCCACACCGTTCACATGAGTAATATTTTCCTCCACTCTCATTTCTCTTCTCTTCAATATCTTTTTTTAAGTATGGCTGAATAGATAATTGTATATGTGTACAGTTTCTGTTTTTATGATATACTGTCCCATTAGGTGTAACATATACAATGAGTTCATCACTATTTTCATATTCCGTGTCAATGCCTGTATAACCTATCCATCCATGAGCCATGACTCTTTGAGTTACAAAATAATCGGCAAGCCCAAGAAAACTATAAGGAATATGAATATAATAAGTAACAATTAAATCAACATTACCATTATCTAATATTTTTGAATGATAAAAATTTAGTCCATCAGCTCCTCCTCTAATGGGGGAGCTATTCAGATAGTCTCTCCCCACATTCTGAATTACTTTTTCTTTTGCATAGGCTGTCCCAATGAGAGAAGTTCCAACTCCTCCTTCATATGAATAAGCAACCTGGGACATCTCTTTCACACTCTGGTGAAGGGCACCTTCTATATTTACATAAAGTAAAAGAGCTTCTCCTATATACAAGATAGACAAAAGAGCGAAAAGAAATAAAGGAACTACAATTGCCGACTCCAATGTCAGACTTCCTTGCAAACAAGAGAACCTTGAAAATGCCCTTCCCTTATAAAACTGTCCTTTAAAATATGGAGTTTTTATTGAATGATATGTCTGGAGAGAATTTTTCTTTTTCTGATAAGAGAAGAGCATTTTCAATCCCCCCTATTGTAAATATCCATAAGAACGTCTAATTTGATATGTATATCCATACTGACTTGTCACTTCCATTTCTGCTCCCAAGTGTTCCAAGCATCCATCTATCCGAAATGCCTTAAAATCCATTGCCTGCCTCATATTTACTTCAATCATATCTAAACACCGCATAGTCTTTTCTTCTTTTTGTTGTAGGAACAAAAAAATCTTTAAATAATCTAAATAGGAAAGTCCTTTATCATTTTCTTCTTTCCCGGTATCTACATTTTGAAAATGTAGGAGATTCTCAATGCTCACTTTCCAATCCTTCGATGTTTTCATAATAGGTACTTTTCCACCTTTTAATAATGTTTTTACATCTACAACACTCTCTGCATATCCCCAAGCTAAAATAATAGAAATCTTAATTAATTCCACAAGGGCTGGAAGACCAGTAAACGCTGCTACGGCTATAGCCAAAGCCTCTGCTTCTGATTGTTTTTGACTATCTGTAAATAAATACAAAACATTGGCAGCCTCCCTTATAAATAACAATCTATTAACAACCCCTTTTAAGTTTTCCACATCTGTCTCCTTTCCTTCCAAAATATATTCTATTTCATAGGAAAGTCCTTCCTCATTTTTTGTAGTTGTATAATTTTCAAATTTATCTCCAATGTATTCTCCAAAGAGTACTTCAGAAATACTTCCCTCTTCCATAGCCTTTCCTACTATGCCAACTCCTCGCTCTAAGTTTCTTTGAGAAGGTAGTTCAGAAAGATGGATACTTCTTCTAGATAATTCTCCTTCTGTAACCAAATCTAATATTCCGCTTCCTCTTAGGGCATTTATCTCATCTGCCGGATTATGAATTGTTACCTCTTCCCATTCATCTTCATCTATCTGTTTTGGTGGTATTTCAACATTATTTATTTCATTTTCATTTTTTTGTCTGTCTCCCTCCAAGTCCTGTTCCCATATTCCTTTTTGATCTATTTCTTTCGCATTGTTCATAACATACTCCAATAATCCTAAGCCTACTTTATCTCTCATATAGTCTAATGCTTGTCTCTTAAACACCTCTCCTTTGGCATCCGTAGCAATAGAAATATCATCTATTTGTATCCATTGACTTTTTAATCTTACATAATCTAGTCCCCTTTTTAATATTATATTTTGATAAGGCTCTAGATTATACTGTACATAAGTTCCAAAATGTGACTTTAGTGCTTCTATAGAAGGAAGCTGTTCACCGTAAGATGTGTCTATGAAAAAAAGATCATACCTTTCTAATAGTTCTCTATTATATTCTGCAAAAATAGACTGAATTCCCATATCCATTGCTATTTCAATTTCCATACGGATAACAGCTACTCTGGCGCTTTCTAATATAGCCAAAATAAATCCACATATGATGGTCAATGATAATGCTAAAAATATTGTTATTTCTCCTTTTATCATAGACACAACGAACTCCTTTCTCATCTCTTGGTTTTAAATAGTTCCACTTTGGGTATTAATTTTTTCAAATATGGTGTTTACCAATGTTATGAGCTGATCTTTAAAAATAATGACCAACGCAATCAGCACAACCAAAATTAAAATCATTTCTACTGTTCCAATACCGTCTTCTTCTCTTAAAAAATTTAAAAATTTAAACATGGTTTTGTCTCCTTTCTTGTTATTACTTTTTTTATTTATATTTGAAACGATAAAAATGCTGGAATGACAATAAGCATTAGGACAACACCTAGCATCATACCCATAGGAAGGAGTAGTTTTGTGCTTGCCTCTTCTCCTAATTTTCTAGCCATATCCTTTCGGTCTTCAAAAGCATCCTTTGCTTCCATTTCTAATACACCCAGCATTCCATCTGTTCCTTTCTTAATATTTTGTGTAAGTAATGAGGTAAATTTTAAGTATCGTGGTATCCCACATCTTTTTCCAAATCTTTTATATGCTTCTATTTCAGGCACCCCGCTTTGCATCTCATAATAAGTAAGCTTCATTTCTTCATATACATACCGCTTCTCTCCCTTTCTATTTTCTCTTTTCTCATAGTCTCCCACTATCTTTTTCCATACCATGCGAAGGGTCATTCCTGCTCCCAGAAGAAGGCTGAATTTTGTTATTACCTCAGGATAATCTAAAAGCATTTGATTTTTTCTTTCTTCCAGTTTTTTTTCTAAGCTTTTATCTTTATTAATGGAAATTAAAATACAAACTAAAACTGTAATTCCCATAAAAAAGTAACTATATGTGGAAAATTTCTCACTCCATATAATTTTCTTCCCTCCTATCTCTTCTGGTAGTCGAAAAATCCTTTCATATTTTTCCTCTTTTTCTTTCTTTTCTATCTCTTTTTGAATTGTCTGAAAAACTTCTTCCTTTCCCTTATTTAATACTGGTAATATTCTTGCAAAACAAGTATATTCACCTGAAAAATCAAAATATTTTAATATTGCTGTTATTTTTACCATTGTTCCCTCTTCTGATAAAAATTTACTCTTTAATTGTCCTTGAGAATCTATAACTTGATAATTATTCAAATCCCATGTAATAGTAAATGGATACCCATCCATTTTATGTACAAAATTCAATGGACTTCTAACTTCGTCTAATGAGGAATTTAATCCCAGCATAATATTTTCTAAATCCATAATTGCTTTTTCAAATAGAATCTTAATTTGCTCTGGAGTATACTGCACTTCTTCTAAAGTAAAAGATATCTCTTCCCTTCCTTCTTCTGATTCTGCCATAAGCTCCAGCTCCACTGCCCCTTTTCCGTACTCTTTCCTTTCTATCAGTTCTCCATCTATAAGAAATCCTTTCTTTAAATCTTTTATATAAACTACAAAAGCTAAACTATTTCCTATAAAAATCAATAAAACAATCCTTTTAATTTTTTCTATAAAATGCCCTTTTATTTCGTCTTCTTTATCTCCAAAAGGACATAAACTTGTTATACTTTTTTTCACTTTATCCCTTTGGATTACTCTTTGAACAAAAGAATTCGATTTATATTTTTCAAAGATGGAATAAAGGTATATAGATATTTTCAGAAAAGGATCTCTTCCCTTTTGCTTTCTTTGAAAAATTGCAAAAAGAATATAAATGCAAAAAATGCTCCCATAAATTGCTCCAAACAAATATTTCACTTTCCTCTAATACCTCCAATTATTATATTTCAATGTCTACAATCTTTCTGGCTATATAATAAGCAGTCATATATATTACTAAGCAAACTGTCATCAAAATAACTCCTGTTATATTCCCATACATCCCGTTTAAAAATCCTGGATTTGAAAAATTTATGTATAAAATAATAGCAATAGGTATTCCATTCATAATTTTTTGTTCTAATTGTTTTGCGCTAACTAAAATTTTAATTTCTTTTTTTATCTCAATTTTTTCATGAATAATCCCTGCAGTCCGCTGTATGATCTTATTAAAGTCTCCACCTGACTTTTTAGCTGTCCATAAAACTTGAGTAAAATTTAGTATTTCTTCCTGTCCACTCCTCATTGCAAAGTTTTCCATAGCCTTCTCCAATGTTACATTCATATTTAGCTTATATTCTATACATTGAAGTTCCTTTACAATAATACTGTCAGCACCATAAAGAATTGTCATTTCTTTCCTTGCATCCTTAAAGGCATTTTCTATAGAGTATCCTGCACTCAACGATGCTGAAACCGCTAATATGGCATCTTTAAATTGAATGTTTAAATCAAATAGCCTTTTCTTGTTAAGAGATATTTTTCTTTCTTGAAAATATGCAAAGAGGATAGGCGTTAAAAATGGAATTGCCCAAAATGTATGATAAAATAAATAAGCAAGAATTACTACAATACCACTTCCCTTTACAAAATATAGTATTCTTTCTTTTCCATTTAAACTATATTGATTATACTGTATCTCCCCTTGCCCTGTTATAGAGTCCTGCTGCTTTCCATTTTCCTGTATGGAATAACTCTCCTGTCTTTTTAAATTTTCCTGACACCCTATGATTCTCATCTTCTCCTGTCTCCTCAAACATAAAAATAGGTGAAATAACAATTTCTTTGTTTTTGTATCCTATTACTTCTGTAATCTCTAACACTTTCCTGCTTTTGTCCCTAATTCTTCCAAGATGGATGATAATATCAATTCCCCCGCTAATTTGCCTTCTAATGGCTTGTAAAGGTAAATCACTCCCCATTAATACCATTGTCTCTAACCTGCTCAACATATCCTGACTACTATTCCCATGTCCTGTTGACAGTGATCCGTCATGCCCTGTATTCATTGCTTGAAGCATGTCCAACGCCTCCCCTCCTCTCACTTCTCCAATAATGATTCTATCAGGGCGCATACGCAAAGACGCCTTAATTAAATCTCTAATTGTTATTTCCCTGCACCCTTCATTATTTTTATTTCTTGTCTCTAAACTTACTAAATTGGGAATACCTCTGATCTGAAGTTCTGCACTATCTTCTATTGTAATGATTCTCTCATCTTCGGGAATGTATTGAGCTAGTGCATTGAGAAAGGTCGTTTTTCCAGATCCCGTTCCTCCACTTATAAAAATATTATATTTTGCTATAACCAATAATCTTAAAAAATCAGCTGCTTCCTGAGAAAGAGATCCATATTGAATTAACTGTTCCATACTAAAAGGATTATCAGGAAATCTTCGTATTGTAAGAATAGGGCCATTTAAAGCAACGGGAGATAAAACTGCATTGACTCTTGAACCATCTTCCAGTCTTGTATCCACGATGGGAGAAGTTTCATTTACGACTCTATTTGTTTTTGCTACAATCTGCTGAATAACATCTTCCAGCTTTTCCTTCTCCTCAAATTTATTTTCCCATTGAAAAATACTTCCACCTCGTTCCACAAAAACATTTTGCGTTCCGTTAACCATAATCTCTGTAATTTCTGGGCTATCTACTAACTCTTGAAGCATGTCTAATTTTCTTATAGAGTAAAATAATTCTTTTCGTATTAACTTCCTTTCCTTAATGGTGAAATACACCTCTTTCTTTTTTTCTAAAATAATACGGTCTATGGTTTCCATAATTTCTTCATCTGAAACGTCTCTTGATAAATCCATTCGCTCTAATACTTCCAATCTCCACTTTTCTTTCCACTCCTTAGCCGTCCTCATCCTCTTCCTCCGCTAGCAATTCCCTTATATAATCTCCCAGATCACTATATACTAAATTGTCCATTCCAGACTCTACTCCTCTAAAATATGTAAAATGCAGTTTTTTCGTTTTCTCTAATATTTCTTCCTGTCCAGTCATTTGCATTAGTTTTTCATACTGATACATTTTTGCCATAGAAATTTTATCCTCTCTTACAGGCGAATATATAATATTGCATTTTCCTAAAAGTGTATAAAGTCCTTGAATATTTTCTCCCATATCCAAAATAATGGCTCTATAGCTGCTTTTTCTTCGAATATCGTCTAATAGAGAAACCCATTCCTCACCTGAAATAGTTTTCAAGTCTGAAGGATAAATGCAAGGAGGAACATAATCCAACTGGTTCATAGGTTGTACAATTCCCTGTAATTTTAGAATTAAATTGGCGCTTCTCTCATTCATAAAATAAATCAAATCCGATAAGTCCCCTACATAATCTTTTTCAAATAAGGAAGAAAATCCTGAGTATTCTTCTAAGTTCATATAAAGAGTGTTAACCTTCTCACTCAAAATTTGCCCTAATGTCAAAGCAAATGTGGTTTTTAATGATCTCCTGACAGGAGAATATATACCGATTATCTTTCCCTCTTCCTTTGCACATCCATAATGCCCAGTTGTATTTTTCTGTTCTGCATAATAGCACATAACCTCTCTAACAATTTGATCCGAAGATTGGTATTTATAAATCGTTTTTTCATTATTTTTTTCTTCGGTGCCATACGTTTCTTCTGATAAAACAATGATATGAGTGATTGGTAATCTTCTTATCTCTTCTGTAACTGCTCTTTCTGAGACCAGAAGTATTTCAATTTCTTCTTCTCTAGCGTACTCAAGAAAACTTTCCTCCTTTGAGAAAGCTCTGACTTGGAAGGGAATAGATTTGCTCCTATTGATATATTCCATAAATCGTTCTGCATAAATGCCATCCAAATCATAAATTGCCATAATATTAGCACCCATAATAATCCTCCAATCTTTTCACTAAGAGAACAAATTTAAATTAAACCTTCCATATGTAAGAGAACACTAAAAAATATAGAAATGGTAAAATGAATTTTTGACCCTTTTTCCTTTCTTTTTACATTCTCTAGAAATGCCTTAAAAGAAGCTCTTCTCATCTTCTTTTGTATTCTGTTATGATTTTTGGGGAAATATTTTGCAAGAATTTGCACATAATAGATGATACAGAAAAAACTGCCTATAAAAAAAGATAAAGCAATACAGATTATTGTATCTTGCAGGCTAAGAAGCCCTCCTACGATACAAAATAACTTTACATCTCCTGCTCCAATAACATGGAAAAGATAACAACTATATAAAATAAAAAATGTAATAAAAATTCCAACTGCTGTCCTAATGATTCCATCATATCCGTTTCGAATGTAATGATATGAAAAAGCATAGAATAAGCCAATAATAATTAGCCAATTTTTAACTTTGTATGTATATAAATCCATTATGACAGCTCCATAAAGTATTGCATATAATACAAAAATCATTCAACCGCCACCACTTCTATTTGCTAATGTTTGGAAACTTATAAAAGATTTGTACTTTGATATGTTCTTTAGAAAGGATATATAAACTATATCACATAATTATATAAATGTCTATACTTATTTATAATATTTTTTAGCCTAAAAGACTAACTAATTTCACGCCATAAAGAAGGGCAACTCCAGGAAATCCAAGAAAACCGCAGGCAGCAGCGTTAAATGGATTTAGTCCAATGTGTATCCCTATTCCTGTTAGAGATATTAATTCATTCAGAAAATAAATGGATATTAATCCAAACACAGCCCTCAAAACAAAATTTACAATAATTTCTGCTTTTCTTCCCATAATTCCTATGACTAGAACTATGGTGCAAACTCCTGAAATTGCTATTATTCCCAGATCCATCATTTTCATTCCCCTTTTATAATTTTTTTCCAAATTTAGTATATCTTTTATTAATCCATATGTATAAATTACCAATTTATGACTATACTTAATAAAAAGAGGAAAAGAAAGTAGAGATGAGAAATGATATTATCTAAAAAAAAGGAAGCTACCTATGAGGAAATCCAGCGAGATCATCTTTTGCAAGACATTGTCAAAACAAAAAATGCGCTGGATTCTGCTTACTCAAATTTTGATAATGTAATTGACCCTGACTTAATCGACTGCTATATATATGAGGTCAATGCTGTCCAAAAACGTTATAAATTTTTATTAGAAAAAGCTTCTAAACTTAATATGAATCTGGACTTATACCCTGAAACCCCTTGATTGGTCTGATGCATCTAGGCTTTCCATCAATTGATTTTTTCCATAGGTCAGACCAGCATATACTGTCTGGGTATTTCCCATGAGAGTTTTTGAATAGTCTTGTTTTCCTATCTCATAAAAAGCTTCTCTCAAAGAAGCAATAATAGGAATAACATGGGTCAAAGCATCTGCTTTCCTTTGAATACTTGCCTTTGCAAGCTCCTTTTCCATATAAAGATAAAGCTGAAAAAGATTATGGGAAATATCGTACTTAAAATTAAGTCCTTCCACTAAGCCATTCATGCAGCGTCTTGCCTGTTCAATGGCTTTTTGGTATGCTTTAAGCTCTTTGCTGGCCAAACAGTATTTTGCTTCCTTTATATAGTCTAAGATCATATCATAATAGATAACAACTAATTGAGAACGATTAGCATTAATTATTCGGAGAGTATACTCTTGAATTTGTTCCTTTGTCATCCACTAGCTCCTTATTGTTTACTGTAATAGTTGAAGTGCAGCCTGGGGTCTTTGATTAGCCTGAGCCAGTATAGAAGTACCCGCCTGCTGTAAAACTTGAAACTTCGTATACTCTGTCATTTCTGCCGCCATATCCGTATCCCGAATAGTGGCATAAGAATTTGATAAGTTTTCTATAGATGTATCCAGGCTTGAAACTGTATGTTCTAATCGATTTTCATAAGAACCTAATCTAGAACGCACTGTAGAAATAAAGCTTAATGCCTCAGGAATTGCATCCAATGCATCTTTACAGCCACCTGCATTTGTGAAATCCATGTCTTCTATTCCCAAATTTTTCGTTGATATTTTTGGAATGCGAACTAAAAGATCCTGACTTTCGTTTGCTCCAATTTGCACGACCATTGCCCCAAATCCTTTTAAATCTAGTACGGCAGTTCCAGCAAAATTATTGGAATAATCCGCTTTAATTTCAAATCCATTAATATTTTTAATTGTTAGGGTCGTTCCATTTGCTGATATTCCATCTGTAGGAAGAACTACAGGAACAAAATTTCCAGAATTAACCGGGTTTTCCATTGCAACCTGTACATTAGCAGGATCAATACTTCCATCTGGCAAATAAGCTACTCCTGTAATTTGATATTTTCCACTGGGAGTTTCATCCGAATAATAGTTTAATTTTACATCCTCCACATCCGCAAAACCTTTTAAATCCATTGTCCCATCCAACAGTTTCTGACTATTATATTCTGTGTCACTGGCAATACGGTCAATTTCCTCTAGCAATGCCTTAGACTCTTCCTCTATCGCCGTCCTGTCATCGTCTGTAACAGAGGCTGTAGCTCCTTTAACAGCCAGCTCATTTAACCTTTGCAGCATTTCTGTTATCTCATTTAAAGCTCCCTCTGCCGTTTGAATGACTGCCATTCCATTAGTGGCATTTTGGGTTGCTTTTTCCAAAGCATTTAACTGTTGTTCCATTTTATTTGTAATAGCCATACCTACTGTATCATCTTTTGATTTGTTAATTCTATAGCCAGAGGATAATCTCTCAATAGCTTTTGCCAAATTATTATCCGAATTTGCCAGCTGATTATTTGCTATAATTGCAGAAATATTAAAATTTACTTTCATTTTTAGATGTCCATCCCTTTCCACTTCAAATTTTTTTAACTAATAAAAAACCACATCTCTTTTTACCACTTTTAAGCTATCTTTTATATCGGATTATTTTATTTTTGAATAACCCTAATAAATTCTTTTGCAACTTCATATAAGGTTTTTGTACTTTGTTTGGACTTTTCTCCTGCTTTTGTTTCTTCAAATTGATGAAAATCCAAATTCTCGCTTTGAATTATGTGAAATTCTTGTATTTTTTTCCCTTTTTTTCCAATACTTTGTTGAAAGTCTTTTTCTATACCTGCTAAAAATTTTACACCTTCCTCTGATGTACATACAATAAGACCTTTCACATACTGATCTGAAACTTGAAACTTTGCTCCTATTTTTCCATAAGGTTCCACTTCCATAGATGCCGTGACCTTCCCTTCTTGGCCTTCCTTATGTTGTATTTTCAGATTAATTGATGTTATTTTTCCATTGATTTCTATAGGTACTTCGTAGTTTTCTTCTCTTGACAAATTGCCTGCCAAAGATATTTCCTTATGTAAAAGCTGTAATTCTCGAAGGTCAACATAATGGTTTCCTGGATCCTCTTGTGAAGATTCAATAATCTTTTCTGCCACTGCTGTTAAATTTGCATAGGCTTCCTTTGCCCCCTTCTCTTCCCCAAGGCATTCATGTAACTCTTTTACTGCATCTCCCCATTCCTTTTCCATGCTTTCTTCAAATGGTCCCTTTTTCATCATTGCCTTTTCAGTAAGCTTTCGGAAGGCGCTTCCCCTCTCATTCATTAAATGAGCAGCAGCAAAAAGAGAATCCAAGGTTATTGGCTGATTAAAATCTAAAAGGCTTTTTATAATATCTTCCTCTGAGGCTACCCCACTGCGGATGTCTTGGAGCTGTTCCCTTACATATTCCTTCTTTTGTTGGATATTTTCTTCATAGCGAATCATTCCTTCATTTAGCTGCTCAAGAGTTGTATCCAAATTTGCCTCCATTTGATGAAGTTTTGTTGGATCCATTTTATCTAATATATTTTGGACTAGCCTATTTAGATAAGAAGTATCTTCTGTATTGCTTTTCTTTAAGTAGCCTTCTATTTGCTCTGAAATGGAAGGACCTTTGGTCTTTAAAACATCTAATCCTCCAAACTCATCATCGATTTTAATATCCATTCCTTCCTTTTTCTTATTTCTCACTGCTGAAAGAAGGTTCCTTAAATTTAGTTGAGCATTTTGATTCAGTACACTTCCAATTACTGCGCCGTCTGACTGTTCCACTCTATGAAGAAGACGGTACACTCCTATATAAGCTTCCTTTTCTTCTTTTGTAATCTCATTGGATTTTTCCACCTTCCATAAAAACTCACTGTACTTTTCTTTAGGAACTCCCAGTTCATCCTGCACCTCTGCTGCTATGTCATTGAGTTTTTCTATGGTCATATCAAGTGGATTAATTCCTTTGCGTATTATCTCCAATGTGACCCCTGGCTGCATTCTTTCTAATAATGTTTGTACTTCCTGATCTGCTGTTTTCATTTTGCTTATATTCTCTTCTGTTACTTCCATATGGTTATACCCAAGGATACGCACTGCCCGCCTGTTTTGTTCTGTTACCTCCAAATTCATTTCCTTAAGTATAGCATCTACATTTCGGAAAGCTTTTTTTATGGAGTCACCCAAGTCTTTCCTTGGCTCTGTTTTTAAAGCTTCATAAGTTTCGCCAGCTTTTATAAAATGGTCCTTTAACTGGTTTCCATCTCTCCAAAGATTATGAACAGTTAGTTCTTTTTTCCCAGATACAAACTTACCTAAAACCGCCGCTGGAAGTCTCTCCAAATCATGCAACTTACCTACAGCTTCTTTATATTTCTCTATATATTGTGGATTATCTTTTTTCATTAACTTCTTATAATACTCATTTTCCACTTTTCTTAATTGACTTACAACATCCTCTAAGCTGCTTGTATCTATAGAAAACCCGCTTTTTAATAGTTTTATATTTGCATCCACAGTCATTTTGAGCCTGATTTCCTCTAGCTGTCGTCTGGCAACAGCTGCTCTGTATGCCTGATCAGCATCCATTTGATTTCCAGTATAAGACAAATCTTCCGCCTCTATTAAATGATTTAAAGTCATTTCTTTCTCTGACTTTATAGTGTTTTCTATATTCCTATTTGTAATATTACGTACTTTATTTAACGTCTCCTGAGCTCTGCGAACTATATCCTCATCCTTTGCAATCTGTGTATCTTCTGCAAGCTTTCCTTCCTTCATTCCATGAATTATTTTATCTAGGAGATGGTCACTATCTATCTTTTCTGGCAGCATTTCTAGTTCATTTAAAGTTTGCAATGACTCCTTTGTTAATGGAATTCCTTTTTCAATGAGCCATTTGGCATCTTCTAAAGACTTATGATTTACTTCTAATCCAGCCTTTTCAATCGTTTGTTTTATTTGTTCTTCTAGCTGTTCCCAGTGGAAGTTGTCAGCCTTTCTTGCAAAATAGGCACCTTTTCCATCTACATAATATCCTTTTCCTTGCCTTCCAGCATCTGCTGCCCCACTAAACTCTGCTTTATACAAATTTTTTATGGAAGGATCCATTTCATTTTCTATTACATATTTCTTGGCTCCTTCAGAAAGGGGGAAAAGTTCTTCTGCCATTTCCATAGCCTTGTTTATCTGTCTTATATTATCCTCTGTGACAGGAAAGTCATTTTCTTGTAACTTTGATACAATTTTATTTGCTCTGGAAATGCTCCCTGTTATTTTTTCCAGCTGTTCTTTGGAAATCTCATCCGTAAATCCTTCAATACATATACCTGCCTCTGCCAAGGAAGCCTTAATGCGGTCTAATACTGTCACTACCTCCTCGACTTCAATTCCTCTAACAGGAAAACCTTCCTCTTTTAATTTTTCAAAGTCTTCTGCTGACATAAAGTTTGACATAACTGCTAAATACTTACTTTGGACAGCCACATCCTGGTTTTCTACATCATTCAAAAACTCTTTGACAGAACTATTTGTTTCCCTATATGCCTGATTTAGCGGCTCAATACATCCTAAATCCAACATATAACTTTTTGACTGTTCTGCTTTATTCACAGGTTTGTTATTCGAAGAGTAAAAATTTTTTTCAATATTTTGCTCTTTTGGTAATGGGTGAATGTCAATTTTCATGATAGTCGCCACGCCTTTCTCTCAGCTTACTTTTATAAGCCTTTACTCATGTATTATTTATTATTTCGGCCACTCCCTTCTATTTCTTAACCATTTTAAGTCTAACCAACTTTCGTAAATTTTCCATTGCTCCTTTATAAAAATTTTTGGTCTTTATTGTGACAATAAAGTCAAAAGGTATGTCGCACCTATGATACATGAATGGCCCTCCATCATTGTTTTTTGACTCTAGCATCCTCTCATTAAAATAAAAATACTAGAGCAGATAGAGGAGGCAAAAAAAGATTTAGAGAATAATGTAAATCATCACAAGGTTTTTTTAACGCTTGGTATAATTTTTTATTCACTATACCACTCCCCCCAAACCTAGCTTCATCGCTGTTTAATATTAATCTATACTTTTTATATTTAGGAACTCCCAATTTATAATTTTCTCTGGCAACAGGTGTAAAATTCAAAACAAAGAGTAGACTGTTTCTCCCATTGGAAGCCTTCCTGTAAAAACTATATACACTATTATCCCTGTCATCTGCATTTATCCACTGGAAGCCTTTAAATCCTTCATCTAGCTCATACATACAAGGATATTTATTATAAACGTTTAGAAGCGCTTTAAAATATCGTACTAATTGACTATGGTAATCATCTGGATCGCTTAAAAGGCCCCAATCTAATTCCTTAGCTTCATTCCATTCATGATCCTGTCCAAACTCCTGTCCCATAAAAAGAAGTTTTTTTCCTGAATGTCCAAACATATACGTATACCCTACTCGTAAGTTTGCAAACTTGTCTTTATAAAATCCTGGCATTTTATTGAGCATGGAACATTTTAAATGAACTACCTCATCATGGGAAAGAACAAGCATATAATTTTCACTCCCATTATAGCTCATGGCAAATGTCATTTTATAGTGGTTATCCCTCCTAAAATATGGATCTAATTTCATATATTCTAAAAAATCGTGCATCCACCCCATGTTCCATTTAAAGCTAAATCCAAGTCCTCCATCCTCTACTTTAGCGGTTACCTTCTCCCATGCTGTAGATTCTTCTGCGATCATCATGCTTCCTGGAAACATTTTTAATACAACAGAGTTCAAATGTTGAAAAAATTCAATAGCTTCCAAATTTTTGTTTTCTCCGTATTTATTAGGAAGCCACTGTCCGTCCTGCTTTCCATAATCTAAGTAGAGCATGGAAGCCACTGCATCTACCCTAAGCCCATCAAGATGAAATTCCTTCATCCAAAAAATTGCATTGGCAATAAGAAAATTTCTTACTTCATTTTTACCATAGTCAAAAATTTTAGTACCCCAATCTGGATGCTCTCCCTTTCTTGGATCCGAATACTCGTAAAGACAAGAGCCGTCAAACTCTCCCAGACCATGGGCATCTTTTGGAAAATGGGCAGGCACCCAGTCTAATATAATTCCAATGTTATTTTTGTGCAGCTTATTTACCAAATACATAAAATCCTTTGGCGATCCATACCTAGAAGTTGGGGCATAATAACCTGTTACCTGATACCCCCAGGATCCATCAAAAGGATGCTCTGCAATTCCCATTAACTCTATATGGGTAAAGTTCATTTCCTTTAAATAATCTACAATTCTATCTGCGAACTCCTTGTAATTATAAAATCCTTCCCCCTTATCTACTGGATGTCGCATCCAAGACCCTATATGACATTCATAAACAGCCATTGGCAGCTTATTGTTATCTGTCTTCTTCCTCCTATCCATCCATTCATTATCTGTCCACAAAAAATCCCCTATGTTTGCCACAACGGATGCATTCCCAGGACGCAATTCTCCCATATTGGCAAAAGGATCTGCTTTATACAAAATATTTCCCTTTTTGGACAGAATCTGATATTTATACATCTCCCCTTCTTTTACATCAGGAATAAACAATTCATATACGCCCATAGGTTCCCTTTTTTTCATCTTATGGACTTCTGAATTCCAATTATTAAAAGAGCCTATTACGCTTACCTCTTCTGCATTTGGAGCCCATACAGCAAAGTAAACGCCTTTTTTTTTATCCTTTTCTGTAAGGTGAGCCCCTAGTTTTTTATAGATTTCATAATGGGTGCCTTGTCCAAATAAATATTCATCTAAATCTGTAATAAAAATACTTTCTTTTTCTACGATATCCGTCTTTTCCTTTGATAGCTCATTTCCTTTCTTTTCTGGCATAATTTCCCTCATTTCTGCGCTGCTTTCTATATATCTATATTCCCCAACAAAGTTTGCGAATGCAGCGCAGACGCAAATACAATGTTTCACATTTACTAAATATCTAAAGGAAATCTTTTTCTCTTAAAATAATGTAGTCATCTTCATCATATCTTTTTGCAAGAAGAATATCTACAAAATGTTTCATATTTTTCTTGCTAACCCGTTTAATAGCAGTATCTATCATATCCTTCACTTCTGCAATCGTAACAGAATGTTCCAAAGTCTGCATATCTGCAATCTTTGTGTAAAGAGCCAGCATTCCCATTTCATCAATAGAACAATCCTTTTTTAGGGCATAGGCTTTTCCATATGCCACTAAATCATCATTACTATATTCAGGAATATCAACTCTTTGTGTAAAAAGTTCATTTATTTCTGGCACTGTTGAAATTAATTTATCCATTGAGTTCTTGCTATCCTCCAAAACAACAAGAATCGTTTTTTCGTACTCCCTTAAACCTCTCACTAATTTTTGGGCAGTTACAGCCTTCATACTTCCTGCATGCTCTATAACAAAGGCTCCGCCTGCAAGCTGACTCAAAATAGCCTTTACATCTTTTTTATTCAAAGCATTCGCTGCAATCTTTGCAACCTTTCCTACAAATTCCTCATGTGTTGCCTGAATAGCCTTTACAGTATTAATGGCAAGCTGGGTCCTGCCAGACCCATGGGAACCTGTCACAATAATATTTCCAAAAATAGGATTCAAATCTGCCCCATCCAAAGCATGAATCAATTGCCCTTTCACATTTTCCATCTCTGCATAAGACTCTAAAAATTCAAATTCTTCGTCTGTAAAATCTCTTTCCTCCTTCTTTCTTGATATTTGGGACTTGGTCTTGCCTTCTTTCACTTGTTCTTGTGAATCAATTAATTCATCCGTGTCCGTATTGTTAGTATGGTCATCTTCATCTTCCATCCACTTCTCTTGGCTTTCTTCCCCTTTCTTGCTATCTATTTCGTCCCCGTATTCTTCCTCTTCTACATATTCCTCTTCTTCGTACGGCTCCCTATCTCTCTCTTCTTCCTCAGACAGCTCCTCTTCATATTCTTCGTCCCCGTATTCTTCC
>CAJUTQ010000102.1 GCA_910589265.1 uncultured Lachnospiraceae bacterium
ATATCCCATGTTTGTTTAGGGACAGCAAAGGGATCCGGGAATAAGTTCAGAAAATCAGATACGAAGGTATTCTGATAGGCGGTATGACCGCCATAATTAACAGGTAACATAAAAATCGCCTCCAATCAAAAAATGCTTACCAGCTGCGCCAGAATGAAAAGTGCTTTTTTAATTAAGAGGCGCGAAGCGCCGCATTTTTAGAATGATTTGTCAAGTGTTTTTTGGCAAAAAAGAGGGGGAATTTTTATAAAACTGGGCAGGTGGGTGTATATTTGCCATTAGAATGTCCCTGACAGCCTTATACAGCCATTTTATGCATTAAGGTATTTCTTTATTTATACCCGATGTTTAAAACCGCTTATATGAAGCCTAGAATTTCTCACATAAGTATTTATGCTCTAGCACAATTAATCTTATCCCTCATTCATAATCCAAAATTATAAAATTATATATGATTTACCTGTATTCCTGTAACATCATTCATTCCTGCACCTAAACAGGGTAAGATATATGTAAGCCAGAGCTTCTGCACTTTAAGACCTGTGGGCTGCCAAAAACCATCTTTTGTATACTTAAAGGCAGCCCACAGGAATATCTATTAATATATACAGGCCATTTTGCAATAAAAATTTAAAGCAGCAACTTGTAGGATGAAATTTCTTGCATTCATCTTGCATCTTACCAGCCACTCCAAACCCTTATAAACAGGGACTTGCGAACATCACATGTAATTTCAAAATCATTCTACAAGGTGTGAATCTGGGGTTTTATCTTACAGATTGCAAAAAATCCAAATTTTTAAGACAGAAATCCTGTTTAACCAAATCCCTTGCACATCCTCCTCCAATGTTCTGTAGTTCTCTTTTCAGAATTCACTCTTCGTATTATATTCATAAGCAGAATAAATGAATCCTCTTCTTACTTTTAAAATTCTTTCAAAACCTCTTCAATATGGTATAATGAGAGATAGCATAATGATGACATGAATTATAATCTGCTTAGAAAAGCATTTTACTAATGAATAAGAATAAAAATAGGAGTGTTTGCTAAAGGCAGACCCACTAAAGGAGGTAGTTAGCATGAGTTTTACAGATGCATTATTATGGTGCTTGGAAACTGAAAGGAAAATGAACGACAGGAGTGGGATTTATGGGTTTACACAAAGGACTCTTGCATACAATTCCAACAGGATTGAGGGAAGTACATTAAATGAGGACCAGACAGCTGCACTATTTGAGGAAGGTTTCCTTCCGCCAACAGAGGATACCTATAAAGCTAAAGACATTGAGGAAATGAATGGGCATTTCCTGATGTTTAACCATATGCTTGCTACTATTGGAGAATCCTTGTCAGAGGAGCTGGTTAAAGCATTCCATTATGAACTGAAAGCTGGTGTGTTTGAGGATCGGGCAAATGGATATGCAATTGGGGATTACAAAAAGAGACCTAATTTGGTAGGAAATATGAAAACTGCAATGCCAGAAGATGTGGGACTCCAGATGTCTGTTTTAATAAAGTGGTATCATTCTGTCAAAGATAAAAATCTGGAAACAATAGCAGCATTACATGCAAAGTATGAATCCATACATCCATTCCAGGATGGGAATGGCAGGACAGGGAGGATTATTATGTTCCGCGAGTGTATTAAAAATAACATCACACCATTCATTGTGCAAAACAATAACAGGGCTGTTTATATCACAGCATTAAGAAAGGCACAGACAGAAGAGGATTATACGAAGCTTGTGGAATGCTTTGAGTCAGAGCAGGCAGCTTACCAGAAAAAGTGTGAACTTTTCTGTGTGGAAGAAAGATATAAAGAGTGTGTATCAGACAAGGAGGATTAGAGAATTTAAACAGTTTTTCCAGCATTTTTGCAAAATGAAAAGCAATTATATAAAAGGCTCATACATTTCGGTGTGTGGGCTTTTTTGTTACTCTTTGGATTATCTTAAAATTCAGATAATTGATATTGTGAAAAAGCAGAACCCCCCTCCTCCTCTTTTTTCAACCAATTTTAGTCCATTTCATTTTTTTGGGGACAATGGGAGTTATGAGAAAAAGTGTTATGAAAATTATTGGAGAAGGAAGAGGATGTTGTGAAAACTTTCTGTCAGATGTGGCGATTTGTAAGAAAAAAATAGAAAAATGGAATGAAAATGAAAAAATGAGAGGAGGAGGTTTGTATGTATGGCTATGATGCCTATAACAGCCCCATACAGGCATTTTGTTTATCAAAGTATTCCTTATGCTTTATGTAAGCTCCAGAATCGCTTGTATAGATATCCATGTTTTAAGAATTATGTACCATCTTTAACTTATCCATTATCTTAATCCATACCCACTATTGGTGAACCATAGAATTATGTACAATGTGTCTATATCCTTACCACCATTAATTACTGTATTCTATATCTACATATAATCTTATCTTCATATATTGTGCATCTGATATGTTCCATATGTATCCTTATTTATACCAGACAAATATACATCTTATATACTCCCATACAGATATATATGCATCGGACACACCTCCATATCCCATGCTGGATACCTGCCCTGTTGTGCAGGTATCCTCCCTGTAAAATATGTCTATTTAGAGCTACAGTGACCTAAAACCTGTAGGCTGCCAGAAAACCATTTTTTGTATACTTAAAGGCAGCCCACAGGAATATCTATTAATATATACAGGCCATTTTGCAATGAAATCTGAAGCCTGCAACTTGTAGCATGAAGTTCCCTGCAGCAGCCTTGCATCCTGACAACCACCGTAAACCCCTTATAAACAGGGGCTTACAGGCATTATGCAAAATTCCAGGAGTATTCTACATGGTGTGAATTTGTGGTTTTGTTCTGTAAATTGCAAAAATGCAAAAATTTCAAAATTTTTAAACCTAACCCATAATATCCCTCCTCCTCTTTCTTCTTCAAACTTCCAACCAAACAGGATAACCGCATAAAAAGTTATTACCAATAAAAAGGTTTTATAACCTGTTTTTTTAGTTTGATACTTTATATAATGCTGATTTTATAGCATCTGCTGATAATGCTGACAATATATTTTCCAGTTCTTTTTCACAGTCC
>CAJUTQ010000103.1 GCA_910589265.1 uncultured Lachnospiraceae bacterium
AATGGCGCACTTGACGGAAACAGGGTAAAAGTATATCTGAAAAATTCCCTATATCCGCTTATGTATCTGTTTGGGAAAAACAGTATGCCCGATGTGGATAACCTGTTGACTTCATTTTATCAGCTAGACGATGAAGCAAGAAAGGAAGTAGTGGAAACGATACAGTTCAAATTACAGTATCACAAAGACAAAGAGCGGGCAGAACAGGTAAAGCAAATAAAAGGTTGGTAAAAAGACAAACTCCGATGAAACATGGCACCATTTTCATCGGAGTTCTTTTTTATGGCACCGTTTAGGCACCGTTTTACACATTTTCACTGTTGCAAAGTTTCAAAAAGGGCTTCCCGATTTCTCGGAAAGCCCCATAAAATCTAGCTTTTTACTAATTACTCGATGATAGTAGCCACACGACCAGAACCTACTGTACGTCCGCCCTCACGGATAGCGAATGTCAAACCTTGCTCCATAGCGATAGGATGAATCAATTCAATTGTCATCTCTACGTTATCGCCAGGCATACACATTTCTGTACCATCTGGCAGATTACAAACACCTGTTACATCCGTTGTTCTGAAATAAAACTGAGGTCTGTAATTATTGAAGAAAGGAGTGTGACGTCCTCCTTCATCTTTTGTTAATACATAAACCTGAGCTGTGAATTTTGTATGGCATTTGATAGAACCTGGTTTACAGAGAACCTGTCCTCTTTCAATTTCCTCTCTCTTTATACCACGAAGAAGTGCTCCAATATTGTCTCCTGCCTGACCTTCATCAAGAAGTTTACGGAACATTTCAATACCTGTAACGGTTGTTTTTGTAATTTCTTCTTTAATACCTACAATTTCTACTTCCTCATTTACATGAAGAACTCCACGCTCTACTCTACCAGTAGCAACGGTTCCACGTCCAGTAATGGTGAATACGTCCTCTACAGGCATCAAGAATGGCTGATCTGTTGCTCTCTGTGGATCGGGCACCCACTCATCAACAGCTTTCATTAACTCAAGAATTTTATCTCCCCACTCTCCTGAAGGATCTTCCAGAGCTTTTAAGGCAGAACCTTGAATTACAGGAGTATCATCTCCTGGAAATTCATATTCACTTAACAAATCTCTGATTTCCATCTCTACTAATTCCAGAAGTTCTTCATCATCAACCATATCGCATTTGTTCATAAATACAACAATATATGGAACGCCTACCTGACGGGAAAGCAAGATGTGCTCTTTTGTCTGAGCCATAACTCCATCTGTAGCTGCAACTACAAGAATAGCTCCATCCATCTGAGCTGCACCAGTAATCATATTTTTAACATAGTCGGCATGTCCAGGACAGTCTACATGGGCATAATGTCTATTTTCTGTCTCATATTCTACATGGGCTGTAGAAATAGTAATTCCACGCTCTCTTTCTTCAGGAGCTTTATCAATATTTTCAAATGCAACTGCTTCTCCAGTTCCTAATCTTTCATGAAGAGTCTTTGTAATAGCAGCTGTTAAAGTTGTCTTTCCATGGTCTACGTGACCAATCGTACCAATATTACAATGCGGCTTCGTTCTTTCAAATTTAGCTTTAGCCATTTTTGAAGTCCTCCTTTTATTTGCGTTCTACGCTTTCTTAATTTTTGTTAACAAACTACTTTGATTATATTTCATTATGATTACTTTTTCAAGTCATTTATACGAATTCTATTTGGATTTCGTCGCAAGGACTTTCTCTTGTACAGACTTGGGAACTGGCTCATATTTTTCAAAAAACATGGAATAATTTCCCCGTCCCTGGGTCCTTGAACGCAGGTCTGTAGCATATCCGAACATTTCGGCCAATGGCACATATCCTTTTACCATCTTGCCTCCTCCTACGTCGTCCATACCTTCAATTCGTCCTCTTCGAGAATTGATGTCTCCAATAACATCTCCCATATATTCTTCTGGCATGGAAACCTCTACCTTCATTATTGGCTCCAAAAGCACTGGGGAAGCTTTGGACATTGCTTCTTTAAAGGCAAGGGAACCAGCGATATGAAATGCCATTTCACTTGAATCCACCTCATGATAGGAGCCATCGTATACTGTAGCGTGAACGCCCAGCACAGGAAATCCTCCTAAAATGCCTGCCTTGGCTGCCTCCTCAATTCCTTCCCCTACTGCTGGAATGTATTCCTTTGGAATAGCTCCTCCCACAACTGTGGAATCAAATTTAAAGGTTTCTTCTGCATTAGCGTCCATAGGCTCAAAACGTACTTTACAATGTCCATATTGGCCCCTTCCTCCTGACTGCTTCGCATACTTGCTGTCCACTTCCACAGATTTTGTGAATGTTTCTTTGTAAGCAACTTGAGGAGCGCCTACATTTGCTTCTACCTTAAATTCACGAAGGAGACGGTCTACGATAATCTCCAAGTGAAGCTCGCCCATCCCAGCAATAATAGTCTGTCCTGTTTCATGATCTGTGTGAGCTCGAAAGGTGGGATCCTCCTCTGCCAATTTTGCTAAAGATTCTCCTAGTTTTCCTTGGCCTGCTTTTGTCTTAGGTTCAATGGCAAGTTCAATAACTGGTTCTGGGAATTCCATTGACTCTAAAATAACAGGATTTTTTTCATCGCATATAGTATCTCCTGTTGTTGTCAACTTAAAACCTACAGCTGCTGCAATATCCCCAGAGTATACTTTATCCAGTTCCTCCCTCTTATTTGCATGCATTTGCAAAATACGCCCTACCCGCTCTTTTTTTCCTTTTGTGGCATTTAACACATAAGACCCAGAATTCATTGTTCCTGAGTAAACCCGGAAAAATGCCAGTTTTCCAACAAAGGGATCTGCCATAATCTTAAAGGCTAAGGCAGAAAATGGTTCTTCATCGGAGGAATGTCTCACAACCTCGTTGCCATCCCCATCAATACCCTCAATAGCAGGAATATCTACAGGAGAAGGCATATATTCCAGCACTGCATCAAGGAGTTTCTGCACCCCTTTATTCCTATAAGCGGAACCACAGCATACAGGGATTGCTCCACATTCACATGTTGCTTTTCTTAACACTTTTTTTAATTCTTCTTCTGAAGGTTCTTCACCCTCTAAATATTGCATCATTAAGTCATCGTCTAATTCGCAGATCTTTTCCACTAATTCACTACGGTATAACTCTGCGTCATCTTTCATTTCATCAGGAATTTCAGTGACAGAAATGTCTTCCCCTTTTTCATCATTGTAAATATAAGCCTTCATCTCAAATAAATCAATGATTCCCTGAAACTCATCTTCTTTTCCAATGGGCAGTTGAATGCAAATTGCATTTTTCCCTAAGCGGGTTTTAATCTGATCGACAGCTCCATAGAAGTTTGCACCTAAAATATCCATCTTATTGATGAATGCCATTCTTGGCACATTATACGTATCAGCTTGACGCCAAACATTTTCTGACTGTGGCTCCACGCCTCCTTTTGCACAGAAGACGCCTACGGCGCCGTCCAGCACACGCAGAGAACGTTCCACCTCAACAGTAAAATCAACGTGTCCAGGGGTGTCAATGATATTAATACGATGCTCACTTGCTTCTGGAGCCTCTTTAGTTTCCTTCTGCAAAGTCCAACGGCAGGTCGTTGCGGCTGATGTTATTGTGATACCTCTTTCCTGCTCCTGTTCCATCCAGTCCATAGTTGCAGTTCCTTCATGGGTATCACCAATTTTATAATTTACACCGGTATAATATAAAATACGCTCTGTAAGTGTCGTCTTACCCGCATCAATATGAGCCATAATACCGATATTTCTCGTTCTCTCTAACGGATATTCTCTTCCAGCCAAAGGTTTTTCCTCCTTCTAGTCTCTGATTAGAAACGATAATGTGCAAAGGCTTTATTGGCCTCTGCCATCTTATGCATATCTTCTTTCTTTTTTACAGATGCCCCTGTATTTTTTGATGCATCATATATTTCATTTGCTAATCTCTCTTCCATTGTCTTTTCCCCTCTTTTACGGGAATACAATGTAAGCCAGCGAAGTGCTAATGCCTGACGTCTGTCTGGTCTTACTTCAATAGGAACCTGATAAGTTGCCCCTCCAATACGTCTTGCCTTTACTTCCAGCACTGGCATAATATTATTCATTGCTTCCTCAAATACTTCCAAGGCTGGCTTTTCTGCCTTGGCTTCCACTCTTTGGAAAGCTTTATATACGATCTTTTGGGCAATGCCTCTCTTACCATCTAACATAATGTTATTGATAAGTTTTGTCACTACTTTATTATCGTAAATAGGATCTGCTAACACATCTCTTTTTTGAACATGTCCTTTACGTGGCACGGTTCTTCCCTCCTTAATAACATGATTAATTCATCGGTACTCACATCTCCTTATGTGTTCGTGCGGATTATATTTAAACGAAAATGAACCCAACACTTACCATAGTCTATTTGTGATACACGGACAGCTGCCAGCTGTCTTGTACGATTCCTTATTTTTTAGCGTCCTTTGGTCTCTTAGCCCCATACTTGGAACGGGCTTGTTTCCTGTTGGCAACACCGGCGGTATCCAAAGTCCCCCTTATTACATGGTACCTTGTACCTGGTAAATCTTTTACCCTTCCGCCTCTGATCAGGACAACGCTGTGCTCCTGTAGGTTGTGGCCTTCCCCTGGGATATAGCTGGTCACTTCAATTCCATTGGAGAGACGAACCCTGGCAATTTTTCTAAGAGCTGAGTTAGGCTTTTTAGGAGTGGCTGTCTTGACAGCAGTGCAAACCCCTCTTTTTTGAGGAGAGGCTGTATTTGTGCTCCTCTTTTTTAAGGAATTAAATCCTTTTAAAAGGGCAGGCGCTGTGCTTTTCTTCACTGTTGTCTGTCTTCCTTTTCTCACTAACTGGTTAAATGTTGGCATTCTTTTTCACCTCTTTCTTTTATTTTAACATAGACTACATACAGCATAAAACAAAAGACATAACTCCCTTATTTTATACATGCTAAATTAGTATAGCCCTGAACAAGACATATGTCAAGGGTTTATTGTGAAAAGAAAGTAATAAAAATACACGAAGATGGGAACTGATAAATAAGTCCGAATATATTCCAGGCAAAATAGTAATGGGCAGTGTTTTATGATATGGTATAATAAATTTTTAAAGACATTGAAAAAAGATATGGAAAAATAACTTGAAAATATGATTGGTCAAACGACAGCTTTTAATCCTCAATTTTCTTCACTTGGTTTTCGTGCATATTATAGACTATACAAATAAGTTTCTTTTTGAAGATAGACTTTTTATTATAATTATGTTTTATGTCACACATTAGAATAAAGGATAGGAACGTGTTACAAGGGAAATGAAAACTCTTTATTTACACAATTTGGCTAATGACAAATGATGAAAAATTTTCACAAGCTATTTTGACCATCTTTTAGGCAAAACAAATAATTATGTTGGTAATCCCCAGACTTCTAGCCCTTCCCCGTTCATTCTTTAAGAAAGTACAATCCCTTACAGACATCTGTAACGAAAACTGTTTACTCTACGACATAAGAAAGAGGACTTTACAAAAAGCAAGAATGTTTTCCCAGATTTTCAAATCAAGTTTTAAGGTAAGGGACAAATATCCATGATTGATATCAAAGATATATCTGTAAGAGGCTATGATAGATGTGCATAATACAAAGTTGAAGATTACAAGTATGAAGAGAATGTAATCATACTCCTAGGATATTCTAATTTAAAAATTAAAAAAGCTTACGCCCTAAATTCCAATTTATTGAGAAGATTATGAGAAAAGAGGTATACATGGGAAAATTTCAATTACAAGCAAATGAAACTTTAATAGGCTTTGGTATGATGGCATATGAGTACCATCGTTCCATAACAAGGGCTCCAACCAGGGGAACTATATATGTGACAACCCAGCGAGTATGTTATTATGAATCGTGGAGTGGAATAGTCTATATAGACTTATCTTTATCAGAAATAAAAGGATATAATGCAAAGCGCCTCTTGTTTATTACCTACGTTTACATATACGACAAAAACAACAAGTGTTATACCTTTTCTGGCTTTCCTGCAAAAAAACTGCAAATCTGGCTGAAACAGATTGGAATAAGAAAGCTTTCATAACCTCTCCTTTGCTGGTCAGATGGTAAAGATTGTTATGCCCTATCGTTTTGTCCATAAACTATTACACACAAGAAAAGACGGTACAGCCCTTACAATTGGGCTATACCGTCTTACATATGATTTCTGGAAAATCTATACCTTCCATGGTTCCTCTTCTTTATTCTTCCATAAGTGTGACTAGCTCTTCCTCGGAAGTTTCCTCTTCTTCACCTTGAGCTTCTTCTTCTGCCTCTATTATTTCAGCTTCTTCTAAAAAATCTTCGGATAAATAAAGTTCATCCTCTTCTTCCATGTCTGTATCCAGCTTCACTGTGCGGTATCTCTTCATTCCTGTACCTGCTGGTATGAGTTTACCAATGATAACATTTTCCTTCAATCCAATGAGGGGATCTGCCTTTCCTTTAATGGCAGCCTCTGTCAGCACCTTGGTCGTTTCCTGGAAAGAAGCGGCTGATAAGAAGGAATTCGTTGCCAGGGAAGCCTTTGTAATTCCCAGCATTACCTGTTTTCCTTCTGCTGGTTCTTTTCCTTCCGAAATTAACATATCATTCATATCTTCATATTCCAACACATCTACCAAAGTTCCTGGTAAGAATTCCGCATCCCCATTATTTTCTATTCGGATTTTCTTTAACATTTGGCGCACAATGACTTCAATATGTTTGTCATTGATTTCCACACCTTGAAGTCGGTACACCCTTTGAACTTCCTGAATCATATAATCTTGTACTGCTCTTACCCCTTTGATTTTTAATATGTCGTGGGGGTTTACACTTCCTTCTGTAAGCTCATCGCCTGCCTCCAACACATCTCCATCCATTATTTTGATTCTGGATCCATAAGGAATCAAATAGGTCTTCGATTCTCCTGTCTCATTGTCTGTAACAATAATCTCTCTCTTTTTCTTTGTGTCTTTGATAACTGCCACACCTGGAATTTCTGAGATAATAGCAAGTCCTTTTGGCTTTCTCGCCTCAAAAAGCTCTTCTACACGAGGAAGACCTTGGGTAATATCGTCTCCAGCAACCCCTCCTGTATGGAAAGTACGCATTGTAAGCTGGGTTCCTGGCTCCCCAATGGATTGGGCGGCAATGATTCCTACAGCCTCGCCAACCTGTACTGCCTCACCTGTTGCCATATTTGCCCCATAACATTTGGCACAAATACCAATGTGAGACTTACAGGTCAAGATCGTACGTATTTTTACTTTCTCAATAAGATTGCCGTCTTCTTCCACCCCTGTCTCCACCACTCTTGCAGCCCTTCTTGGGGTTATCATATGGTTTGCTTTTACAATGAGATTGCCGTCTTTATCATAAATATCTTCGCAAGTATATCTGCCGGTAATTCGATCCTGAAGACTTTCAATTTCTTCTTTTCCGTCCATAAATGCTTTTACATACATTCCTGGGGGCTCCTCTCCTTCACAGCAGTCCACTTCTCTAATAATGAGATCTTGAGAAACGTCTACAAGACGTCTTGTCAAATACCCAGAATCAGCTGTACGCAGAGCAGTATCCGATAACCCCTTTCTTGCTCCATGGGCGGACATAAAGTATTCCAGTACGTCTAGTCCTTCTCTAAAGTTGGATTTAATAGGGAGCTCAATCGTACGGCCTGTAGTATCTGCCATCAATCCCCTCATGCCAGCCAGCTGCTTAATCTGCTTGTCAGAACCTCTGGCTCCTGAGTCAGCCATCATATAAATATTATTATATTTATCTAAACCGGAAAGGAGGGCATCTGTCAGCTCATCGTCTGTTTCTTTCCAAGTCTCAATTACTTCTTTATATCGTTCTTCTTCTGTAATTAATCCTCTCTTGAAGTTCCTTGTTATCTTATCTACTGTATCCTGGGCTTGTGCAATGAGCTCTGGCTTTTTCGCTGGAACGGTCATGTCTGAGATGGATACAGTCATGGCTGCTCTTGTAGAATACTTGTATCCCATTGCCTTAATGTCATCCAGCACTTCTGCTGTCTTCGTGGCCCCATGAGTATTTATAACTTTCTCCAAAATTTGTTTTAGCCCTTTTTTGCCTACATGGAAATCCACTTCCAGCTTCAAAGCATTTTCAGGAATGGTTCGGTCTATAAATCCTAAATCTTGGGATAAAATTTCATTAAAAATAAAGCGGCCTAAGGTGGATTCTATAATATCAGAAATCGTCTGGCCATTTGCCAAAGTTTTTGACATCCGAACTTTAATTTTACTATGAAGGGTAATGCTCCCATTTTCATAAGCTAAAATAGCCTCATTCACATTTTTAAAGGATTTTCCTTCCCCCATTGCCCCTGGTCTTTCCTGAGTCAAATAATAAATGCCAAGTACCATATCCTGGGAAGGAACTGCCACTGGGCCTCCATCAGAAGGTTTTAATAAATTGTTAGGCGATAAGAGAAGGAAGCGGCACTCCGCCTGAGCTTCTACAGATAGAGGAAGATGAACCGCCATCTGATCTCCATCAAAATCCGCATTGTAAGCTGTACAAACAAGGGGATGGAGTTTAATAGCTTTACCTTCCACTAAAATAGGTTCAAAAGCCTGAATGCCTAAACGGTGCAATGTAGGCGCCCTGTTTAACATGACAGGATGCTCTTTAATCACATCCTCCAGCACATCCCAAACTTCTGGTTTTAATCGCTCAACCATCTTTTTTGCACTTTTAATATTATGGGCTGTTCCCTTTCCTACCAATTCCTTCATAACAAAAGGCTTGAACAGCTCAATAGCCATCTCCTTTGGCAGTCCGCACTGATAAATCTTTAATTCCGGACCTACTACAATAACAGAACGGCCTGAGTAATCCACTCTTTTTCCTAATAAGTTTTGACGGAAACGTCCTGATTTTCCTTTTAGCATATCAGATAATGATTTCAGTGCCCTGTTTCCTGGCCCTGTTACCGGCCTTCCCCTTCTTCCATTATCAATAAGGGCATCCACTGCTTCCTGCAGCATCCTCTTTTCGTTTCTCACAATTATATCCGGCGCTCCTAATTCCAGCAGCCGGTTTAGACGATTATTTCTGTTAATAATCCTTCTATATAAATCGTTTAAATCCGATGTGGCAAAACGGCCTCCATCTAGCTGTACCATAGGGCGCAGATCAGGGGGAATGACAGGAATCACATCCATAATCATCCATTCTGGCCGGTTTCCAGAACCTCTGAACGCTTCTACTACTTCCAGTCTTTTAATAATTCTGGCTCTTTTTTGTCCAGTGGCATCCTTTAATCCTTGCTTTAACTCTGCGGTCTCAGACTCCAAATCAATGGCCTTTAGAAGCTCTTTAATCGCTTCTGCCCCCATCCCTGTGCGAAAACCGCTGCCCCACTGTTCTCTCGCATCTTGGTATTCTTTTTCTGACAGTACTTGTTTATACTGTAAGTCTGTATCTCCCTTATCCAGTACAATGTAGGAGGCAAAATACAGCACCTTCTCCAATGTTCTTGGAGACAAATCCAATATGAGTCCCATGCGGCTTGGTATACCTTTGAAATACCAAATGTGGGATACGGGAGCCGCCAGCTCAATATGCCCCATACGTTCCCTTCGTACATTGGCTTTTGTCACTTCCACGCCACAGCGATCACAGACAACGCCTTTATAACGGATCTTTTTATATTTTCCGCAATGGCACTCCCAGTCTTTACTTGGTCCAAAAATTCTCTCGCAGAATAAACCTTCCTTCTCTGGCTTTAACGTCCTATAATTGATCGTCTCTGGCTTTTTCACTTCTCCCCTAGACCACTCTCTAATTTTCTCTGGAGAAGCCAACCCAATTTTAATTTGGTCGAAAGTCATTGGCTGATACGGTTCTTGCTTCATTTCTGGCATATATGGTACTCCTTTCCTATTGACTATCTTGACAGGCCATTATGATAACCTTTCTACTGTGCGTCCTGCCGTCAGTCTATGGAGTCTATTGGCTCCATTACACCTAAGTCTTCTGGCCCAAAATCCTCTTTCAATTCTATCTCCTCTTCTACAGAGACAAGTTCCTCACTGTTTTCATCGAATTCTTGGGTTGTATAGCCTCTTTGGCCTAAAGACTCATTTTCATAATTGTAAGAATTTGCATCACCTTCTATAATAGAATGTAAATCTGTCTCTCCGTAATCAATGGTTTCCATAATTTCCACTTCGGTTTGATCATCTCTTAGCACTCTTACATCCAATCCTAAGGACTGAAGTTCCTTTAAAAGCACTTTGAAAGATTCTGGAATACCTGGCTCTGGAATATTATCTCCTTTAATAATTGCCTCATAAGTTTTGACCCTTCCAATAACATCATCAGATTTTACTGTTAAAATCTCTTGTAATGTATAGGACGCCCCATATGCTTCCAAGGCCCACACTTCCATTTCTCCAAAACGTTGGCCTCCAAACTGGGCCTTACCTCCTAAAGGCTGCTGGGTCACTAAAGAATAAGGTCCTGTTGAGCGGGCATGAATTTTATCATCCACCAAATGGTGAAGTTTCAAATAATGCATGTGTCCAATCGTTACTGGGGAATCAAAATATTCTCCTGTTCTTCCGTCTCGAAGCCTCACCTTTCCATCTCTGGAAATAGGAACTCCCTTCCAGATTTTTCTGTGTTCTCTATTTTCATATAAATACTCCATGACTTCTGGCAATAGTTCTTCTTTGTGTTTTGCCTCAAACTCTTCCCATTCTAAATTTACATAATCATTGGCCAAATCCAAGGTGTCCATAATGTCATCCTCATTGGCTCCGTCAAACACAGGGGTGGCAATGTTGAATCCAAGAGCTTTTGCAGCCAGGGAAAGATGGATTTCCAATACCTGTCCAATGTTCATACGGGAGGGCACCCCTAAAGGATTCAACACAATGTCCAAGGGCCGTCCGTTAGGCAGATAAGGCATATCTTCCACTGGAAGCACCCTTGAGACAACACCTTTGTTTCCATGGCGTCCTGCCATCTTATCTCCTACGGAAATTTTTCTCTTCTGGGCAATATAAATGCGCACAGATTGGTTCACTCCTGGAGATAATTCATCTCCATTTTCCCTTGTGAATACTTTGGCATCTACGACAATTCCATATTCTCCATGATTCACTTTTTGAGATGTATCCCTTACCTCCCTTGCCTTTTCACCGAAGATGGCTCTTAAGAGTCTTTCTTCTGCTGTAAGTTCTGTTTCTCCCTTTGGAGTTACCTTTCCTACAAGAATGTCACCTGCCCGCACCTCTGCTCCAATGCGGATGATCCCCCTCTCATCCAAATCCTTTAAAGCGTCGTCTCCTACCCCAGGAACATCTCTTGTAATTTCCTCAGGGCCTAATTTTGTATCTCTTGCTTCTACCTCATACTGTTCTATATGGACTGAGGTGTAGACATCGTCTTGTACTAGCCGTTCACTTAGCAAAACAGCGTCTTCATAATTATATCCCTCCCATGTCATAAATCCTATGAGAGGATTTTTCCCAAGGGCTATTTCCCCTTCATCTGTGGAAGGGCCGTCTGCAATAACCTGGCCTGCCTTTATCCGATCTCCTTTTTCAACAATAGGCTTTTGATTATAGCAGTTGCTTTGATTGCTCCTCAAAAACTTTGTAAGATGATAGACCTCTTTTGTCCCATCATCATATTCCATCACAATTCGGTCTGACTCAGAGCGTAATACAGTTCCTGATTTTTTAGCCACTACGCAGACTCCAGAATCCACTGCTGTTTTCATTTCCATACCTGTGCCCACAACAGGAGCCTCTGTCTTTAAAAGGGGAACAGCCTGGCGCTGCATATTGGATCCCATAAGAGCTCTGTTGGCATCGTCGTTTTCCAAAAAGGGAATAAGAGCTGTTGCCACGGAAAAAACCATCTTTGGAGAGACATCCATATAGTCAAAACGGGTCTTTTCATATTCTTGGGTCTCTTCCCTGTAACGTCCTGAAACGCTGTTTCTTTTAAAATGTCCATCTTCATCTAAAGGCTCGTTAGCTTGGGCTACATGATAATTATCTTCTTCATCCGCTGTCATATATACAACTTCTTCTGTTACCCTAGGCTCATTGGGATCCGAGTGATCAATTTTCCTGTAAGGAGCTTCAATAAATCCGTATTCATTAATTCTCGCATAGGTTGCCAGAGAATTAATTAAACCAATGTTAGGTCCTTCTGGCGTCTCAATTGGACACATTCTCCCATAATGGGAATAATGAACATCCCTTACCTCGAAGCCAGCTCTATCCCTGGAAAGTCCTCCAGGTCCCAAGGCGGAAAGACGTCTTTTATGGGTAAGTTCCCCAAGGGGATTATTTTGATCCATAAATTGAGAGAGCTGAGAAGAGCCAAAAAATTCCTTGACTGCTGCAGTTACAGGTTTAATGTTAATTAAGCTCTGGGGAGAAATTCCTTCCAAGTCCTGGGTTGTCATTCTCTCTCTCACAACTCTCTCCATTCTGGAAAGACCAATACGGTACTGATTTTGGAGAAGTTCACCCACAGCCCGTATTCTTCTGTTGCCTAAGTGATCTATGTCATCATCATTTCCCAAACCATATTCTAAATGCATATTATAATTTATAGAAGCCATAATGTCTTCCTTTGTAATATGCTTTGGAATTAATTCTGAAACGTGTTTACGAATGGCCATTCCCAACTCTTTAGCATCCTCTCCAAACTGCTCTAAAAGTTGACAGAGCACTGGAAAATAGACAAGTTCCGTAACACCTAATTCCCTTGGATTACAGTCTACAAAATAGGTCAGATCTACCATCATATTGGAGAGTACTTTTATATTCCGCTCTTCTCCTTGTATCCACACAAAAGGCACTGCAGAATATTGTATTTTATCTGCCATGTCCACAGTTACTTTTTGTCCTGCTTCAGCCAGCACCTCTCCTGTCATTGTGTCAACAACATCCTCAGCCAGCACCTTATTTCGAATCCGGTTGCGAAAGGCTAACTTTTTATTAAACTTATATCTTCCCACCTTTGCCAAGTCATATCTTCTTGGGTCAAAAAACATACTTGTAATTAAGCTCTCTGCGCTTTCTACTGTTAAAGGCTCCCCTGGGCGAATTTTTTTATACAACTCCAAAAGTCCATCCTGATAATTGGTAGATGTGTCTTTTGAAAAAGAAGCTAAAATTTTAGGTTCATCCCCAAAGAGATCCAAAATCTCCTCATTGGAACCAATTCCCAAAGCTCTGATAAGAACTGTAATGGGCACTTTCCTCGTCCTATCTACTCGAACATAAAAGACATCATTGGAATCTGTCTCATATTCCAACCATGCTCCCCGATTCGGTATGACCGTTGAAGAAAATAGTCTTTTTCCAATTTTGTCATGTCCAATACCATAATAGATGCCAGGGGAACGAACTAGCTGGCTGACAATAACCCTTTCCGCTCCATTGATTACAAATGTTCCAGTCTCGGTCATCAGCGGCAAATCTCCCATAAAGATCTCATGTTCGTTAATTTCTTCTGTCTCTTTATTGTAAAGTCTTACCCTTACTTTTAGCGGTGCCGCATAAGTTGCATCTCTCTCTTTACATTTCTCAATAGAATATTTCACATCATCTTTGCACAGCACAAAATCTACAAATTCCAGACTCAGCTTACCACTATAGTCTACAATCGGAGAAATGTCAGCAAAGACTTCCCTCAGACCTTCATCCAAAAACCATTGATAGGAATCCTTCTGAACTTCAATGAGGTTGGGCATTTTTAACACTTCTTTTTGTCTTGAATAGCTCATTCGGACATTTTTGCCAGCGCTAATCGGGCGTATCCTGTTCTTTTCCATTGACGTTTCACCCCGTTCTTTATGATAATTGAAGCTTATATAATGATCCTTGTAGTAATTTTAACGCTACCTTACCACAATAGTGCATCTTCCATGATAGCACAATAAAAATTTTGAGTCAAGAAAATTTTGTATTCCTTCCTAAATTTTAGAACAATGTGGGCAAGCCAACATCAGCTCTCCCCCATCCCAAGGAGCCTTTACACTTTACTGTACTGGATGCATATTGGGCAGCAATCCATTATCTCTCAAATAACAAAAAGAAGGACTAAAAGAATAACTTTCAGCCCTTCCTGCAGTAAGTTCCAGCTCCACTATTTTAATGTTACCTTTGCGCCTTCCCCTTCTAACTTTGTCTTGATTTCCTCTGCCTCGTCCTTTGTTGCAGCTTCCTTTAATACCTTTGGAGCCCCATCCACTAAGTCTTTGGCTTCTTTTAGACCTAAACCAGTTACTTCACGAACTACTTTAATAACTTTTACTTTGTTTGGTCCTACTTCTGTCAATTCTACATCGAATTCTGTCTTTTCTTCTCCTGCGCCAGCTCCTTCTCCGGCTGCTGCTGCAACAACAACTCCGGCTGCTGCGGATACGCCGAATTCTTCCTCACAAGCTTTTACAAGCTCATTTAATTCCAATACTGTCAATTCTTTAATCGCTTCAATCATTTCTGCTGTTGTTAATTTTGCCATTCTCTTTCCCTCCATTTTTCTATTCTTCTAAATCCCACAGTGAATCTTTTCATTCCTATTCCGCTGCTGCAGCGCCTTCTGCCCCGCCTTTTTCTGCCAACTGGTTCAACACCCTTGCAAAATTGGTGACAGGAGACTGAATGCTTCCCAAAAACTTTGAGAGGAGCTCCTCTCTGCTTGGTATTTTCGCAATTTCTAAAATTGCCTTCTCATCGTAGTAATCGCCTTCCACAATACCGGCCTTCAGCTCCAAAGCTGCTGCATCTTTGGCAAATTTCGCCAATATTCTTGCTGGAGCTGTTGCATCTGTCTTTGAAACAGCAATAGCGCTTGGCCCTTCCAGATGGGACTTTAGCTTCTCGCAATCTGTTCCCTCAAAGGCAAAATTCATCATCGTATTTTTATAAACTTTATAGACGATTCCCGCTTCTCTCAGCTGTTTTCTCAGCTCTGTATCCTGCTCTACTGTCAGGCCTCTGTAGTCCACCAAAACGACTGACTGGGCCCCTTTGATGCATTCTCCAATTTCTTCTACAATTGGTTTTTTCAATTCTACTTTTGCCATCTCCATACCTCCTTATAGATTCTGTCTACTGCCGAACGAGCAAAAGCCCTCCCATAATCTCGAAGATAAGGAGGGCTGTAAAGTCTGAACATACATAATCACTTTCATCCTCGGCAGGCGTTATCTTCTTATGCTGCTTTGCAGCACCTGCTGTCTTCGGCGCTTTCTTTGACGCTAGTTACTATATCATGGCAGGGAAAGGTTGTCAATCCCCTTTTCTCTATAAATATGACTTGAATAAGTTATTTTTTCTTGTTATCTTTTCCTCTTAGTAAGAAAGGCAAGGTGCAGACTATTAAAGCTCTAAATCATCTTTCTGTTCTCATGAAAGCCTGCTTTAAGCTGTCCCCCTCCCCATTTGTTCTTCTAATTGTATGGGAAAACTGAAATCCTCATTGATTCTCTTGCAATACTCATACACCTCCTTATCATTTAAAGGGTTAAAAGGCAATGCATATCCTAACTTTTCTTCTTTATCGTCGAAAATATAATGAATGCCAATGTCATATCCGCTTAGATAACTTCAACATCATAACCTTCCCTTTCTGCCACTCTTTTTTTTACTTTCACATTGCTTTGATGAATAATCCAAAACTGTACACTTTGCGCTCAAGGATGGGAAAATGGGTATTTCCTGACCACCCCCCGCTGGCTAATCCTAATAATCTTTTCCCTTTTAAATCCCCAAACCACTCATGGAGAACGAACTTTGTGGGAGTTAAATAAACTCCCCACTTTCCCCTTTATTCTTCTTCGTAAGTATGTTGGGTGATAGGTTGTCCCCATTGCCATCCTTCTGTACACCAGGTATTTATTATTTCTGCATTTTTCTCCTGATAATTCATTTACGTTTTTCCTCTACCTTTTCTTTAAATTTATTTCTTTTGATAGTATGGGAATGGGTATTGCAATAATCAGCAGAAAAGCTCTCCTACATTTTATTTGATTTTTATTATTTTTGTAACGTCATTCTTATGTAAAATCATGGACAATAAATACTGCTTCTTTTCTCTATATCTGGAAATGGAATATAAACTTGAAGCAGCCATATATATCTCTTTATCTATTATTGGCTGCTATTACCTAAGATAGCAGTCCTTTCCTCATTGTGTTACCTCTTCACTTCTATCTCTTTCCTCAATACGCAAAACGACTGTTTTCTTTCTATAGATTCATCCTCACTATAAGAAAGAGCATACTATGTGATTTCCTCTGAAATATAGATTATTTTATGAAAGCATACTATTTTCATTTAGTAACATTCCTATCCATACTGCCTTCTTCTCCCCTCTTTCCCATAAAATACTTTTCTTATTTTCTATCCCTCTGCCTTTGATAACATGTTCTATTTTTTATCTCCTCTACCGAACAATAACTCCTACTACTTCATGATATGTCCAATATATACATTTCTTCCTTCCAGTCTTCATATCCAGCCTATATACTTTGCTTTTTATCTTTCCTTTTCCTTGTTTAATGTAAATGATGTATTGATCACTTACATGCTCTAATACATAATTCACTTTATTTATCATACCAATTTCCCCCATTTCAATCTTTTCTTTGCTTGTTGTATCTTCTATTACAATTTTTACTGTAGTTGTTATTATACTATCCATTGATTTGCTAAACAGCTCGTTACATAATATCTGTTTTCCATCTTTACTTACCCGGAAACTATTTATTTTATGATTTTCTATTGCTCTCGTTTTCCCCTTCCCTCTTCTCCATAGATAAAGACTAACCCATCTTTCATCCCTATACATTATATATACCTCATCCTTATTAATCCATTGGTATGTATTCCGATGATCAGAACCTTCACATTCTGTTATTTCCTCCATTTCTTTTTTCTCCTTATTATAGATATATAGTATTCCCTTATATACAAACGTAATTTCCTCTTCCTCTGGCCCATATTGTACATTATAATAAGAAGGATCCTTTCTCACTTCTTCCATTGTTCCATATTCCTCTCCATAAAAAGAACGTTGTTCTTCCTTCTCTTCTTCTAGTCTCTCTGGAATAGGAGGAATCTCTATCCTCTCTTCCTTTCCTGTCTCCAAGTATTTTTCCATCACCTCTCCCTCATTGTTTACATAGAGTATGCTATCTGTTTCCTTTTTATAATCTATAAAATATTGACTGCTGTCATTTAAAATAATATTCTTTTCCTCCTTGTACCTTCTTTCTACTTCCATCCCCTCTTCAAAACACAAAACTATTTTTTCTCTTTCTATTGATTCGTCCTCACTATAATATAATTCATCATATAGGATTTCCTCTGCAAAATACATGATTTGATGATAGTAAATTGCTCTTATTAGTAAGATTCCTATCCATATCCCTTTTCTCATTTTTTTCCTTTCTGTTTACACTGTATTTCTTACATCCTGTAAGTGTGAGACTTAGAACTTCCTAGAAATTCCCTTTGTAAAATACATCTTGATATACTTAGGACTTTTTCCCTATTTTTGGAGTTCATCTCGCACTAATATCCCTTTTCCCTTCCTAGTCTGCGTATTTGGACATAAACACAAATTCAACTTATTCAAATCTATAGTATATTCTTTCCACAAGTTTAGGATAAACATCTTTTCACCATTGTAGAAAAAATATAGTAATAATAAGGACTTGCAAGAGTTAGTTCCTTAAAACTAATCTTTCCAATTTTTATTTCTTCCCATCTGTTCATTAAAAGCATTCTTCTCACAAAGTAACTTTGGTTTGGCGTTGTCTTTGTCATATCCTCCTGACACAATAAAAACTCTACATCAATTAATCCTATAATTTTTCCTGTTACAGTATCACAATTCAGCGTATATAAATTATATACAGACGCATATGCCCTAGCACACTCTAACATCTTCACTTTCTCCTCTTCTGTTACTTCCCTTCTAAGAATTCTATCGTAATTATCAAAATTTAGTTCTCTATTCTTGAGCAATGCTAGATAAGGATAAATTTTGTTCTGTGAAAAAGAAATGTGTAGGTTTGTCAAACATATGTTACATAGAATCAAGATAATCTCTTAGTACATGATTTGGTGTTTTCCATCCTAAAGGACGCATCGGAAAGTTGTTGTAGTCCCTGCGGTTGTAGCGTTTGAGCTGCCTGCTGAAGTCTTTAAAAGAATAGAAGGTATGAGTGGCATAAAACCGATCATGATCTTTTCTGTGGCTTCTTTCCACCTTGCCATTGTGCCTTGGAGTAAATGGACGAATCAGCTTATGCCTGATCGCATGCTCCATAATGCGGACCTGGAAAATGGTAGGTTTATCTGAGCCGCCGTGAGAACCAAAGCGCTTTGTGAACTCCTGCCCGTTGTCAGTCTGTACACATTCAATTGGACAGGGGAAAACCTTGATAAGGTGTTCAAGAAACAGGCAGGAGGAATAGAAACTATGCTCCTAAAAAGCCTCAACGAAACGCCATCTGGAATATTCATCAATGGCAGTGTACTGATAGAAGCGCTTCCTTGTGATTCATTTACGAGGCATAGGGAAGGGACAAACTTAACATCAATCTGAATGCGCTGGCCAGGATACTGCATCTGCTCGTAAAGTTTCGCAATGTATTTGGGATTGGCGAGTTTTACACGTATAAGGCTCTGCCTGCAAAGGAAACGGTATAAACCAGGAATAGAGGGGGAGTATCCCCGTTGCATGAGCTTCACACTGAAAACAACATGACCGGCATCCGGATTGCATCTGCGCATATGGGTAATGGATTTGATTTCATCCGGAGTGTGCTGTTTAAGGTAGTGGTGAGGTCTTCTGGAACGGTCGCAGAGGGACTCAATAGAGTCGTCAAAGCGGCGCATCCAGAGGTAAATATACTGCCTGTTAGTTTTGTATTTAACAGCAGCTTTAGTAACACCAAATGAATTAGTGTAATGGATAAGTGATAGATGGTATCTCATCTTTTGTGTAATACTAGCCATGCGGGGAAGCTCCTTATGTTTTTTGTATTGTGGTGATTCAAATATAACACAAAGAGGCTATCCCCGCTTTTGAATTATTCAGTTGTAATACATTTATGGTTCATCTCCCTTACAGCCAGTAAGAAATTATCCTTCTTGTTGCTTAAGCTGTTAGAATGTATGGAGCAATGGTATATTGGCTTCCTTTCTTGGACTTTACGTCCGGAACAAAGACTGATAGCCAGTCCCATTTTTGCGGTATTCGATTTATGCAGGTTGAACTGCCACCCGGTACAAATATATTATGCTAATGTAGACGGAATAAGCAATGAGCAAAACTGGTTGTGACCTGTTGCAACAGTCTTAAGGAGTGACAAATTTTATGAACAGGAACGCAGTAGGTATGGATGTTTCCAAAGTCAAAAGCATGGCGGCTGTCCTTCGCCCATATGGTGAGATCGTCTCCAAGCTATTTGAAGTCCAGTACATATCCAGCGATATCCCTTCTCTGAGCAGTTATATTAAGTCCATTGAGGGAGAATCCCGTATGATCATGGAGCATATAGGGCGTTATTATGTCCCCCTCGCACATGAACTCTCACAAGCAGACCTTTTTATAAGTGTTGTGAATCCGAAACTCATGAAAGACTTCGGAGATAATTCCCTCCGAAAAGTCAAGTCTGAGAAAACAGATTCAGTAAAAATTGCTCAATATGCCCTTGAACATTGGACGGAATTGGAACACTATAGTTTCATGGATGAAATCCGCAATCGGCTAAAGACCATGAACCGCCCGTTTGATTTTTACATGAAACACAAAACTGCCCTTAAGAACAATCTCGTCGGCATCCTTGACCAGACTTTCCTAGGCGCAAATGCTTTCTTTGACCAGCCCCGCCCAAGAAGACGCCAGCCAGAAATGGGGAGATTTTATAGCTGCCTATTGACATGTGGATTGTGTTCATAAACTGTCCCTGAACGCATTTACAGATCCTTATCAAAAATGGGGCAGCCATAAGAAGTACAGCTTCAGCACAACCAACTATATTGATAAAGGGATGTCCAACTATCTTCCCGACACAATATGTATACCTCTTCTAAACTAACCCATTGATATGTGTTTTGATGATCGGAACTGTCACATTCTGTTATCTCCTCTATTTCCTTCCTCTCTCTGTTATATATACAACATCCCTTTATATACGAAAAAAATCTCTTCCTCCCCTTGTTGTTTACATAAAGAATACTGTCTATTTCCTTTTTATAGTCTACAAAGTATTGACTGCTATCATCTAAGACAATATTCTTTTCCTCATTGTATCTTCCCTCCATCTCTTCCTCAAAACACAAGACTACTTTTTTTCTATAGATTTATCCTTACTATAATAAAGAGCATAATATATGAATTTCTCTGGAATGTACATTATTTTATGAAAGCAGACTGCTCTTATTAATAAGATTCCTAGCCATAGTAGACTACCTATCCATCTACCTTTTATAACATTTTTCTTCCTTCATTTAATAATAATTCCCATTACTTCATGATCTGTCCAGCATATACATTTCTTCTTCCCTGTTTCCAGATCTAATCTATATACTTTGCTTTTTATCTTACCTTTTCCTTGTTTAATGTAAATGATGTATCGATTACTTACATGCTTTAATACATAATTCACTTTATTTTCTACTCCAAGTTCTTCTAATTCAACTCTTTCTTTGCCCATTGCATCTGCTAATACAATTTTTACTGTAGTTGTTATTATACCCTCCATTGATTTGCTAAATAGCTGGTTGCATAATATCTGGCTGCCATCTTTGCTCATCTGAAAACTGTCGATATTATAATTCTCTGTTACTTTTGTTTCCTTACTCCCTCTCCTCCATAAATAAATAGTGGCCCAGTATTCATCCCGACACAGTATATATGCCTCATCCTTATTTATCCATTGATAAGTATTTCGATAATCAGAGCCCTCACATTCTGTTATCTCCTCTATTTCTTTTTTCTCTCTGTTATAGGTATATAGCATTCCTTTGTATACAAAAGAAATCTCTTCTTCTCCTGGTCCATACTGTACATTATAATAAGAAGGATCCTTTCTCACTTCCTCCATTGTTCCATATTTCTGTACATAAAAAGAACGTCGTTCTTCCTTCTCTTCTTCTGGTCTCTCCGGAATAGGAGGAATCTCTATCCTCTCTTCCTTTCCTGTCTCCAAGTATTTTTCCATCACCTCTCCCTCATTGTTTATATAGAGTACACTATCTGTTTCCTTTTTATAATCTATAAAATATTGACTGCTGTCATTTAAAATAATATTCTTTTCCTCATTGTACCTACTTTCTACTTCCATCCCCTCTTCAAAACACAATACTATTTTTTCTCTTTCTATTGATTCGTCCTCACTATAATATAATTCATCATATATGATATTCTCTGGAATATACATTATTTTATGAAAGTATACTGCTCTTATTAGTAAGATTCCTAGCCATACTGCCTTTTTCATTGTTCTTTATCCTCTTACCCTTAAAATACTTACTTTATTTCCTATCCATCTACCTTTTATAACATTTTTTCTTCCTTCACTTAACAATAATTCCCATTACTTCATGGTCTGTCCAACATATACATTTCTTCTTTCCTGTTTCCAGATCTAATCTATATACTTTGCTTTTTATCTTTCCTTTTCCCTGTTTGATGTAAATGATATATTGATCACTTACATGCTTTAATACATAATTCACCTTATTTTCTACTCCAAGTTCTTCTAATTCAACTCTTTCTTTGCCCATTGCATCTGCTAATACAATTTTTACTGTAGTTATTATTATGCTGTCCATCGATTTACTAAATAGCCGGTTGCATAGTATCTGGTTTACATCTCTGCTCACCTGAAAACTGTCAATATTATCATTCTCTGTTACTTTCGTTTCCTTGTTTCCTCTTCTCCATAAATAAATGGTAGCCCAGTCCTCATCACGACACAGTATATATGCCTCATCCTTATTTATCCATTGATAAGTATTTCGATAATCAGAGCCCTCACATTCTGTTATCTCCTCTATTTCTTTTTTCTCTCTGTTATAAGTATACAATATTCCTTTGTATACAAAAGAAATCTCTTTTTCTCCTGGTCCATATTGTACATTGTAATAAGAAGGATCCTTTCTTACTTCCTCCATTGTTCCATACTTCTGTGCATAAAAAGAACGTCGCTCTTCCTTCTCTTCCCTTTTTATTCTTTGGGGAATTTGAGGAATCTCTATCCTCTCTTCTCTTCCTGTCTCCAAGTATTTTTCCACTACCTCTCCCTCATTGTTTACATAGAGTATACTATCTGTTTCCTTTTTATAGTCTATAAAATATTGACTGCTGTCATTTAAAATAATATTCTTTTCCTCATTGTACCTACTTTCTACTTCCATCCCCTCTTCAAAACACAATACTATTTTTTCTCTTTCTATTGATTCGTCCTCACTATAATATAATTTATAATATTGGGTTTCCTCTGCAAAATACATAATTTCATGATAGTAAACTGCTCTTATTAGTAAAATTCCTATCCATATTACCCTCTTCATCCTTCTTCTCCTTTCCATTCTCGCTCTCTCACCTTTTGCTGCTTAATGACAGCAAAAAGCAAGACAGAATGCCCATATTTTGGGCATTCTTTAAATATAATTCTTAGAAGTTCCTCTCCCAGTATTCCACTAATATCTCAACTGCTTCTATCTAATACTATCCTAATTCATCTTCCCCCTGTCCAAAATCAAACTGCCTAAAACTTTCCTCCTATTTCATTTTTCATTCTTTCTATTATTTATAATATACATCGTTTTATCATTACATAAAGCATATATTGGCGTCTGGGCATTGCAAGAGTTATTTCCATTAAATTATTCTTCCCAATACGTATCCTTTCCCATCTATCCTTTAAAAGTACGGATCTTATAAAATAACTATTATTGGGCGTTATTAGCTTTATCCCCTCCTGACACAATAAAAACTCTTCATCAATCAATCCTATAATTTTTCCTGCCACAATGTCGCAGTTAAGCGTATATAAATTATATGCAGACTCATATGCCCTGGCAAACTCTAACATCTCCATTTTCTCCTCTTCTGTTATTTCCCTTCTAAGAGCTCTATCATAATTATCAAAATTTAATTCTCCATACTTCATTGGATATATAATGTCCCCTGTATTTAAAAACTCCTCTGTCTCTGAGCTGCTAAGTACCTTTGTTCCCATATGTCCACCTACATCTTTTCCTCCTATCATATCCCCAAGTTCTCCACCTCCTACAAAACTAAAAAACTCACTGGAACCGTCATCATTTTCTATTAATACAGCAGTATGTCCAAAATCCTTGCCCCGTCCATATTGTTTAAATAGTATACTGCCGCATTTCCATCCAGGTCCACCCAGTTTACTGGATCGTTTCCACAATATCCATAGGGGTTTAGCGTCATGGGGTTTTCTGCATTTCCCCTTATGGCATCTTGACTTATAAATCTTCCTATCTCTGGCTGGTACTCCCTAGCTTGGGCAAAATAGGTTCCGCTTATATCATCATAACGGTATCCTGTATATCCAAAGAGCTGCCCTTCTCCCTGCCTTTCATACCCTTTTTCTTTTTCCTCATATAGGTCCATTCCGTACTCGTCATATCCATAAGCATATTCTTTCCCATTCTCATATAAAATTCGTATAGGACTTCCCATCTCATCTGTTAATATGTATTGAGGTCCTCCCATCTCTTCTGTCTCGAAAGCTGCCAGCCCTCTGTCCCAATAATAGCTCTGGCTCTTCTCCTTTTTTATCCTCTCCAAAAGATTGTAATAGGGCTTTGTTAAGTCTAATACATATTCTTCTTCATTTCTTCCCACCCTTTGTCCTAATCCATTATAATAATAGGTTGCCTCTCTCCCTTCCTTGTCAAATGCCTTTTCCAGATTGTTTAACATATTATAGGAATAACTGTGGATCTGCCGATCCCCTTTATACTCTCCAATTAAGTTTCCTCTGGCGTCATAAGTATAATTCACTCTCTCATACTCAGGGCTGCTCTCCTCCCATATGAGCTGATTTAAAGCATTGTATCCATAGACTGTTCTCCTTCCCATTTTTTCTCTTTCTATTCTGTTCCCAAAAGAATCATAGGTATACTTGCAAAGAAGTTTTCCCTCTCTTTTCACTTCCACTAAGCGCTGCAAGGCGTCATAAATATATTCATAAGTTCCCCTTTCTTTCGGCAGCCCCTTCCTCTCTTTTTCCAAGAGAATTTTCCTTCCTGTAGAATCATATTGATAACAATACCGATCTATCATCCCCCTTCCATCTTTCTGTATAAGTTCCTTTGGATAACCCTGAGCATTATATGTCCACTCTGTTTGTATGCCTCCTGGCATTTGTTTTTTTACTAGTCTTCCCTCTTTGTCATACTCATAGGAAATCTCAAATCCCTTTTTTCCCTCCTCATCCTTTCTCAGTTTTATTAAGCGTAATGCTTGATCATACTCAAAGAATACTTCTTTTCCATTGGAATACCTTATTTTTTTCCTTTCTCCCCAATTTCCCCATTCATAATGAATTTCTCTGCCCTTATGATCCATTACTTTTTCAATTCTTCCTCTTTTGTCTCGAAAGATCCTAGTCTCCCCTAACCAGTCTCTCAAAACGGCAAGCTGGCCTAATGCAGTATACTCCATCTCTGTATGCATACCCTCTCCATATATGATTTTTTCAATCTTTCCCCCTGGTGAATAAGTATAACGAATCCTCTCTCCTTCCTGATTCCATTTCTCTATTATTCTTCCCAGGCTGTCATATACAAATTTCTCCTCTCTTCCCAAGGCATCCTGGATCCCTTCTATTTGTCCTAAAGAATTTCTCTTATATCGGGTGAAACGCATTTCCTCTCCTTCCTTTCCATATTGGCGTATCCACTCTATTCTTTCCCCTTGGTCATATTCATATTCTGTACGGCTGCCCATAGGGTCAATGATTGCAGCCAAATCTCCCCCTCTTGTATACTCATAATAAGTAGTATTTCCATTACTATCCCCTTTGCAAATGACCTTCCCAGACAAGTTATATATATAGGTCCTTTCTTCCCCTTGACTTCCTATTTCTTTTTTCAGCCTTCCTAAACTGTCATATTCATAATCTTGTCTCCAGTATTGTCCTGCTGATTTTGTCTTTATCCTTCCTAAAGTGTCATACTCATAGCTAACTTCTAATCCCTCTGGATACTTTGTTTTTATCCTTCTTCCCCCTTTTATATAAGAATGGATTGTAATCCTTCCTCCTCCATCTATTCTTTTTTCTATCTGTCCCAGAGCATTGTATGTATACTGAGTTATATTCCCATAAATATCCGTCTCTTCCACTAGTTCCCCTGCTTTATTATAAACAAACGTCCTTTTGTTTCCTTCTTCATCTATTATAGCCTTTAAAAGTCCTTCCTGATTGTATTTATAGTTTTTCTTTCCTCCTAAGGGATTTGTTACAGACTGAACTCGATTCAATGGATCATATTCCCAAGTTATTTCCTCAGCAATCTTATTCCCATCTCCTTTTTCTTGGCGCACCAGGTTTCCAACAGGGTCATAAAAATAAGAAGTAACTTTGCAGGCTTCTTCCCCTTCTGATTTCTTCACCTCCACTCTCTCCAAACGATTGTTTCCATCATAAAAAAACTGGGTTATAGCTCCTGACGGGGTAATCTCTTCTGCCAAATTTCCCATTTCATTATAATGAAAGACTGTTTTTCTCCCTTCTTTGTCTATCATTTTTTCAGGACGATTCATACAATCATATTTTAAAATGACAGTCTCCCCATCATAATCCTCTATTTTTTCCATGCTTCCCATTTCATTATAATAATAGGTTCTTGTTTTTCCTTCTGAGTTTGTCCTACTCCTTAAGTGATTTCTTTCATCATATTTGTATGATGTTACATTCCCTGCCGGATCTATTTTTTTATGATTCTGTTCAAGTTATCGTAAGTAAATCTTGTCTCTTCCCCAAAGGGATTTCTCATCACTTTTATATTTCCCCGTTGGTCATATTCCGTCTCCCATCTGCCCTTGTCCGGCTCTATCCTTTCTACTGCCAGTTTCCCTTCATTATATAGGAACTCTATACTTCTCCCTAAAGAGTCTGTGCTCTTTATTAAATTTCCCTTCTTGTCATAGGTATTCCTTCTCTTTTCCTGTCCCTGGATCTTCATGGATAAAAGGTTTCCCTCCCTGTCATAAATATACTCTTTCTCCTCCCTTAATGGATTGATTATCTTTATCCTATTCCCCTTTTCATCATACTTGTAATGGGTCTTATTTCCATTCTTATCTATATATAGTGTTATCTGATTTCTGTCATTATACTGAAAGCTCTCCTCTCCATCTTCGTAAATGGTTTTTATATTTCTTGATCTTTCATCACTCTCATAGATAATGACGTTCCCATTCTCCTCTCTCATTTATGTTTTTCTTTCCATATCGTCATAAGCAAACTCTACGATTCCCCTATCCGGGGGGATCTGTCTTACCACTCTATCTGCCCCATCGTACTCATTTCTCACCCCTATTATTCCTCCCGGAGTTTTTACACTGTCTACTTTCCCATTCTCGTTATATCCATAATAGTAGGACTTTCCTTCCTCATTTATGTACTCCACCAATTTTCCATATTGATACCACAACTGTATTTTTCTCCCTGTATGATCCTCCACTGGGATTATATTTCCTTCATTGTTATATGTATAAAAGAGGCTTCCCCCATTTAAGCTGTCTACCCTCTCCAGCTTTCCCTTCTCATTGTATGTAAAATCCTTTCTCTCCCCATCTCTTCCTTCCATCATCACCACATTTCCTTCTTTGTTAAACCAATATTTTCCTTTTTCTCCCATATCATAAAAATAGCCATCCTCTTCTTTTCTCAATATTCCCAAATCTCCAAAGAGTGGACTATACGTATCCCCCACTCCTCTTTCGTAAGATATCTCATTGCCATCCCAAAGGGAAATCTTTATATTCCGACCCTCTTCCTTGAGAAAAATTTCATGATTATGATGCCATCCCTCCCCTATATCCATGGAATTATAAAAGAGGCAAAAAGACAGAGTCCATCTGCCAGGAATAACAAGTCCTTCCTTCTCATAAATGAAATTCCCTGTATTGAGATTAACAGGATCCTTCCCAAAAATCTGCCAGTTAGGATCTTTTCCCAAAGCCCATCTTCGGATTCTTTCCATTCTTTGTAAAAAGGAGGCCCAATCCATCACAGAATGGTTACCCTGACCAGAATTCCAAGGAAAAATAATCCCCTTTCTCTTGCAAAAGAGAACACAATTCATATGGAGCACCTTTTCTCCTCCTAGTAGTTCTGTCTCCTTCTTTGAGAAGGCAATTTCTTCCCATTGTTCCTCCAGATCCATAAAACCTTTACACTTTTTGTTCTGTTCATTTCTTTCACATGAACCAAAATAAGGGATATTCTCTCCTTCTATACAATCCTTTTGATTTGCAACTTTTCTTTCCCCAATCGTCATCCCATGACCCTTTGGCAAAGTAAGCCGGCCCTCTTTGTCTCCATAAAGGCACACAAGGAGAGCTCCTTCTACTAAATGCTCCTTGCTGTCCACACCTCTTCCCCCTGTTTTTTCTTTCCCTGATTGTTTGTTCCTTCTTTACTCATATTCTTACCTTCCTTTTCTCTTTATTTTCTGTCTTATTTCACCTACTAAAATTTTGCTTAGTATAACATATTTTCTTTTTTTTTAAAGGTAACTGGCGAAAACAACCTACATACCGGCGAAAACAACCGGTTTTTTGGAAAAGTTTGTTAAATACAAGGCAATAAAGAACCTATTTACAAACACTAGGACAACTATATTTCTTTTTCATACCCCTTTTCCCCTTCCCAATCGTATTTGCCTTTCTAAATGGAGAACTGGGAATTCTATTCTGTGAATGTCTCAATGGTATTTCAATAACTGATTTTGACATGTGAGTGTAAAAGAATGGCCACTTAATAGAAATTTTCACACAAATTTATCATTATCTGCTAGTCTATAACTAATCTAATTACAGCTGTAAAGATAAAAATTAAAAATGGAAGGAAGGAAAACAAAATGAAAGTTGAAAACAAACATACTAAAAGGTTTTCAGAAATAACTACAAAAGTGCAAGACATAAACAATTATGGATTTGGTACAGGAGTTATTTCAAATAAAAAAGACTTTGTTTCAAAGTCAAGTAACGGTGGTGGCTGCTGTTGTTGCTGTTTTTGCTGCTGTTGTTGTTGTGGGACAGGATCAGCAGATTTAAAATAATAATTTATGGTAGAATACTACTCTTAGTATCCTACCAATTTAGAGAAATTAATTTTAATAGTGAATTTGTTCTGACTGATTTTAAAGCTAAAATATATTAAATTAATAAATAATATTATAATAATATATAGATATATAGGCTTTGAAATTACTTAATAAGCATTATTTAATTTGAGGTGAAAATATGTATAAAATACAACCATTTATTTGGCAAAAAATAGAGGACAATAAAACTTTTTTTCAAACTCAATATTCCTCAGTTGTTATTACTAATAATAAGTTAAGAGATTTTTTAATAAAAATAGAACAGGATAATATTTTAGAATTAGATAAAAAATATATAGAATCTTATTTTTTTAATGAAACAGGAAGTGTAATTAATTTTTTGACGCAGAATAAGTTATTCAAGGAAAAGGTACAAAAGTTTCTTTCAGTAGAACGATTAGTAATACTTAGCAATGATAATGCTTTTTCTAATTCAGTACAAATGAATTTAAAAGGTATATATATAATTGAAGAACTTAAGGAAGCGGATAAAGAATTGTTTTTATTTAAAGAAAATGACCTACTTATTGTTTTTTTGAATCCATTCAATTTGGAAAAAATAAATAAAATAGATTCTTTTGTAAAGGAAAAGAATATTTTAGTTAAATTTATTTATCCATATAATAATAAAATATATTTTACAAATTTTTATAAAAAATCGTGGTACAATCCGTGTCCAATGTGTTTTTTTTATATGCTAGAAAGTCAGTTAAGAGGAGAAAATGAAGAATACAATATTAATTTTCAAACGATACTTGACTTATTATATGCCCAAAAAGCAACTTTCGATATTCATTTGCCATTAGATGCATCTGTATATTTACAAATTGTATATTTTTTATCGGGGTATTTAAGGAAAATACAAGATGATTATAAAATAGATGAAGTCCTCGAAATATGCTTAGAAGACTTTTCTGTTAATAGAGATATTGCATGTCATTGGGGGTATTGTGATTGCTATGAATGATTACTATTGGAATGAATACATTAAATTATTTGTAAATGATAACTTATTAAAAGAAACTTTAAAATATCATCAAAGAACACTTACAAAATATTCAAAAAAAGAAATCCTTCTGATATGATGGTTAAACTCTGTCAAGCAAACGAAGTCAAAAAAGCGGATATAATAATCGACTTAATACCATTAAAAGAAATAACAGGGGGGCTATTAGAAGTGTATGAAGAAATGAAAAAAATATATTTATCCAGAACATATAATGTAACATTCCCAATAATAATTAACTTTAAAAATAATGGTGGGATAAAAAAGGGAATCTATTCAATTGATTTTGAGCAAGGATCCCTATTGCAATATAAATTGATTGAATCATACGAAAATGAAACATTACTGATGGGAAGTGAAAAAAATAAGGTCATAATTTCTTTTTTCATAAATATTGAACAAGCATTAGCTTTGTATGGAGAAAGGGGATATATTAATGGGATAGAAGAAATAGGATATATAGTTAATATGCTGAAACAAAGCTTTAAAACAAAATTTAATATATTATTTCTTCCCGAACAAGAAGCAACACATGCTATGGGACTAAATGTAAGAAAGTGCCTACTAATTGAATCAATAGGATATAGAGGTTAAAAATATGATTTTTGCGAATAAAGAAAGGTATGGAATCACAAGAAATATTTTTTTAAAACAGAGTTACATAGGATATCTTAATCTATGCAGAGTTAAAACAAAACTTGGAATATCTATAGGAGATGCAACAAGTAGAGACATAAATAAGTTAGTATCTATAAAAAAATGCTATAATGAATATTTAGAAAGATTTTCATTAGGAATATCTATTGACAGAGAAGACACTGTGCAATCTATAAATATTATAGATAATTCTATATGTAATAGAAAAAAAAAATTATTTGCTTATGGAGATACATCATACGGTCATAATGATACGACAGGAACTGCTACAGGTATTAATTCATACATTATTATTGAAAAAGCAATTCGTGAATTAATTGAAAAGAATGATGTACTATGCTTTTGGTATAATGATAGCGGCAAAGTTATATCTTTATCTGAAGTACATTACCAAAAAATTAATGAGTGCAATTTTATTTCAAATGAATTTTATTGCTTTATAGTCGAAGAAATATCTAATTACCCAACTATAATAATAATGTGTTTCAGAGATAAAAAATTGTTGGCTACAGGATCATCCTGTAATAAGACAATAGAACAGGCTTTTAATGAAGCAATCCAAGAGGCTAAAATAATGGAATGGCAGCAATTTAATAATAAATTATCCTCATTTTCGGAGTTATGTCCACTAGAACATGAAACAATATATCATGAAGTAGAAAGAAAAAAACAAGTAATGAAACATGCTGATAGAAACAGATATGAAAAGACAAACCATAAAATAGAATTAAAGGCATGGATAAAAAATATAGAGGTAAATGTTATATATGCTGATGAAAAAAGAGGCTTAAAAACTATTAAGTGTATTTCAAAGGAGTTGATGTCTTCAATTCCTATTAGAGAGAATATTGCTTTATATAAAAGTAAAGAAATAATAAAGAGATATTATAAAAATAGTATACTAGATTGTCCAATTGTATAGAGGTGAAATAATATGAATTTTTTAAATAATCGTATAAATATATTGATTAATACAGATATATTTTTATCACATCATTATCATATTTATTTTGAAAAACGTTCACATAATCGTATAATACGAGCATACGAAGTTGATAATAGTAAAAAAAGGGAGCACATAAAGTCTACACTGGGAGAATTTTTTGAAAGGGAAGTATTGATTAATAGTAATTCTATGAAGGACACGTCAAAAAAAATGACTAGTTTAATAGATGGTAATGAAAAAAATGTACCTTTATCAGAGTTGGTATTTATAGACAATTTTGTTGATTCATGCGGTATGGCTTCACATGTACACTCAGAAAATGTTATTTGGAATGCCTATAAAGAATTTTTTGAGAGACAATCTTTTATTGCTAATTTCCTATTTCATCTACCTGCATACGAAATAGAAATAGAAAAATATGAAAAATTAATGAAGGTACATCAATATATATTAAATTATCTTGATGAAATAAAATATTATAATATATCCTTAAGTAAGGAAATTTTTGTTACCCTAGCAATTGGATGGTCAGATAGGAATAAGGCAGCCGGCCTTGGAACGAGTAGAAATATATTTAATTCAATAGAAAAAGCCCAAAAAGAAATATTACAATACTTTGCAGTATCAAAAAGCAAAAGAAATTTTGTTAGAGAAAAAACCTCAATACAAAATTATGACCTATATCACCTGAATTTTGAGAAAATGTCAGTTACTAAATTTAAACAAGAATACGAATATTTATTAGAGTCCCAAAAAAGAATTATATTAAGAAAAAATCAATTAGGAAATCAGAAAAAAATTATTATAAATAACTATAAGATATTAAATATGAATCCGTATATCTCTGTTTTTTCACAAAGAGAAACGCAAGGAATAAAAGTGGTTAAAATAAAAGATGATTTTTGGTTTCCACACATGTATCCCCTGATGTTCGAAAAAGAAAAAATAGAAATATTAGAAAAAACATTTGGATGGAAAAGAAAAAATTTTTCCAAACTGCTTCCTTTTGCATAATAAATTCTATTGGAGGTATAAAATGAAAAGAGTAATGGCTTATGTTCTTTTAAATGTTAAATCGTTGCTAAAAGATAAACTACCCTTTGCGTGGTCTGTTTTTCTTCCCCTTGTTATGTTTTATGTAGAAAAAGATCATATGATGAAGGAACAGGATTTAGCTTCTTGGTGGATTTATATGATTCTTTGCTCTTATTTTTATGGTGTAGGACTTTATGCTCTTGAGTTGAAAGAAGCAGGATGTTTAAGGACTATCTTTTCCATATACAATTCTTCTATTGTTTTTTTTATGGGGAATTTAATTACGCAAATTATTTTTTGTATGATAAGTTTGAGTATATTTAATATAGCGGTTTTTTTTGTTAAACCATTTTCCTTCATTCAACTTATGAAATACAGTATGATACTTGTTTTTCTGTGCATTCCTTTTGCTTTTTTAGGCTTTGTTTTTGTTTTATTAAAAAGAATTCATGCAAATACAATAAGAACCTTATTATCCATTACATTATTTGGAATGTTTATGCTCTTAAGTATAGGCACATCCTATAACACCTTTAATCCCATGTACTATATGTCGACAATTTTAACAAATTATACTACAAAGAATATTTTCGTATATGCATGGGTTTCCCTTCTTTCTCTAATTCTTGGCGCAGTGGGGATACTTCAATTTGATCCTAATTCAAATGAAAGGAGATGATTTCCATGAAAAATAAAAATATTATTATTCGTGATTTAATTCTCCCCCATATAGACAAAAAAATTGATATAGAATTTGAAAGGGGATTCAATTATTTACGTGGAGAGAATGGATGTGGGAAAACCCTGTTACTGGACTATATTGCAGGACTAAGAAAGCAAAAGAAAGCTACGATACAAGGCAACGAACATATACTCTACATAAATCAAAGTATATTTTTCTCTGATAGACTCCTTGGAAAAGATTTTTTACAGTTTGTATATCAACTGGATTCTATGAAAAATGGAATGCTTGCCTTTGAACATTATTTAAAATCTTTTAATGAGGAAAGTGAGGAAAACCAGTTTGTATTTGAATTGCTGGGAAAGCAATGGGGAATGTTATCATGTGGAGAGAAAAACTTTCTGTATACAGTAATATTGTTATCCTTGGAAAGGGAATGGTATATATTAGATGAGCCCTTTGCTTTTATAGATGAAAACAGAAAAAAACTTCTTATGGATAGGATAGAGGCGAAAGTATACGCTGGGAAGGGCATTATTTTAACATCCCATGAAAAGCAGGAATGGATTGAAGAAAAAGCCTTTATTGTTGAATTTACAAATACAGGCGTAAAAAGATACAATTCGTAAAATGTCCTTTGCTGTTAATAACTTTTGTAAATGACACTTTTTTAGAGCAGTATTAACTTGAGAAAAGGTCACTTCTTCATTGGCTGCTTAAATTATAATGACCACTTCATGGATGTCAGGCCAATTAAAAAGCAGACTGCTGTTTTTTAAGAACAATTCGTATAGAAATTTCAGTGAAAGGCTGTAATCTTCAGCCCACCAGATTTTTTTCCATTCCTCACTGCTATGGATTAGGTAAGCAGTTACGGTTTTCACTGTTTTCCTGTTACTTTGATACGGGCATTTTTGTTTTGTGGTCTTAGATAACGTATGGTTGCTTAGGTTTTCCCCTTATATTCCACACGGATTGCGAATCGTGGACTGACAAGTACCGGAATATTGCGCCTTGCTGATATCATAGGGAATCCGTCATCGAGCATCTGAAAGCATCAACGCAAAAGGTACCTGCGTTGTCCCTTTTGCGTTGATGCTTTCTACAAAGGATTTAATGGAACAAACAAGGATGAGCCTTCTGCTTTGATAAAAATTTTCTCGTTGAAGGCGGTACGGTATTCTTTTAAGAATCCATTGGCTTCGCTGAGAGTTTGGATCTTTCGTTTAGCGAATTCCACGGGAAGCCTACTTTGAAGTGTTACCCATAAACGTTCAATACGTCCCTTTGCCTACGGTGTTTTTACAAATATCCTATCAATACCCAGTTCGTTCATGGAACGTCCGAACTGGGTGAGATGAACTGTTTTTTCATTGATCAATTCCTCGACCGCTCATTGACCTGTTTTAGGTGAACAGAAGATGGCATGGCGATCAGAGTAAACTGTCTGGGGGACACCAAAATCAAGATAACACCGACGCATCATTTCAAAGTATCCAAAGAGGCATTCGTTTTGGATCATAGATAAGCCAACGACCTTACCGACTGCATCATTAATGACTCTGTGGAGAGCGTATTTCGTTTTTCCTCCAAACCATTCGAAAAGGGTTGCATCTACCTGGATCAATTGTCCTGGATGTGCCTTTCGTTTGTGTCTGTGAGTGCGATGGCGAATTTTTTTCTTCATAGGGCTTTCCATGCCAGCCTTTTTTAGTATACTTGTAAGTGAAGATTATGAGAAGACATCTCATAATCTTCGAGAAGTATATCTTTGAAATGGAGGAAATGGACCTCTTTGAACTGCGGCTTAGAGCAGTATGGAGAGGACTTTTTCCTTTATTTCATCTGAAACAACATGAGCTGGCTTTCGACCGGTATTTTTATGAATTAAGAATTTAGCACCAGATTAGAGGATTCCTTTCTTTAAGCGTGTAATCTGGCGTGGAGAAAGCGACAGAAGTTCAGCCGCCTGTTGTCTTGTGATGGATTTGTCAAATGAAACTGTTAATGACCTTCAATGTTTTTCATAGTTTTTGAGACAATGTAATGAATCCTTCTTTCATAGTTTTATAGTTTAATGAAAAGTGACATTATCTCAAGAGTATCCTAAGGAGGCATTATCATAAATTAATAACATTCGTAAAATGTCCTTTGCTTGAAAAAATATAGAGAATGATTTATACTAAAACCATTCATCGGGAGGAAAGAATATTTTTATGGAAGGTTATTGGGCCTCTCCTTAAAGGGGAAAACAGAGTCATGGATGTAGAAATTAAGATTTTGGAAGAAGTAACAAATACCTATGCAGTAATCTATACAAACCAAATCAGCGAAGAAGTGTTACAGGTTGTTGAGATGATTGGGAATATTCCTGGAATTATAACAGCCATCGAAGAAGAGAAAACCATTGTACTGAGGCCCAACGATATTTATATAGTTCGGGTAGAAAGCAATAAGGCAATTATATATTGCAAGGAAAAGAAATATACAAGTAAGAAACGATTAATTGAATTAGAAAAAATTCTAAAAGGAAGTTTTATGAAAATTTCAAAAACGACCATTGTCAACTTAAATTATATTACTAGTGCAGAAGCAAGTTTTGGAGGCATGATGTGCCTCGTGATGAAAAATGGATGTAAAGATTATGTTTCAAGAAAGTATTTGCCAGATTTAAAAAGGTATCTGGGCATTTGAGAAAGGAAAGGATATCCTATGGATATGAGAAAGATGTTTGGACTTCTTGTAAAAGGAATCAGTGCATCATTATCTTTATTTTCAACTTCTATTATGATACTTGATGTTTATGGGGGTACAGAACTCCTCTTTGCGCATGGTTTTTATACGAAAATGTTTATAGGAGCCATAATCGTTGGAATAGGATTTTCAGCGCCAGGCTTCGTATATGAAAATGAGAACATGCCTTATGTCATGCGAGCATGGATACATATGGGAGTCGGCTGTACTATTTTTGTTATTACAGGGCTTTTTGTAGGATGGATTCCTAGGGGGAATAATCCTTGGGTTGGTATTGGTGTCTTGGTGATTGGAATTTTGGCAGCTCTCTTTTTGTGGTTTTGTTTTTGTTGGCATTATAAGCAGGAAGCTAAGAACATCAATGAGAAAATTAAAAAGATAAATGAAGAAAAGGATAGAGAGAATATATAAGAGGCTAATCACTGTCAGGGCGGCATTCTCTTCCAGATAAAAGTGCACATGATTTTTCCTATGTGAAATACCGTTTTTTCCAAGCGTGTGAACAAAAAAGACTATGAAAAAAAGGCTGGAAATATCGCTCTTCTATCATAATGATTGGCGAAAGGCTTGAAAATAAGCTTTTCGCTTTTTTCCTTCTATCCCTCTGTAATTACTATTTCTTCCTTCTCCCTTATGTATTCATTTACTGGAATAGATATTTCTTTGTCCGATGATAATTTTGTAAACAGAAATTTTTCATTATCTCCAAACTTTTCTTCGTATCTCTTTCACCAACTGTTGTACTATACTCACCGGCCACATCTCCGATGGCTTTATTTTCCCATCTTCCATACACTTTTTGTAACATCGCTTTGCTATCTGAATCGCTTTTTCTTCATCCCCATACTGCACCAGTTTCCGATAAATATCTCTATCATTCTTAGAATACTTTTGCCCTGCTACCTTCTCAAACTTCTCCGCAAACCGTTCACAACATATATAAGATTCCTTGATTGTGGGCATCCCACCAAAGTATGCAAACATCCATATTTCAAAGCACGGGTTAGACCATCCAGCATTGATATCATTTTTCTCTGCCAGCCTTATAATCTCATCAAAATCCTTTACCTGATCCCTGTCGAAAACAATCCATGGAATACGATACTGCGATTCTGCATCGTTAAGTTCCATCGCCCGTTTTACCAGTTCTGCGGTCTTTGCCTTTTCCACCTTTATTACCAAATGATCTTTTAGTTCCGCAGGAATGCTATCTCTCAAGCCTTCAAAATAATTCTTCTCTGTTTCCTCCGTATCAGTTACAATTGGGTAATACCCTAATTCAGGTATCCTTGTCCCTACCCGCTTATTCCGGTCTTTTCGTTTCCCGGCCCTGCGGTCGCTAGGTTTTCCTTTCCCTTTTCTCGTCATCCAAGGCTCTCCCAGTCAGCATTTCCATGGGCTTCAAGGCAGGAATAGCGCCATAGCTGCCTGTCAGATATTTTTTAGACAAAGCCTCGTCTCTGCGTACCTTATTGCCTTCTTCATCTTTAAAGTCAGCCAGAGAATATAATTCAGAAACTCCATCCCTGTTTTTATTGACCAGCCAGATCTCATCTCGGCGAAGCAATTCATTAGAAAACTGCCAAACATCATGTGTCGTAAAAATCAACTGTGCATTCTGCGTATTGATTTCCGGCGACAAAAAGGTCAATATAATATTCCGTACCAACAACGGATGCAGTCTGGCATTTAACTCATCAATAAACAGTGTGCCCCCATGATCCAGCACATTTTTTAAGTAAGGGTAGAGCGCAAACATTTTTAACGTACCGCTAGACTCCAATTTTAAAGGAATAGATGCCAGCTCTTGACTATCCAACATTTTGTGAAGAGCATCAATCTTATAACCCCTGCCTGTATCTTTCTCATTTTCCTGCTGCAACTCTTCTACACTAAAATCTTGAATTGCCTCATCAAAAGATGCAAAATACTTCACTACATTCCCTTGTACTTCCTTGCTGTCTACAAAATTCTCTGGAAGCACTCTTGATCGAAGGTAATTTTCTGCCGGATTACCAAAATCAAGAATCTCATTATTCAAAAACCAGTCTCTTACCTTTTTTAACTTATCAATCCGCAATTTCGTTCCCAATGAAACAATAAGTGTTGCTTTATTTAAGGATGCTTTGATATTTTCTATATGGCTTTTAGAAAGACCATTCATCTCCAATTCTTCACCTTTTTTTCGATAAAAAATTGTTCTATAGTTGTTTCTCGCAGTTTTGGCTTTAGAATACAACCATTCCTCTACCACTTCATTCATTTTTAGTGAAAATCCATATTGATAAATTTTTCCGCTATTTTCAGCATTATCTACAAAAAATACCTCAAATGTAGTTTCCTCGTCACTAATCTTTCTTTCGAACAAAAAAGGAGTGACTTTCCTATAATTATTCTCTGTTTTCCGGCGACCGTCTTCTTCTCCTCCAAAGTAAAAGGATTCTGATACATAGTAAGTCATATAATCAAATGCATCATATACATTGGATTTTCCGCTCGCATTGGCTCCATAAATTGCCGCAACCTTTAACAGTTTGTCATTGGCAATATCCACTACATGGCTTTCATGTTCTGTAATTTTAGTAGCTGATAAATCCAACGATACTTCATCCCGAAATGATTTATAGTTTTTAAAATTAAATTGTATCAGCATAATAATCTCCTCATTCTTTATTGACACTTTTATTATATTATATCCCACATTAATTAAAAATCCACACCTATTTTAAATAATATTTTAAATTAGATGTGGATTTTTATTAAATATGCATTATATTTCTTTTACGATAATAATCTAAATAAACCTAGTTAGTTTGTTCTATAAAATCTTATTTGGTACAAAAAACACTCTATTTAACACCATATACTATAAAATAAAGTGCTTATTACCCCAGCTTTCGAACAGGCCTTTTTGCCAACTCTTCGGGCACCCTTACCTCCAGTTCATTCCCCCAGTATTGCTGGATACACGCCGCCTCTTCTCCCTGTTCATCCAGATAAATCTCATAGGTATAGAATTCTTTCTGAGATTCTTTTCCATGCTCCTCTCCATTCCCATGAGTATCCATTTTCTTTTATTCCTATTATAAAGATATTCTACTATATTTCAAAAAGCAAATCCCCATAGGAAGGCATAGGCCATTCTTCCTTGTCAACAATCATTTCCAGCTTATCCACCGGGGAGCGCAAAGCTTCCATAGCTGTCTTCACCTTATCCTTATAGTAGACAGCTCTCTCCCTTGCCTCTTCTATCCTTGAGGCCTCTGCAGACAACTGGGTTAAGGTTTTCAATGCCTCTTTAGTCTCTGTAAGTAAGGCGGTTGTCTCAGACAAAAGTTCCTTGTGAACCCTTGCGTCCGCCTCTGCCTCCTTTAAGGCATTGACTGTATCCGCCAGTGTCTTTGTATAGCGGACGACCGCCGGTATAATATGTTTTGATCCAATGTCTATCATGGCCAAAGCCTCTATGTTCATTGTTTTTGCATAAGTTTCATATAATATCTCTTTTCTGGATTCCAGCTCTGCTTTTGTGAAAATGCCAAACTTTTCATAAAGCTCCACTGCCTTCTTTGTTGTAAGAGCTTCTACCCCATCCACCATAGATTTAATGTTGGGCAGCCCTCTCCTCTTTGCTTCTTCCAGCCATTCCTCCGAATAGCCGTTGCCATTAAAAATAATTCTCTGATGCTTTGTTAAATATTCTTTGATCAAGTCATGAACCGCTATATCAAAGTCCTCTGCCTGTTCCAAAATATCCGCCGCCTCGCAAAAAGCTTCCGCCACTATGGCATTTAAGGCAGTGTTGGGACTTCCAATAGAGTCCGCCGATCCTACCATGCGAAACTCAAATTTATTTCCTGTAAAGGCAAAAGGAGATGTTCTATTTCTGTCTGTCGCATCTTTCATAAAACCAGGCAAAGTCCTCACCCCAGTATCTAGAATCCCCCCCTCTTTACAAGTGGCGGCAATGCCAGTCTCCACAAGCTGCTTCACTACGTCTTCCAATTGTTCTCCTAAAAATACAGAAATAATTGCCGGGGGAGCTTCATTGGCGCCCAGCCTGTGATCGTTCCCTACATCAGAAGCGCTTTGGCGGAGGAGATCCCCATGGATATCCACTGCCTTTAATATACAGGCAAGGACAAGGAGAAACTGGATATTTTCATTAGGCGTCTCCCCAGGATCCAGTAAATTCACACCAGTGTCCGTTGCCAGAGACCAGTTATTATGTTTTCCAGAACCATTCACCCCTGCAAAAGGCTTTTCATGGAGGAGACACGCCATTTTGTGACGGCCTGCCACTTTTTTCATCGTCTCCATGACAATCTGGTTATGATCAACAGCAATATTGGCTGTCTCATAGATGGAAGCCAATTCATGCTGAGCCGGAGCGACTTCATTGTGTTGGGTTTTTGCTGTAACTCCCAGCTTCCACAACTCAATATTCAGATCTCTCATATATGCTCCAATGCGTTCCCGAATTGTTCCAAAATAGTGATCCTCCATCTCCTGACCTTTTGGAGGGGGAGCGCCAAATAAGGTGCGGCCTGCGAAAATCAGATCCTTTCTCTTTAAATACTTCTCCCTGTCCACAAGGAAATACTCCTGCTCTGCCCCTACAGAAGGGACAACCTTTGTGGCTTCTGTATTTCCAAAAAGGCGGACAATGCGTAAGGCCTGTTCACTGATCGCCTCCATGGAACGCAATAGAGGGGTTTTTTTGTCCAAGGCCTCCCCTTTATAAGAACAAAATGCTGTAGGAATGCACAGAACCGCCCCTGCTGCATCTTCTTTCACAAAGGCTGGGGATGTAATGTCCCATGCTGTGTAGCCCCTTGCCTCAAAGGTAGCTCTTAATCCTCCTGATGGAAAGGAAGAAGCGTCTGGCTCTCCTTTGATGAGCTCCTTTCCGGAAAACTCTAATAACATTTTTCCGTCCTCATCTGGATGGGTGACAAAGGCGTCGTGCTTTTCCGCTGTAATTCCTGTCAAAGGCTGAAACCAATGGGTGTAATGGGTAGCCCCCTTTTCTACTGCCCAGTCTTTCATAGCCTTTGCAACAATATCTGCTGTCCCTGGAGATAACTCTCCTCCTTGATCCATAACTTTTTTCACTTCCTGAAATATTTTCCTTGGAAGACGTTCTTTCATTTTTCCAATGGTAAAAACATTTTCTGCAAAAATGCTTTCCACATTTAATACTTCACTCATATTGACCTCCATGTGCACATACTTTTATGCAAAAGGAAAAAGATGCCCCAAACTATATTTGGAACATCTTTGTTCATCGCTCTCTTTCTTTTACAATACTCCAATCTTTCCATAAGCGCAACTATTATTTATATTTTTTCTCTTTTACCCAAAAGGCTTCCTTGTTTTTCTTTCTCTATAGTCAAATTCCACGAAGAGTGAGCTTATCCGCCAAATTTAGAGCCAAATCTACAACCACGTCTGAATTGTAATGTTCCCATTCTCCCCATCTTCCCAGGCCAATGACTCCCCTCTCTTTAGTCCAGGCTAACAGCCTTTTCATAATCTCCCTCTTTCCAATGGTATTTAAAGGATAGGCAAAGGTGTTTTCATAGGAAAATCTTCCCTTCCTTTCTTCTTTTCGTTGTGCATTTGTCTCCGTCCAATAGCCTCTGGAGTTTTTACAGAAATTATGGCGCACTAATATTCTATGATAACTTTCCTTTGGCTCTGGACAGTAGATCCAGTGAGCCTCTGTATCCAACCTTTCTTCATAATAAGTAATAACTACAGAACTGGACTTTAAACAGCTGATATCCTCTCTTAGTCCATCCTCCAAGCCATCTAATCTTTCATAGGCTGTCCAGGGAGCTGTGTTAATAATCATCTCCCCTTTGTATTTCCCGTTGACTGTCCTTTTCTCAAAATCTATCGTTTTAGCCCTAACCCCATACTGAATCTTATCCCCAAGATGTTCTGCCATGCGCCTCCACAGCTCCCCATATCCATACTTTTTCGGATAATAAAACTGAGCATGACCTGGCTGTACTCCATGGGCCTTTCTTTTCAGACAGCTCATAAGCGTCTCCTCAAAGGAAACATTGGGTAATTTTTCTAGCCAGTAAGTGCCTAATTGGTTTAAATTTTCCCCAAACATTTTCTCATTATAAGGAATCATATAATCTTCTGCTATTTTCTTTCCTAATTTCCAATAAATCCAGTCAATAAACTTCTCCGGCATAGGCTCATCTAAATTGCATCCTGCTATGGCAATAGACTTTAAATATTCCACCTGATCTGTGAGATCCATCTGCCATATGTTTGCTTCTATGGGGCTATTGATCATCCTCCCGTGAATCCGGATTTTAGAATCTCTCTCAAAATAAGTCCATTCCTCCTTGGGAAGAAACTGGAAAAGAAACTCATTGACATGGGGTCTTCTTACATCTAGAAAATGTCCCCCTCCTATATCCAGGGGAGAGTCGTCCACTTCCCTGCTTCTGCAAAGTCCTCCTGCCTCCTCTTCCTTCTCCAAGACGAGAAAATCTCTCTCCCCCTTTTCCATCAGCCTATTGGCCAAGGTCAAGCCCCCAGGTCCTGCTCCTATAATGATATACTTCATCGCCTTAGCTCCTCTCCCTTCCCAATTTGACACCATCCGTCCATTGTTTTCTTTTCATTATCCTTTTTCCTCATATATTCTTTTGGGTAAACACATAAGGGATTCTCCTTCCCATCTAGGAGAGCCCCCCAAATACTAAAGGTGGAATTGGCCAGAATATGACTGTCACAGCTTTTCATGAGCTGCATATCCCGATAGCTTTCCATTCCTGTGTTTCCTGTCACAATCCATTTACGGGGAAGCCAGGAGAACTCCCTTTCAATAAATTCTTTATCATCAGAAAAAATAAAATAGGTCAGCTCTCCCTCTCTCTTCCCTTCCACATAATCTACGGCTTTTTTGTAATAGTCCATGTCAAGAAGGCAAAAATCCCCCTTATACTTTCCAATGTAATCTCCCCTCCTTACATGGATGCTCACAGATTGGGAGTTTTTTATTTTCTCCATATAATCCTTATTTTTCTTCCCCATCGTTTCCTCTTGAAAGGAAAGCTCTTTCCTGAGACTATGGATTCTGTCTTTGTAATATATCTCTTCCACCCAGAAGCCGGAAAAATACCAGTTTTTTTCCAAATCTAACCTTTGAATTTTTTTATATACTTGTTCATTATCCTCATAATCCATTTGATGAATATGAAATTGTTTATGATACTCCCTGGAAAAAAGGCGCAAAATCCTGTTAGGATAATACTTAAGCTTTTCCAAAAAAGGGCCGGATCTCCCTCCTAAAAAAGTAGGAATAAGACCAGTAACCTTCAAAATATCTCTTATACTAGCCTTTTCTATATGAAATCCTGGGTTATCCTTTCTGGCAAAAATGTTTTCCAGCTCATATCCATTGTGTTCCTTATGCCCATGGAACCAATTTAAATCAGCCTTTACCTCCACATTTGGATAAAGTTCCTGAAGAAACCGATAAAATGCATATTGAAACATTTGGTTTCCCAAACCGCTTGTAAATTGGACTATGATCATGTCAATCCTCCCTATCTCCCATCTATATGCTAACCATTCTCTAAAAGAATATCGCATATTCTGTCAGCCTCTTCTAAAGGCAGCTGGCTAAAGAGGGGCAGGGTAAGCACTCTATCCCCTATTTTCTTTGCAATAGGAGTTTTTTGTACGTCAAATCTTCCTTGGAAGCATTCCATAGCATTGGTCAAGGGATAAAAATATTTTCTTGCATGAATTCCATGGGATTTTAAACGCAAAAACACAGAATCTCTATCTTCCCCAAAAAGCTCTGGATTAAAAATAACGGGAAAATATCCATAATTGGAGCAAACGTTTTGCTGTTCCTCTTTCAGAAATAGTCCTTTCCTTCCTTTTAGTCGTTCCCTATAGTGGAGGACAATGTTTTTCCTCTTTTCTATCTCCTCATGGACATGGTTTAAATTGCACAAGCCCATTGCTGCCTGAAACTCGTTCATCTTCCCATTGGCTCCAATGCCGTCCACTACTTCCTCGTCCCGGATTCCAAAATCTTTTAACTTCCACAAGGCATGTACTAAGTTTTTATCCTTTGTTCCAATGGCCCCTCCTTCAATTGTGTGGAAGACCTTTGTGGCGTGAAAGCTGAACATGGAAGCATGTCCAAAGTCTCCTGCCCCTCTTCCCTTCTTTGTCACTCCAAAAGCATGAGCTGCGTCGTAGATGACCTTTAGCCCGTATTTCTTAGCAATCTCTTCAATAGCCTCTGTATCGCACATATTTCCGTATACATGGACAGGCAAAATAGCGGTTGTCTTGTCTGTTATAAGCCCTTCTATTTTCTCCGGATCCATTGTGAAATCTTCTTCCTTAATGTCTGCAAACACTGGCGTCAAACCGTTTCTTATAATGGCATGGGTTGTGGACACAAAGGTGAAAGGTGTTGTAATTACCTCTCCTGTCAACCCAAAAGCTTGGATGCAAAGCTCTAAAGCCATATGTCCGTTGACAAATAAAGATACAAAGGGCACTCCTAAATAATCCGCCAGCTTTTTCGCCAGCTCCTCATGGTATGTACCCATGTTTGTCAGCCAGCAGGAATCCCACAAAGGACGGATTGTTTCCACATATTCTTCAAAAGGGGGCATGGAAGAACGGGTCACAAATATTGGTTTTTTCTTTTGACTCATCGCTTATCTCTTTTCTATGATTTTTCCCTTGCTTTCGTTCCTGTTGTCCTAAGTTCTCCTTTGGAGAATCGGCCTGTCAGAAGTTTTGAGAGAAGTTTCCATCCTTCTTTCCCAAGGGTCTTTATACAATAGAAGAAAAAGGAAGTTTTTCTCCCTTTTTGAACAAGGTTCTTTATGTTATAGCTATACATATCCTTTACAAACTTCCAATGTTTCTTTGTCGGTTTTTTCAAAAAAACGGACAGAGCTGTCACAAAATCTTTCTTTGCCAGTTCCCTGCCATACTCTGACAAACCTACATTTTTCTCACACCATTTTAACAGCTTTTGCTTTGTATAACAATCCTCAACCATGGCATTTCTTCGAAGCTTTAGGGAATTCCAGTTTCCTTCCCCCTCTTTCTGAATAAACCTCCAGGCGCTCATGACTTGATCCATTCGATATACCTTGCCTTGTATTAAAAGGAAAAGTAAAATCACTCCGTCATCTAAAAAATCATGAGCCTTGTATAAAATCGAATAATCATATTTGGGATTTAAGAATAAGTTATGACATACGACCGTTGCCGTCTGCCCCGGCCACTTCCCACTGTATTTGTAATCCTCAAAAGTAAATTCCCCTGACCATTCATAGAGGGAAGCTCCTGCCTTGTAATCCACTCTCTCCCCATTTTTTCCTACTAGTTTGCAGGAATGGGTCACTCCAATATAAGGATTGTTTTCCAGAAAGTCAATTTGCTTTTGGAGTTTATGGACGTCACACCAATAATCATCCCCTTCTAAAAACGCCACATATTTCCCCTTACATGCCTTCCAAGTCTCATAAACATTTCTTGTAGGTCTTCCAAAGTTTTTCTTTCGAAATAAAAGACGGAATTTATCTGGGTATTTTTCTTTATATTGTCGTAAGATGTCTCTTGTGCCGTCCGTAGAACAGTCCTCACCTACGACAATCTCAAAGGGAAAGTCTGTCTCCTGGCTTAGAACGCTGTCTAAAGCCTTACGGATATATGCCTCGTGATTATAGGTAATAAAAAGAACGCTTACAAGAAAGTCTCTCATAATTTACCTCATTTCTGCGCTGCTTCCTGCCCGTAATGCAAAGTTTGTGCAAGCAGTGGGCAGTCACAAACCTGCCAAATGAAAAATTTATTGTTCACTCTTCCTCCCTGTCTTGTCCATAGACATTTTTTTGCAAGTACTCCTCTAAGCCCCATTTTTCTCTCACCTGCTCATATTCTCCTCCATTTTCCACAAAAACATTTGGAAAATATTCAATAAACAGAGGATTTAAGGACATGGTATACCCTCCTGTCAGATCATATAAGATCAAATCTCCTTCCCCCATCTCCCTCTCTCCTTTAAGGGTCATGAGTCTGTCTACTTCCATGCACGTATGTCCACATATAATCTGCTCTTCCTTTTTCTTGGAAGACTGGGTAAAAAGCTTATACACATGAGAAGTTTTCCTCATAAAAGGATCAATGTACATTCTCCCTCCATCTGTGACAACAAAACGATGTTTATTTGTATCCTTTACATCAAGCACCTTTGTTAAAAACTTAACTGGAGTGGAAATAAGGGCGGAGCCTGGTTCTAGAATGAGAAGAGTCTTTTGAGGGCAAAAGCTTTGGCGTAAAATATCGCTGATTCTTTTTATATACTCATGTATTTTATGAAATTCACCTTTTTTCACAAAAAAGCTGCCCCCCATGTCTATGAAATCCAATGTTAAATCATATTGTGCAGCCAGGCTGCATACTTTTTTCGACAGCTCCTCAAACACTTGAAAGGAGCGGGTCTTGGAGTTCGTATGCATGTGGAGCCCTGTGAGGGAAATATTCGTAAGGCTTTGAATCTCCTTCACTACCTGTTCAAAATCTTTGTTTTCAACATTATAGCCAAACCGATTTCCCCCTCCTTCTGTCAGACTTTCCTCAGGGCAGACTGCTTCTAAGTCAAAATTCACCCGAACACCTACCCCTGCCTTCTCTCCCAGCTTATCATATTCCTTCAGCCATCTTAACTCCCTCTTTGAATCAATATTCACATAAGCCCCTGACCTCAAAGCAAGAAAAAAAGCTTCCTTCCCCTTTGTAGGACCGTTAAAAACAATATGATTGTCTTCACAGCCTATTTTTTTCGCCAAGGCATATTCTGTATCCGAGACAACTTCTAAGTAAGCCCCTAAATCCTTTACATAATTTAATATCCATGGAAGGGAATTTGTCTTGCAGGAATAAGCCACCATTCCCTTTCCCCAGTATTGCAAAATTCCCTTCTGAAATTCCTCTAAGTTTCTTCTCAACAACTCTTTATCTATAAGAAAACAAGGAGTATGCTTTTTTACCTCTTCCCATGGTATTCTCAATGTTCCACCTTCTTTACCTTTCCTTTTTCTATGGAAAATACCATTTCACAATTTTCAATGGTTGTGAGCCTGTGGGCAATAATAATTAACGTCTTCTTTCCCTGAAGGCTGTCAATGGCTTCCATAACAGCTCTTTCTGTATCTTGGTCAAGAGCCGAAGTAGCCTCGTCTAAGACAAGGATTTCCGGATCCCCATAAAGGGCTCTGGCAATGCCAATTCTCTGGCGCTGTCCTCCGGACAGACGCACTCCCCTCTCCCCTACAACGGTCAAAAGCCCCTCATCCAAGCTTTCTACAAATTCCTTTAACTGAGCCTCCTCCAAAGCCTTCCATACAAGGGATTCTTCTATTTTGTCCTCTTCTACCCCAAAGGCCACATTGTTTTTAATGGATTCATCCGCCAAATAAATGGATTGGGGAATGTAAGCCAACTTTTTAGACCATTGAATAGGATGCTCGTGAACGTTCATGTTTCCATAGGAAACTATCCCTGTTTTTGGCGTCAGAATTCCTAATATAATATCAGCCATCGTGGACTTCCCTGCTCCGGAAGAACCAATAAATCCTACAGAAGCCCCTATAGGAATTTGAAAGGAAACATCCTTTATGACATCCTTTGACATATTTGGATAAGCATAGGATACATGGGAAATGCCAATGTATTTTGGCTTTTCTTCCTTTTCAGGGAGAGCCTTATCTACCTCCTCATAGTCCGCCATGTCCTCTGTCTCTTTTAAGTCTCTGTAAATCAAATCTATTGAAGGTTTTAAAAAAAGAATATTGTTCACATAATTGCCGATTTTACTTACAGAAGGGAGAAGACGAATGGCTGCTGCCCCAAATACCGTCAGCATGGAAATCAGACTGGCCGGCTCCTCCCCTCTGTAAATCTTCCACGCAACGACAAGGAGAACTGCCAGGACACATACGGTTTCCATGACATATTTGGGAACCTGCCCGTAAAAGCTGCTATCCCTTACAGCCTTCATTTTTTTCTCGCCATAGGTTTCAAACGCATGGACAAAATATTTTTCCCTGTGCAAGATTTTAATGTCTTTCACTGCTCCAAGAGCCTGATTAATAGACTGATGCATTTTTCCGTCATACTTCTGATTATCCCTTCCGCACTTTTTTACCTTATTTCGCACAAGTACTAAAAATCCTCCCATACAGACCAAAAGGACAATGCCCATAACAATGGTAGTGAAAAAATCCCTGGCAAGGAGGAAGGCTGTTAAAAACAAAGCCACCATACCTTCAGATAAAATACCAAGCACACACAAAATCAAGTTAAAAAGACGCTCCGTATCCAGCATAACATTTCGCACCATTTCCGCTGAGTTTTTGTCCAAATGGTATGTATAGGGCTTTTTCAAATAACAGTCAATAAGCTTTGCCGCCATTTTCAGCTGGTTCTGAAACACAAAGGTATATTGGATGTAATACATAAAGCTTAAATATACATTTTTCACCACATAAATGATCATGAGGAGAATGACAAGGAGTATTAAAAAATCATTGACCCCATCCATGGAAAAAAGTTCATAAGCCCATTTTAAATATCCTGTCTCCCGCAAAACATTAGGGTTTGTAACAACTTGAATAAGGGGCATAATGGCAGATACGCCTAAAAGCTCCAGCAAGGCTCCTAGAAAAAGGATAAAAAAGAGGAGGACAAATTTGACTTTTTGTTCCTTTGTAAAAATAAATTGTAATTTTTTCTGAATGTCCATGGCTCCTATCTCCTCTTAAGCACTGCCTTTTCCCACAAATAAGGATATAAACTTTTCCACGCTTCTTCCCCCATAGCAAAGGTGGCCAAAGGATCCTTTATCACCTTTATCACCTGTCTTCTCACCTGTTTTGGACGGATAAGGCCACAGTGGGCAAATTCCTTCTCATGGACAAGATCCAGAAAATACTCCTTAAGAGGTCCTTTCATCCATTCCACAATAGGAGTGTTAAACCCGATTTTTGTCTTTCTGTATGCAATTTCCTTTGGCATGAAGGGAGCCATGGCGTCCCGAATAATGGACTTGGAATATCCCCCATGGAGTTTTGATTCCCACCCAATGGAAAAGGCAAAGGAAACAATACGATAGTCCATAAAGGGCATACGTATTTCCACTCCGTTAGCCATGCTGTACCGGTCATAATTTCGAAGGAGGGTAGGGAGTATTGTCTCATGAGTGGACATATATAACTTCTTATTTAGATGATCCAGTCTTCTAAATCTCTCCTCTTTCATATACATAGGAAGAGGAGGTTTTTTCTTAAAAGACAGTCCCCTTGTAATCTCTCTTCGATAATAATTGGCCACTAATTTTCCTTTAGACCGGCTTTTTAAAGCTATGTTGGATCCGTCTGCCGGAAAGCTGTCTATATAAGCGTTTAGCACCTTATCCATCTTTTCCTTATGAAGTCCAGCGTCTTTTAAGGCGTGGAGAAAATCAAAGGTGTACCCGCCAAAAAGTTCATCTGCCCCATGGCCGTCTATCGTTACAACCGTTCCATCCCGTTTCAGCTCCCCATACAAGAGCATCATTGGTATGGGACTCGTCACATACACATCCTCAAACAAATAGAGAAAATGCTCCAGGGAATTTACTGCCTTTAAGGGATCTATGTTTACAAAGGTGCTTTTCATTCCTAAATAATCGGTTACCTTTTTTGCATAAGCGCTCTCATCCATTGTCGTTCCCGGGAAGGCGGCTACATAGGCATGCTGCCAGTCTTTATTCAGTCTAGCCTCCTTTTCCTTGGATGCAATGTGGGACATAGCGCATATCGTTGCGCTGGAATCCAATCCTCCGCTTAAAGCTGTCCCTATGGTCACATCGCTTCTCATTCGGATTTTACATGCATGAAGAAAAAGTTCCCGAAACTTCTCAACCTGCTCCTCATAGGTTTTGGGAACTTCCATAAGATGGTTGAGAGTCCTCCAGTACCTCTTGATTTTTAGCCCTCTCTTGTCTCCATAAGCATAACAGCCAGCAGGAAATCTTAAAATTCCTTCTATGACACATTCCCTTCTCCCCTCATAAGTAAGCATCTTCTCTGTGTCAGTCAAAAGAGAGGCATTGGGACGTATCTCTTTCAAAAGAGGCAGGAGAGCTTTCATCTCTGATCCAAAGGCCAGGCTATATGGTTCTCCAGAAAATTCTGTATAATATAAAGGCTTGATTCCAAAACGATCCCTGCTAAAAAATAATTCTTTCTTATGCCTGTCCCATATGGCCAGAGCCCACATACCATTCCATTTTAGAAGACATTTTTCCTTCCACTGAATAAAAGAGGCTAAGGCTACCTCCGTATCCGATTCACTTTCAAAAGAATATCCCAGCATCTTAAGCTCTTTTCTAAGCTCAATAAAATTATAAATTTCTCCGTTAAAGACAATGACATAACGCCCATTCCCATAAGTCATGGGCTGCTTTCCCTTTTCTGATAAATCCAAGACAGAAAGTCTCCTGTGGCCTAGAGACATCCCTTCTTCCTGCCAAAATCCCCAGCCGTCTGGCCCTCTGTGACTTAAACGGTTTAAACAGCTTATCCCCTTTTCTCTTTCCAGTTTTAAATTCATGGCTCCGAATATTCCACACATGTATGACCAGGCTCCTTTTTATCTCTCTCTTAATCTGGACTTGATAATTTCCTTTATATATTTTACTTTAAATCCTCGGTAATGGTAAAGGATCCTATCTCCTGCCTTTTTCTTTGGCTTTTTCCCCTCCTTTTCCATGTCATATAAGAAAATCTCCCTCCCAGGAATATGTTCTATGACATTCATCTCCATAGGCCTTCGTCTCAGTCCAAAGCTTTTTAAAACATGGCGGTTCAAACATTGACCTGTTAAATAATACTTAGTTGTACACCTCTTGTTGCCATATAAGTCTACAGTTAAGTCTTCTTTTTTTATCCCTATATAAGAATACATGTTTCTATTCTCAAAAAAACTATCGTAAACAGATAGGGATTCCTCTAGAGAAGAAAAAGAAAAAGAAGAAGGTGCCTTTATAGGCATGGGAACTTGCAGATCATTTTCCACCTTTTTACTGTGAGTTCCCTCCTCAAAAAAATTTGTTGTATAGGATGTTTGGGGATAGAAAAAATACTTATTTTCCATGATCAAATAATGGATATAAATTTTCAGCCATGATTTATGTGACCATCCTGCCACATTGGCTGGTATGTGGTCTCCTCTAAGAGATTCTCCTCCATGGAGTCTATACCAATTTCGAAATCTCTTCCACTGTTCCTTTGTCCACAGCTGCCCCCAAGAGGAGGCAAATTGAAAATACCAGTTGTCATACCCATCATCTATAGGCTCAAAGGGTTCCCGCACATGAACTTGGAACAAATGTTTATAGAGGGAAACACCTCCAACTTCATCCTTTCCCTTTGTAAAGGCCGCCGCCGCCTTGGCAAAGTTATAAAAGCCAGGAGAGACCGTCAAATCATCTTCCAGCATAATAAGAGCGTCATATTGTTTTACCAAGTCTCCACAAAGTAAAATATGTCTCTTCAATCCTAAATTTTTGGTCCTCTCTATTACTTTCTTTTCCCCAAAAGGCCAGGAAAAGTTCTCTGCTGCCTTTACTACCTTCCGTCCCTCCTCTCCTTTGCAGTAATCAATGCTCACAATCAAAGGAATCTTCTCTTCCCCATAATGAGCTCTCTTCAAAGAACAAAGAAGACGTTCCAAAGCTCTTGGCCTATTATAAGCTACAACAACAATGGCAATATTTAATTTTTCACTGTCCATTTTTTAAAAGCAACTCCTTCACATCTTTGAATTCCCTCACATGGGCCAAAATCCACGGCTCTCCCTTATTCCACCATTGAAGCCTTTTCAATCCTTTTTTCTCTGTGTCCCCAAACCGGTCTTTTATTTTTTTTGCTGGAACTCCTCCATATATTTCATAAGGAGGCACATCTTTTGTCACTAAGGAACATGCTCCAATTATAGCTCCATCCCCAATGGTAACCCCTTGTAAAATTTTTGTGCCGCTTCCTATCCACACGTCATTTCCAATAAGGACCTGGATGTTTTTCTCTTTGTCAATATAATCAAATTCTTGAAAAATCGTCTCCTTCTGGTAGGTAAAGCCTAAGTCTGTCCCCTTGCTAAAAAAAGCTGGATGGACGGCGGCAATGGTATGGCTGGGATGTCCTCCTAAAACTGTTTGAACTTCCGGCCCTATAGAAGTATATTTTCCAATTTTTGTGTTCTTTAAAATGCCTTTATCACTTACATAAGAGCCAAACCCCAGCTCCACATTAGAAAGATATACGTTTTTGCCAATATAATTTTTACCTTTTAAGATGGTTCCATCGTTTATATAAGAGCCTTGGCGCATGACACTTTTCGTTTTCTTTTCTATTCCTATGCGCACAAAAGGAAAGACGAGGCTTCGGTAAAGTACCGATCCTATTTCTTCTATTTTTCGACAAAATAAAGACTTTTTCCTACTTTTCTTTTTCTTCACCTGTCTTTGCTGCCCTCTCATTATTCTCTGCACTTTTCGGATGGAAAATTTCAGCCATTTAGGAAAATAATCCATGCCTATTTGCTTTAACCGAACAAAGATCAGAGCCCTTTTATACTCTTTATCCGTCATGAGAAAAATTCCATGCTTTTTTCGGATCTCCATACTTTCCACAAAAGTATCATAGAGGTTTACTGTTGACACCCCCTCTTTTGCCACCACGCTAACAATACAGTTTACATCCTGAAAGGAAAGACCTGCCTTGTAGGCTGTCAATAGAAAATCATAATCTGACCCAATTTTATAACTTGTGTGAAAAGGATATGTTTCTAAAACCTTCCTCCTCACAAAAGAAGACTGATGGCTAAAGGGCATTCTAGACTCTATTTCCTTCATCCTCTTTGGATAATAATAATATTGCCCAAATTCTTGTTCTAAAGCATCCCCATATAAAATATCCGCCCCTTCATAGTCCTTTCCACTAAAGACATTTGACAAGACATACTGATTGTAAAATCGGTCGTCCCCGTTCATAAACTGAACCCATTCTCCTTGGCAAAGGGATACTGCCTTATTCATTGCATCATAAATGCCCCCATCCTTTTTTGACACATATTTGAAGGGAATTCCCCTTTTTTTAAATTTTTTCTTATAGCATTCTATAATTTCATTGGTCCTATCCGTCGATCCTCCATCCTTAATAATATATTCAAAATTATCATACCTTTGGCAAAGCACAGATTCCAAAACCCTTTTTATCGATTTTTCCTCGTTATAGCAAACAGTCACTACGGAAACTAGAGGCTTTCCTATCATCACTCACTCCATCCTCTCCATAACTTCCTACTTATTTTTATCCAAATAATCCCTTCTTGTTATGCTTGCTATCATAACATATATGAAGAGCCTTGTCTAATTTCTCAATGGCAGGTTCCCATGAGAAATGTTCCCATGCAAATTTCATAATCTCTTCTGCCTTTGCATCCCAATCTCTCTCTTCCTTCCAAAGTTTTGTAAACACCATACCCATGGACTTGGCGTCGTCTGTTTTTACCACCTCTCCAAACCTTCCTTTGCCATTTAAATCATAGCCTGCTGGAACAGAATCCGTTGTTACCAAATAGCATCCACAGCTAATAGCCTCTGCAAGAGCTATGCCAAAGCTCTCCCCCCTAGAACCAAGGACAAAGATTTTCGCTTTTTTGTATTCCTCCATAAGCTGTTCCTTTTCTTTGATTTCTCCTAGAAACTCTACTCTATCTCTACATTCTGGCCACTGTTTAAAAAACTTCTCTATTGTCTTTACAAATGAAGGCTCTACTGGTCCAATGAGCCTTAATTTCCATCCGTGGTTTTTATAAGATAAGGCAAATCCATGGAGAAGTACATCCGTAGCCTTTGCCCATGTTCCTAAATTCCCAACTGTTAAAATAATAGTTTCCTTTTTAAAAGGCTGGCCACTGTTTTTTGGCAAGTTAAATCCATTGGGAAGATAGAGAATGTCTTTTTTAAGGAAGGGGGCAAGTTCCTTTTGAATTATCGTTGATTCCACAGAAACAATATCTGAAAGCCTGATGGTCTTCCTTTTCACAAAACCTACAAGTCCTGGCTTTTTTGCCCTCTCCATCCCTTTCAAATCCATGTCCAGCTTCAAATAAGCTCTTCCTCCCCTTTTTTTCCTCCACTTATAAACATGCAGCCATATGAAAGAAGCCAAATTTAAGTGATACACATTAAGTATGTCTATTTTTCCTGCATTTTTCCACAAATAAATACTGCCATCCACAATTTTTCCCAACCTGCCCTTAGGTATAAATTTTAACTTTAATCCCCTTACTTCTTTTTCTAAATACTCATACTTTTCTTCATTTTTGTACGTAATAATGCGGGCGTTATATCCATATTGTTTCCATAGCATATAAGGTATCATACCAACATCTTTTAGCAAATGCACATTTTTCGTGTGCAAAAGCATGGTTACAAAATTCATAGATGGTTTCCTCCTCTTCCTCTCATAGGCTGGAAATTCCGTGTACAATTTCTTCGAATTAGGTTATAATAATTTTAAACATCTTAAGAAAGGAATGGACTTATGAAAAGTGTCCTTGTTATTTTAAATTATAATGATGGAAAAAACACATGTGCCTTGGCAAAAAAGGTAAAAAGCTTTCCAAGCCTTTCCCACATTCTTTTAGTGGATAACTGTTCTACCGACCAGTCCTTATCCTTTATGAAATCTTTGGAAAAAGGCAAAATAAAAGTCTTGTCTTCACCTGAAAACGGCGGCTATGCCAAAGGAAATAACTTGGGAATTTTCTATGCTATAGATCATTATCATCCTGATTATATTTTTGTGGCAAATCCAGACATTCAAGTTTCCCAAGCAAGCTTTGTGAAAATTTTACAATCCATGGAGGCTCATCCTGAATATGGTATTCTATCCTGTATGGTAAAAAAGGGATACAATGTATGGAATCTTCCAAGTTTTATTGGCGTCATTGAAAGTCTCTTTCTTATATGGTTTAACTTAGACAAAAGAAGAATTCGAAAAAAGCTCCTCTCATCATCTAAGGATATAGAGGAAGTAGGCGTTGTAGAAGGTTCCTTCTTCTGTATCCGCACAGAGGCGTTTAAAAAAATAAAGGGCCTGGACGAACGCACCTTCCTTTATGGGGAAGAAATCATTCTGTCCAAGCGTTTGAAAAAAGGCGGCTATAAGGTGGGTGTTTTGCCCCACTCCTTCTACGAGCATTTTCACTCCGTCTCTATACGTAAGACCTATGGCTCTAAGGCAAAGGCCTTTTCCCATTTTTACGACAGCTTTGTATTGTATAATAGAGAATACCTTCATACAAATAAAATTCAAGATTTTGTCTTTTATATCGCTTACAGACTCGCTTATTTTGAAAGAATACTATACGATTGGATTATGAAGAAGAGATAAAGCCTTCTACCACATCTGCCATTCTATCCCAGGAAAACCGATAGGCTTCTGCCTGAATGTTCTTCTTGAGCCTTTCTCCCCACTGCCCTTCAAAAAAGTTATCAATACTCTGGGCCAGTGCCTTTGGATTGTTAGGTTCCACAATAAAACCTGTTTTCTTATGCTCCACTACTTCGGGAAGTCCTCCAACGTTTGTGACAATCACTGGCTTTTCAAACCCATAGGCAATTTGTACTATGCCACTTTGGGTAGCTGATTCATAGGGGAGGACGACCACGTCGCAGGCTGCAAAGTAAGGCTCTACTTCTCTGTCTGGTGTATACCCATCTTTAATCCATACTTCTTCTCCAATTTCATTTTCTTCTATCAGATTTTCGTACTCTCTTCTAGTCCCAGCAAAATCCCCTACTATTAAAAGCTTTCGTTTCTTTAGCTTTTCTTGTCGTTTTAAAATTCCCATTGCCTTTAAAAGATAAGAAAGTCCTTTATAAGGACGAATAAAGCCAAAAAATAACAGGAGTTTTTCTTCCCTTCCCCTTCCCAATATTTCCCTGGCTTTTTCCTTAGACATATTTTGAAACTGAAATACATTGTACGTAGGATGAACATTCACCTTATATTGGGCATCCTTTTTTATGGAAAGAAGCTCCTTTGCCTCCATCTTAGAATGAAGGATGAAATAATCTCCCCTCTTTAATACAAGTCTCACCAAAAACTTATCCAAGAAAAACCGCTCATGGGGAAATACATTATGGCATAAGTATAATAGCTTTGTCTTCCCAAAAAACAAGGACATGATATAATAGCAAGGGGCAAAATAAGGATGCCACCACTGAATCAAAATCATATCCGGCTTTTCCTTTTTTATTTTCCATGCCCTAAGAATCCAATTGATAGGATTTGCTGTATGAATTTCATATTGGGTTCCTTCAACCTTAAATGCATCGTTGGAAAAATCCTTCTGTTCTTTTTTAAATAAAAACTTAGGATACTGCATTTTATAAGACACCATTTTTACCTGAAATCTTTTTGTAAGCGCTCTGTACAAAAGGCCTGTATAATGGGAAATTCCCCCTTTATAAGGATACACTGGCCCAATCAATAGGATTTTTTTATTCTTCTTCATCTTTTTTTCCCATTTTTTTGTCATAATCCATTTTTCGAATCCGATATTGAATATCTTCTAACAGCTTTCTATTGCCTGCAATTACGTCTGCCTGGAGCCCTACAATAAAGGTCATAAATCCAAGGAGCATAAGGGTGCTGGCAAAAATAAGAGACTGGACATGTCCCATTCCATTCCCTTTAACAAAGAAGAGCAGAAAACGGATTCCAATGCCTGTACCTATGAGAAAGGGGACTGCTCCAACGACAGTAAAAAAAGTCAAAGGCCTATACATCATGTAAGCCCGAATAATAGTAATCATAGACCGTTTCACATAAGATCCCATGCTGCTAAACAGTCGTGATTTGCGAAGCTCTGGGTTTGTCCTTATGGGAACAGATGTAATAGGCACCTGAGTTCTCCCAGCCTGAACAATCGTTTCTAGCGTATACGTATAATTATTAATTACATTTAGTCTCATTGCAGCTTCCCTGCTATACGCTCGAAATCCACTGGGAGCATCGGGAACATTCGTTTTAGAAGCCTTTCGCACAACAAAGCTTCCCAAACGCTGAAGCTTTTTCTTTAAAGGAGAAAAATGCTCTGTTTCTTCAATAGGACGCTCTCCAATGACCATTTCCGCTTTTTGATCCAAAATAGGCTGCACTAGCTTTTCTACGTCAGCTCCACAGTACTGATTATCTGCATCTGTATTGACAATGATGTCAGCCCCAGCTCTTAAGCAGGCATCAATTCCAGCCATAAATCCCTTTGCCAGGCCTTTGTTTTGGGTGAAATTCACAATATGATGAACCCCCCAATTTTTTGCCACTTCCACTGTATTGTCTGTACTCCCATCATTAATAATCAAGTATTCAATAACGTCGATTCCATCTATATGCTTTGGCAGGTCATTTAAGGCAAGTTCTAATGTCTCGGCTTCGTTCAGGCACGGTATCTGAATGATTAATTTCATTCATTCCACTTCCTTTCTCTGGACTCTTACATCTATGTCTCTTCCCTAGAAATATAAATAGGCCTTTTTTTCGTCTCTAAATAGGTTTTTGCCAAATATTCTCCTAAAATCCCCATACAAAAGAGCTGAATTCCCCCGATAAATACTATAATGCATACCATGGAAGGCCATCCGTTCGTAGGATCCCCAAACAGCCATTTGCGAATAATAATAAATAAAATGACAAAAACAGCTGCTATGGACATCAATAATCCTATCATAATAGAGAAAGTCAGAGGGGCTGTCGTAAAGGAAATGATTCCTTCTATAGAGTATAAAAAAAGTTTCCAAAAAGACCATTTCGTCTCCCCTGCCACCCGCTCTACATTCTCGAACTCAATCCACTTTGTTTTAAAACCTACCCAGCTGTATATTCCTTTTGTAAAACGGTTATATTCTGACATATGAATAATAGCGTCTACCATTTTTCGGTTCATTATTCTGTAATCTCTTGCACCGTCTACAATTTCTGTTTCAGACATGCGGTTCATAATCTTATAAAAACATCGAGCAAAAAAAGAGCGGATAGGCGGCTCCCCCTTTCTCGTTACCCTTCTCGTTGCTGAAGAATCATATCCTTCTTCATAAATTGCCTGAAACATTTCTGGCAATAGCTTTGGAGGATCTTGGAGATCTACATCCATTATAACCACAAAGTCCCCCTTGGCTTTTTCTAAACCTGCATAAATCCCTGCCTCTTTCCCAAAATTTCTGGAAAAGGACACATATCTTACCTTCTCATCCTTTGTGCGGAGCTTTTTTACTGTATATAATGTATTATCTATGGATCCGTCATCAATAAATAAATATTCAAATGTTATTTCTGGCCATTTTTCTGAAAATAACACCATGATCTTTTCCATCTCTTCATAGAAAAAAGGAATGGCCTCCTCCTCATTATAGCAGGGAACAACCACAGTCAGCAGTTTCATGGTTTTTCTCTCCTCTGTCTTCTTTCCTTCTCAATATATCATAGAGGCTGGCTTCCTCTTCCAAGACAAGAAATAACGTCTGCTTTGGATGGGGAGCGCTTTTTATCTCTTCCTCTTTCTCATTATAAATACCTTTTACATAGGCTTTTACATTCCTTCCATCTGGCTTCATAATTTCTATGAACTCGCCTACTGAAAATTTATTTCTCTGGGTAATTTTGTACCTTCCCTTCTCATCTATCCCCTCGATCATTCCCAAATATGTGTACTCTGTCTTATACGTATTACTGTCATAAATCTGGGTTGTCTCGTCTGGTTTTCCATAGAAAAATCCTGTTGTAAACTGCCGGTATGTGCATTTTCCAATTTCTTCTTTATACCAATTCAAATTTTCCTCATATTGTTTTAAGGAAATATGATAGTCGTCCAACGCTTTTCTATAAGTCCTTGCCACTGTGGCCACATAGAGGGCTGTTTTCATCCTTCCCTCCACCTTCAGGCTGTCAATGCCTGCTTCTATTAGATCTGGAATATGCTCTATCATACATAAGTCTTTGGAGTTAAAAATATAAGTTCCTCTTTCATTTTCATAGATAGGAAAGTACTCCCCCTGTCTTTTTTCTTCTACTACTGCATATTTCCATCTACATGGATGGGTGCAAGCTCCTCTGTTTCCATCTCTTCCAGTAAAAAAACTACTTAACAGGCAACGCCCAGAATAAGCCATACACATTGCCCCATGGACAAAGGCTTCTATTTCCATGTCTTCTGGTATTTTATTGCGAATTTCCTGTATTTCTTTCAGGGACATCTCCCTTGCCGCCACCACTCTTCCCACTCCTAATCCATACCAGAATAAATAGGTCTCGTAATTGGTGTTATTCGCCTGGGTGCTTATATGTATGTCTATTTCTGGACATACTCTCTTGGCAATGGAAAACATACCTGGATCGGATATGATCAATGCATCTGGCTTTATTTCCTTCAATTCCTCAAAGTAAGAGGCAGCTCCTTTTAAATCCTCATTATGGGCCAAAATATTTGCTGTAACATATACTTTTTTTCCCCGCTCATGGGCAAATGTAATGCCCTCTTTCATTTCGTCCATAGAAAAATTTTTTGCTTTTGCCCGAAGACCAAAAGCCTCCCCGCCAATATAGACAGCGTCACCTCCAAAAATTACAGCTGTTTTTAACACTTCTAAACTACTTGCAGGTATTAATAGCTCAGGATTTCTCATCTTTTATTTTTACTCCTTTTATTTCATCTATCGCTTCACACAAAGAGCCACTCCATCCCCTATAGGCAGTATTGTCGTCTGAAGCATCTCATTATGAGTCAACTCATATAAATATTCTCTCATTCTAGAATGAATGGTCCTGTTTCTCCTTGTTACTGCAAAGCGAGACTGTATCATGTCTCCTCCTTGAAGTACATTATCGGATATTAAGAGACCTCCTGTCTTTAAAAGGCGCAACGCCCCGTCCAAAAAGCGGATATACTGTCCTTTGGCAGCATCCATGAAAATAAAATCAAATTCACCTGTCAGACCTTTTAATATTTCTTCCCCATCTCCTTCCAGAAGGCATATTTGACTTTCTTTACCTGCTTTTTTAAAATTCTCTCTGGCAATAGGGATTCGTTTCTCATATTTTTCAATCGTAGTGATACAGGCTTCTTTATCCCCATATTCTAGCATAAACAATGCAGAAAAACCAATGGCAGTCCCTATCTCTAATATTTGTCTTGGTTTGGTAAGTTGAAGAAGAAACTTCAATAAATTTTGCATCTGTCTGCCAATAATCGGGACAAAAGTTTCTATAGCTTCTTTTTCAATCTCATTTAATAACTGGGAATTTCCTATATCCAAGGAACTTAAATACACTGCCGTTCTCTCATCTACCATTACTTTGTCCTATTCCTCTTCCTTACTTGCTGACATTGTTTTGATCATTTCATCCGCTGTCATGGATGTATTTAATGTATACACTCCTGACTTTATCTTTCTACTAGAGGAAGAAAGCTTTGCCTGTACGAAAAATAAATTTCCATCATGAATAAGCCCTTTTTTCTCTAATAGCTTTCCAACCGCAAGGACATCATCCCCGTCTTCTATTGTCACTTCCACATCTCTTCCTGGTTTTGCCGCCATGGGCTCCTCAGAAAAAATGCGAAATCCAAAATCATAGGCTTTTAATCCTACATTATATATGGCTATCAATATAAGGATAGTGATAATCATTCTTATAAACGTTCCTGTCAGCGAAAGGGCCACTTTCTTGACATTCATTTTTTATCCTCCCAAAGCCGCCTTAGAATTACTCAAAATCAATGTTCTCCATAATATTGTCGTAGATTCCTTGAATCATACGGCAAAACGCCAGCTCAGCATCCAGAAAAGATGCTACCCTTGCATCTTCTCTGAATCCTTCATATTCCTTATGAAAATGATCAATTTCCTCAAATAAATTTGCCGGATCTACTCGGTTTTGTAATTCAAAGTTTCTAAGGCGGTATTCATCCAACTGTACTTTCAGCTCCGGCCATTCCTTTATTCTTTCCTTCTGTTCCTGGTACTTAAAATATTCCTCTGTATCTTTTATTTCCCTAATTAATTGTTCTGTCACACTCCTAACGCCGTCCACGTTCTTTTACACCTCCATAATAATGGGCAGTATCATTGGTCTCCTCTTTGTTTTCTTCCATAAGTAATCACTTAAATTATCCTTTACTGCACTTTTCATTTTTCCCCAGTCAGTAATGCCTTTATCTAATAAACGCCCAAGGGAATCTTCAATTACCCGGGTAGCCTCCTCCATCAGCTGGTCGGATTCCCTGACATAAACGAATCCTCTGGATACAATGTCAGGCCCTGCCAAAATTTGACTGTTTCCCTTTTCCAGAGTAAGAACTACAATGAGTATTCCATCCTCTGCTAAATGCTGTCGATCTCTTAAAACAATATTCCCTACATCTCCCACGCCTAAACCGTCTACCAATATAGAACCAACCTGAACGCTTCCTGTCACTGCTGCGCCTTCCTTGTCCAATTCCAAAACATCCCCTGTTGAGATAATAAAAATGTTTTCTTTTGGTATTCCTAAATCCATAGCTAGCTTAGAATGAGCCGTAAGATGGCGGTATTCTCCATGAATTGGAATGGAAAATTTTGGTTTTACAAGAGAATATATTAATTTAATCTCTTCTTGGCATGCATGTCCAGAAACATGGGCATCTTGAAAAATAACGTCGGCGCCTTTGCGGTATAATTCATTAATTACTTTCGAAACCGCCTTCTCGTTTCCAGGAATGGGATTTGAGCTGAATATAACTGTGTCTCCCTGGCCTACCGTTACCTTTCTATGAAGGTTAGCCGCCATTCTTGACAAAGCGGCCATGGACTCTCCTTGACTTCCTGTTGTAATAATAACTGTATCCTTGTCAGGATAATTTTTCAGCTGGTCAATTTCGATTAAGGTATGATCTGGAATATTAATATAGCCCAGCTCCATGGCAGTTTTGATAATGTTCACCATGCTTCTGCCTTCGACGACTACTTTTCTCTTATATTTACAAGCTGAGTCTATAATTTGCTGCACTCTGTCTACGTTGGAAGCAAAGGTGGCAATAATAATTCTTGTATCCTTATGCTCAGCAAAAATGTTATCAAAGGTTCTCCCTACTGTTTTCTCAGAATTGGTAAATCCCGGCCTCTCTGCATTGGTGCTGTCGCACATAAGAGCCAAAACGCCCTTCTTCCCTATTTCTGCAAATCTCTGCAAATCAATAACATCTCCAAATACAGGCGTGTAGTCCACTTTAAAATCTCCTGTATGGATAACGATACCTGCTGGGGAATAAATGGCAAGAGCGGACGCATCGGCAATACTGTGGTTTGTTTTAATAAATTCTATACGAAAACACCCTAAATTTATAGACTGACCATGTTTCACAATTTTCCTCTTTACCTGTCTTAGTAAATTATGTTCTGCCAACTTGTGATCAATAATTCCAACTGTCAGCTTTGTAGCATAAATAGGCACATTCACTTCCTTTAACACATAGGGGAGCGCTCCAATATGGTCCTCATGTCCATGGGTAATGACAAATCCTTTCACTTTCTCAATATTTTCTTTCAAATAGGTGACGTCTGGAATGACTAAATCAATTCCAAGCATGTCATCTTGGGGAAAGGATAATCCACAATCTACCACAATGATGCTATCCTCATATTCAAAAGCTGCTATATTCATTCCAATCTGATCCAATCCGCCCAGGGGAATAATTTTCAGCTTTGAATGATTTATTTTTTCTTTTTGTCTCAATCCTATACCTCCATTTTTCTATTTCTCAAAACAAATGTCCTCTAACATTTGCTCAAAAATTCCTGCTATTATTTCTAGCTCCTTGTCGTCTTCTACAATGACATATTCTGCCTCTTTTTCCTCATCCTTGGACAGATCTTTTAAGATTAAGGCCAAAGCCCCCTCTTCTTCTGAATCTGTCACAAGAATATAGTTAAAACCGTTGAGCCTTGCCTGCTCCAACACAAAAAAATCCACGAATTCCTCCGTATCCTCTTGTGCAAATCTTATTTTTTCCATATGAATAACCGTGCCTTTCTCTTCGCACTGTAAACAAGTTCACTTATAGCTCTTATATAGCCCCCATCCTATCTATTTTTTAATAAATCCAAATATCCTTGTAAAATAAAGATAGCCGCAATCTCGTCCACATAACCCTTTCTATCTTTTTCTGGAATCTTTGCCTCTGCCATTGCCCTGTTTGCAGCTACCGTTGTCAGTCTCTCATCCCACATGACAACGTCAAGCCCTGTCCTTCTCTCCAACATCTCCTGGAACTGAAGAGATTTCTCTCCCCGCTCCCCTACTGTAGCATTCATGTTCTTTGGAAATCCTAGGACAATTTCTGTCACGTTATATGCTTTAATCAATTCCTCTATTCTAGCAAGAGTCCTTCTTAGCTTATTTTCTGACTTGCGTCGGATAATCTCTATTCCTTGAGCTGTCATTTTCAAAGGATCACTCACAGCAACGCCCACTGTCTTCCCCCCAAAATCCAGACCCATAATACGTCCTTCCTTTTCCATATTGTTACTTCCAACCATTTCTCTTGATATAACTATTCAAAAGCTCCTCCACCAATTCGTCCCTCTCTACTTTCATAATTAAGCTTCGGGCATTATTGTGACTTGTAATATAGGTAGGATCGCCAGACATAATATACCCTACAATTTGATTTACAGGATTATAGCCTTTCTCCGTTAATGCCTCATATACTGTAGAAAGAACTACCTTTACTCCTGTCTCTGGCTCTGTCTCTACCTTAAAATATTGTGTATTTCCAAAATCCTGCATATCCATCCTCCATTCCTTTAAAAATTTGTAAAAATATGGTTCACGCTCTTTTGCTTTCCTTATATTGTACTCTATCTTTTCTAAAAGTTCAATGCATGAATGGTTCAAACACAGGGACATCTCCATCCTCTTCAGGCAAAATTCTTCCTTCTACTATTTGATTTATATAGTTTTTATGTCCATTATATTTAACTTTTATATATTCTCTTGTATATCCTGTCTGATGTGAAATCCCATCTGTCACTAGAGATTCTTCAAATAATACAGCTACCTTTTTTCCTCTGTACCTTTCCTGAAAGGCTTTTTTATTATTTTTTGCCATGAAAAGAAGCTGGCTGCTTCTTTTCGTTTTTACAGCTTCCTGCACTTGTCCTTCCATAGAAGCTGCCTTTGTTCCCTGTCTTTTTGAATACTTAAATACGTGCATTTCATATAGGCATATTTTTTCAAGAAACTCATATGTAGTTTGAAATTCTTCCTCGGTCTCTTTTGGAAATCCAACAATAACATCTGTTGTGATTGCTGGATCAAAAAATTCTTCCCGCAGCAGATTTACCTTTTCATAGTATTCGCCTGTTGTATACTGCCTATTCATTCTTTTTAAAGTAGCGTCGCACCCACTTTGTAAGGAAAGATGAAAATGAGGACAAAGTTTATTATATCCTTTTAACTTCTTTACAAACTCTTCCTTTATAATACCTGGCTCCAGAGAACCTAAGCGGATTCTTTTCAATCCTTCAATATTATGAAGAGCTTCTATTAGATCTAAGAGAGACTCTCCCTTTTTTCCCCCTTCTAAGTCACTGCCATAGGAACTCAAATGAATGCCTGTTAAAACAATTTCTTTATAGTTCTTTTTCGCCAAGTTCTCTACTTCTTTCAAAATAGATTTTTTTTCTCTGCTTCTCACCCTTCCCCTCACATAGGGAATAATACAATAACTGCAAAACTGGTTACAGCCGTCCTGAATTTTAATGTAAGCCCTTGTATGGGTCTTTGTCTCTTCCAAAAACATATCCCCATATTTTTTAACATTCTCTATTGACTCCTCTTCCTTTAAAGAATCCTTTCCTTCTTTCTCACCCCTTATGTACTGTTCTAAGATAGTTAATACCTTGTTCTTTTTTTCATTTCCAATTAAGATATCAATTCCTTGATCATAAAGGACTCTCTCTTCACCTGCCTCAACGTAGCATCCCATAGCTACGACAATGGCCTCTGGGTTCATTCTTCTGGCCCTGTGAAGAATCTGTCTAGATTTTTTATCAGCAATATTTGTTACTGTGCATGTATTAATAATATATATATCTGCCTTTTGGGTAAATGGCACAATTTCATAGTTATTTTTCTGGAGCATTTGTTGAATTGCTTCTGTCTCATATGCATTCACTTTGCATCCCAGATTGTACAGCGCTGCTTTTTTCATAATTACATCTATGCCCTTCCTGTAACCTTTTGCCTTTGAGCCTCAGATTACTCACTGATAGAGAAAAATTTCTCATTTCCTTCTTCATTAATAAAAGACGGAAATTTCCTTTAAATGATGTTTTATTATTGACTTTTCCTATACTTACCATTAAGATAGAAGCTAATAATCGAATACTAAAAGGAGGCTTTTTATGAAAACCGTTCAGATTTCTTTAAACTCTATTGATAAAGTGAAATCATTTGTAAATGATATTACAAAATTTAATTATGATTTTGATCTTGTATCCGGCAGGTATGTTATTGACGCCAAATCCATTATGGGGATATTTAGTTTAGATTTGTCCAAGCCTATTGACCTGAACATTCATGCAGAAGAAAATATTGACGAAGTCATGAACGTATTAAAGACTTATTTAATTTCATAAGAATGGCATCAGCCAAAAAGGCATTCAGGCATTTGCAATGGCAGATGCCTTTTATTTTTTTCCATTATCTATCTTGTCTCTTGTACCCACAATATGTCCGTACCATTGTGTGTAATGCAAAGGGTAGTTTTCCAATCCTTTGGTTCCTTCTTGAAAAACATAAAGAACATCTCCGGATACTTCTCCCTCTAAAAGCTCTTTTTGGCATTGTTCTATTCTTCTTTCCACTTCCTCCTCATAACTTCTGGCAAAATAATAATTACTCACCCACATATCTTTTAAATAAGCATAGTAAGCGGTTGGTAGTAAAATATCATTGTCTGTGTACATAAACTGAAAACCCTTATACCTTTGTTCGTCATTGTCTATCAAAGTTTTCTGCCACATAATCTGATACTTGTGTTCTCTCTTGGCAAAGTATTCCCCTTTTTCCATAGCATATTCCCTTATATCTATCCATTGCAATAGGACAGCCAATAAAAGGAGAAAAAAACTCTCCCTTCCCCTTAACCTTCTATGAAGAAAGACAATAGATGTGAGTATTATCATATACATAGGAAGCCAAATAAGTCTTCCACTTGAACGAAAAATATTTAACATCCTCTCTACAAAACTAGGCAGAGGGACATGAATGATTTCTATTTCATTCCAAGTTACAATAGGACTTACTGCATAACAGAAAAGTATAAAAGAAGCTAAAAACAGCAGAAGACGAAAGGGATGACGTTTCACTGCTTTCTTACACTCCTTTAGCATTCCCTTGCCTGTCAAAGATGGATATGCCTGTCCTTTATATACAAGGACTACTCTTCTCAATGGGAACAGTGCCATGATTCCCACAAGAAACAATCCACCTAATCCTAAGTAGCCAAATCCCTCTTCCTGCCAGTCAAAATAGAGGGGAAGTCCTTTTAATAGGGAAGAATGCCCCTGAGAATTATAAAAAGTATTTAAATTACTGCTAAAAGTGCCTAGTCCCTCTCCCACCGGGGAAGAGCTTCCTTCAAAAGCTCCCCAAATCCACAGTGCTGCTGCTGCCCCTCCTATATAAGAAGAAATAATTCCCAAAGAGCGCTTTTTATCCCTCTCTTCCAAATAAAGATGAATAGCCATACCCATCATCAATATTCCTGTCATAGGAAGAAAGTAAGAATGAAGGGATACTGTTAAGGCCCCTATTCCTGCCCAGATTAAGCAAATCTTCCCTATTCCTTTCCATCTCCTTCTTTCCAGCCATACATAGAGAGAAAGAAAAATGAGCCACTGACTTCCCAATGCTGTATGGTAAAACATCCTCTGAAGCATTGGAAAGCTCAAAATACAAAGAAGGGCTCCCAGCAATCCTAAGCTTTTCCTATGGGTAAGCCTTCCAATGAGAAGGGCAGAAAACCCTCCCTGCATAGAAAAGGAAAACAAACCGAAGAATCCAAAATATTGGAACTCTATAGGGAGAAAAGGGGAAAACAATTTAAAGAAAAGGGCAAACAAAGGGATAGAATCTGTCCATATAATAGATACTGATAAAGGCTTTGCCAGAGAATCGATCATCCCTATAGGAAACTGCCAAGGAGTATTCCGATAATGACACCAGCCAATATAGTGCTGGTACAAATCCTGTTCTGAGGCAAAGAGCCAGTCCGTATAAGAACTGTCTAACACCTTTATTCCATAAATAGCAAGAAAGCATATACACCCCAGAAAAGCCCCCATGAGGAAAAAGAAAATCTGTTCTTTTCTTTTTTTTAATCCATCCTTCTGCTCCATTTCCTGGCCCCTGCCTTTCCAACCTTATCCGGTAATTTCCAACACTTCCTTTGTTTGAAGAGCTGTTTTCATAAGCTCCTCCATTTCCTCCCTTACATTTCTTTCCGAATGCCTGATCCTGTTTACATTAGGCTTTGTCACGGGATGTTTTGCTACAAATATAGTGCAGCAATCTTCAAAGGGCTGGATAGACACTTCATACGTTCCGATTTTCTCAGCGATTTCTACTATTTCCTGTTTATCAAACCCAATTAAGGGCCTATAGACAGGAAGTTCACACACCTCATTGGTCGCTCTTAAGCTCTGCATTGTCTGGCTCGCCACCTGTCCAATGCTCTCTCCCGTGACCAACCCAAGACAGCCTCTCTCCTTGGCTATTTTCTCTCCAATTCTCATCATGTAGCGTCTCATTATAATGGTCAGCTCATCATGGGGACATTTTTCATAGATGGATAACTGAATATTTGTGAAATGAATAATATGAAGATGAATGGGCCCAGAAAATTTTGAGACTATTTTTGCCAGCTCTATGACTTTTTCTTTTGCCCTCTCGCTTGTATAAGGAGGCGCATGAAAATAAACTCCCTCCATAGCAACTCCCCTCTTAGCAATCATATATCCAGCAACAGGAGAGTCAATACCCCCAGATAATAAGAGCATTGCCTTTCCGCTAGTCCCTACAGGCATTCCCCCAGGACCTGGTATTACCTTTGAATAAATGTATATTTTTTCCCGAATCTCTACATTCAGTAAAATATCAGGGTTATGAACGTCCACAGACAAATCAGGAAATGCCTCTAATAGGGCTCCTCCTAATTCTTTGTTCACTTCCATTGACGGTATAGGATAATTTTTCCTTGCTCTCCTGGCATTTACCTTAAATGTTTTTCTTTTATCTGTATATACATTGTCTATATAATGTATTACATCTTGAGCCAGCTGCTCTATTCCCTTATCTTCTACATAGATAACTGGACAAATTCCCACAATTCCAAATACGGTTTTTAACTCTTCCACTACATCATCTATGTCAAATTCTTCCAGGCACTCGATATAAATTCTGCCCTGACTTTTGCTCACCTGGTATTCCCCTTCCACTCTGTCTAATGCAAGGCGAATCTGGCGGACAAGGGCATCCTCAAACAAATAGCGGTTTTTCCCCTTTATGCCAATCTCCCCATATTTAATTAAAAATGCCGTAAACATGATCTGTCTTTTCCTTTCTCAGCGTCCTACATATTTTCTCAGGACAGGAATCACTTCTTTCATACACCTTACTGTGTATGTCACTTCCTCTAATGTATTTTCTTCTGAAAAGCTAAAGCGTATTGTTGAGTCCAAAAGTTTTTGAGAAAGTCCTATGGCTTTCAACGTTTCACTTGTTCTTTTCTTATTGGAAGAACAGGCAGAGCCAGCAGATACATACACTCCCCTTTCTTCCAATGCATGTAGGAACACTTCGCTCTTCACCCCTTCTACAGAAACACTGACAATATGAGGGGCTGTATCGGTAATAGGATCTGCTATTCCGTTGATCACAAGGCCCTCTATCTCTTCCAGGCTGCCCATAAGCTTCTTTTTTAAGCAGTAAAGATGTTCCCTCTTTTCTTCAAAGTTTTCATAAACTTTTTTTGCAGCCTCTCCCAGTCCTGCTATCCCTGGCACATTTTCTGTCCCAGACCGTATTCCCTGCTGCTGTCCGCCGCCAAATAGGAGGGGGGAAAGATTCACCTTCTCATGAATGTATAAGGCTCCAATTCCTTTTGGTCCATGAAACTTATGTCCACTTATGGAAAGTAAATCAATCCCTATTTTTTTTGGATAAATGCGATACTTCCCAAAACTCTGTATAGCGTCTACATGAAACAAAATATTCTTATTTTTCTTTTTGATAATTGCCGCTGCTTCCTCAATAGGCTGTAATGAGCCAATTTCGTTATTTACATGTATGATGGAGACAAGAATGGTATCCTCCCTCAATGCCTCCTCCAACTCCTTTAAAGAAATCCTTCCCCTCTTGTCCACAGACAAATAAGTGACACATAAGCCTCTGGCTTCCAAATATTTCACTGGCTCCGCAACAGCAGGATGCTCTATTTTTGTTGTTATTATATGGTTTCCCGCCCTTTTCCTTGCCGCTGCTCCTCCTAGTACTGCCAAATTGTCTGACTCTGTTCCTCCTGATGTAAAAACAATCTCCTTTTCCTTTACTTTAAGAAGTCCAGCTAATAGTTCCTTTGACCTTTTTACAAGCCTTTCCCCCTCTATTCCCTTTTTATGCATACTAGAAGGATTCCCAAAATCCTCGGTCATAGCCTGAATGACTACTTCTTTTACTTCAGGATAGCATCTTGTTGTTGAAGAATTATCCAAATATACTTCCATCTATTTCCCCCACTATACCTCTTAGACTTGTCCCTGCAGTGTTTATTCCTTTTCCAGATGGTACATAATCCATGCAAGTATTGTAAAGCCAGCGGTCTCTGTCCTTAATATTCGCTTCCCAAGAGTTATGGGAATAGCGCCTCCTTCTTTTGCCAGGTTGATTTCTTCTTCTTCAAATCCCCCTTCTGGTCCAATAAAAATACCTACTCTTTGCCCAGGAGCAATGCTTTCAATCTGCCCTTTCGTCTCCTCCATTCCACTAGAGAGTTCATAGGGAATAAGCTTTACCTCAAATTCCTTTGCATAATTTAATGCTTCCTGCCACTCCATGACCGATCTCACCTTTGGAATGTGTTGGCGTCTTGACTGCTTGGCCGCTGCCTCACTAATCTTATTCCATCTCTCCTCTTTTCTCCCAGCTTTTTTTTCGTCTAGCTTTACAATGGATCTTTTTGTGGCTACTGGAATAATTTCTGTCACTCCAAGCTCTACAGATTTTTGAACAATGAGATCCATTTTATCCCCTTTTGGAAGGCCTTGAAAGAGAAAAACTTGTGCTGGCAGCTCCAATCCTCCCTGTTTCACAAAACGAATTTTACACAACACTTGTTCTTCTTCCATCTTCTCAATTTGACAGCAAAATTCCTTGTCATCTCTGCCGTTTAAAATTCGGATCTCTTCTCCAATTTTCATTCGAAGTACATTTTTTATATGATTTACATCTTTTCCAAGAATAATGGCTGTGTCATCCTCTATTTGATTGGGTCCTACAAAAAACTGGTGCATAAACCGTTTTCCTCCCCATTATTAACATTTGATAAATTTAGATAATATCATACAATTGGTTGTTTCGCAAGCTTTTTTGCCTATATTTTCATAATTAAGAGATTGCAAATCTCCTTCGGATACTCCCTCCCAGTTGTGAGTTTTGGTAAGCAACAGAAGAATTATAATGTACTATTTGATGTTCTTCTATACTTTTTTTAAAAGAATATGCAAATAGAATTAGGATTTGCAAAATCCTATGCTCGTTGCCCATATAAACACTTTTGCAGGGCAGCCTTTTTTGTGTGGATGATGTTTTTACCTTCAGAAAAAAACTTCTTTTTTCAGTTTTGTCCTTATCTAGTTTCATTCTTGTCCCATAAAATAAAAATAAAAAACAAAAAGTACTGGAATTTTTTTACAATCTATGACATTATATATTATAAGCAGCTATTTTATAAGCTTACATAGGATGGAAAAAGTAAAAGAAAAAAGAAGAAAGGACAAAATACAAACACAGAGCTTTCATCTTCTGTGTTTGTGTCTCAAAGGAATATGTAAGAACCTTTCCTTGAGACTTGGTGCAAATTATGAATGATTTTATTGACTACGCTTACTCTTTGCACGAGAAACACCCTGTAGCAGACGCCCATTTCGACCTGCCCTCTATTGTTTCCCTTTTAAAAAAAATAGGGAAATCCAATATTGTTGAACAATTATTTTTAAAAGACTGGCAAAGAGCCGGCCTTAACTTTATAGGCGCTGCCGTTTATTTGGACAGAAAAGTATTAGGAGGGAATCATTGGCAGCATGCCTATGACCAGATTGTCTCTCTTTATGAGGATATTAAACCTCTCTACCCCCAAGTACAAATTATTACATCATCCACCCAGCTTGATCAAGTTGTAAAGAATCATTATATTGGCCTCCTTCTCTATTTTGAAGGTTTAGAACCTGTGGAAGAAGACTTATCTTTATTAGAAGAAGCCTATTTACTAGGTATTAGAGGAGCCAGCCTTACTTGGAGCAGAGATAATCTTTTTGCCCGTGGCTGCTGCCCCATTCATAAACTGGAAGATGTAAAGGGAGGACTAACTTCCTATGGATTAGAAGCTATGAGAAAAATGGAAAGCTTTCCTATGTTTTTTGATATTAGCCACTTAAACGACGATGGAATCCGTCAGCTCCATGCCTGCACCCATCTTCCATATGCAGCAACCCACTCCAATGCAAGGGCTCTCTTACCTCATTACCGAAATCTTTCCGACGCCCAAATTCTTTATCTTGCTAACCGAGGGGGTGTTATTGGAATCAACGCCTATAAAGATCTGGTCTGTTCCAAGAGGGAATTCTCTTCTCTTGATGAACTATGCCGTCATATTTTGTACATGGTTCATCTTGCTGGCGCTTCCCATGTTGGTTATGGTTTAGATCTTTGCAGTATGCTCACAAGCGCCCAACAGGGTAAAACAGAACCCACAATAATCGAAGACTGCCTAACAAGTCACAAAGAGCTTCCCCTTGTGACAGCCAAACTATTGGAATCTGGAATTCCTGAACAAGATGTTCTTTCCATTATGGGTAATAATTTTATTTCCTACTTCCGCTCCTTTTTGGAAACCTCTGAAACAATCCATACATTGGCAAAAGCAACATAAAAGTCCATAGGCTTTAGGAGCAAAAAATTATTGGATACTCTACGTTTCGCTACAAATAGTAGAAAGGAGAAATCATTTGAAAAGGATTTGGATTGCAGGAGCATCTGAAAAATGTGAGAACTACCAACATGCTCTTCACAAAAATCAAGTCACTGTAGTAACTTCCACTAAAATTCCTGATCTTCGTTTTATTGATGGGCTTCTTCTCCCTGGCGGAGGAGATATTGAGCCTGCCTTTTTTGGACAGGAAAACAAAGGTTCAAAAAATATAGATGTTTTCATAGATCAGTTGCAGTTTTCTGCCTTAGCTTTATTTGTCCTTTTAAAAAAACCTGTTCTTGGAATATGTAAAGGGCTTCAAATTATGAATACGTATTTTGGGGGAGATATTATTCAAGATCTACCCTCTGCCCAAATTCACTCTTATATAGAAGAAGATCAATTTCATCCAACCCAAATAGAAAAAAACTCATACCTTGATCAATTATATGGGAGAGAACTTACTGTAAACAGTGCTCACCATCAAGGGATTGGCAGGCTTGGAAAAGGTCTTTTTCCCGTGCAAACATCCAAAGATGGGGTGATTGAAGGCATTGCCCATGACTCTCTCCCCATTTATGGCGTACAATGGCATCCCGAGCGTATGGAGGATGCTGTCTCTATTCCATTATTTCAATTCTTTTTAAATCTTTGTTAGGAAAATGATTTACTTTCTCTCATTCTTGGTATAATATAACTATGTATATATTTGAGAAAGGACTTATTTTATGCATTCTCCTTTTGCCTATCCCTTTGATGGGGAATGGATTTTAAAAAAAAGAAAAGCTTTAAAAAAAGAGCTCCTTACCATGAATGTGCCAAGACTTCCAAAGAAAATTGCAGTTCTTGGGGGATCTACTACCCATGATATTATTGCCATTTTGGAGCTCTTTCTGTTATTTCACGGCATTGCCCCCTCTTTTTATGAGTCTGCCTATGCTATGTACTGGCAGGAAGCAATGTTTGACAGCCAACGTTTAACGGAGTTTGAACCAGATTTAATCTTTATTCATACAACTTCCAGAAATATTACTTCCTTTCCTTCCATTTCTATGTCTAAGGAAGAAATGGAAGCTTTATTTCAGGAACAGTTCCAACATTTTCACACTATGTGGGACAAGCTTTTTGAACGTTATTCTTGTCCTATTATTCAGAATAACTTTGAGCTTCCCTACTACCGCCTTATGGGTAATCAAGACATCTGGGACATTCATGGAAGAGGCCATTATATTCAAAAGCTCAACCAGTCTTTTTATGAATATGCCTCAAGCCATGAAAATTTTTATATCCATGACATCCAGTATTTATCTGCCAGCTTTGGGCTTCACCAATGGGCAGAGCCTTCTTACTGGAATATGTATAAATATGCCTTGAGCTTTCCTGCCATCCCGGAATTTTGTCACAGTCTGGCTAATATTATAAAATCCCTTTATGGAAAGAATAAAAAAGCCTTTGTTTTGGATCTGGATAATACTTTATGGGGAGGGGTTATTGGGGACGAAGGGCCAGAAGGCATTGCTCTTGGCCCTGATACTCCTATGGGCGAGGCATACAGGGAATTTCAATCTTATTTAAAAGAGTATAGCCACATGGGTATTTTACTAAATATTTCTTCTAAAAACCAAGAGGAAAATGCTCTGGCAGGTTTAAACCATCCAGACAGTCTCTTAAAGCCTGAAGATTTTATTGTTATAAAAGCCAACTGGGAGCCTAAGGATCAAAACCTTGCCACCATTGCAGAGGAGTTGAATATTTTACCTGAAAGTCTCGTTTTTGTCGACGATAATCCTGCGGAGCGGGAAATTGTAGAAAGACAGTTTCCTGGTGTCAGCGTTCCTGACATAGGAGATGTGGAACAATATATTCGGCGGATTGATGGAGCTGGATTTTTCGAAGTGACTTCTTTTTCTGAAGACGATAAAAAGAGAACAGAAATGTACAAGGAAAACGCCCTTAGAACAAAACTGGAACATTCCTTTTCTGATTATGGAGAGTATTTGCAAAGTCTTCATATGACTGCTCGAATCAAAGACTTTGAACCTCTCTATATGAACCGGATTGTACAATTAACGAACAAAAGCAACCAGTTTAATTTGACAACGAAAAGATATACCTTGTCAGAAATGGAAAGCCTTGCTACGAATCCTGCATATATTCGCCTGTATGGAAAATTGGAAGATAAATTTGGGGACAATGGAGTTGTTTCTGTTATTATTGGGAAAAAGGAAAAAGATGGCCTTCATATTGAATTATGGCTTATGAGCTGCCGGGTGCTGAAACGAGACATGGAACTGGCCATGCTCGATAAGCTTGTAGAAGAAAGCAAAAAGGCAGACATCCACATTTTGTATGGCTATTATTATAAAACTTCAAAAAATGCCATGGTCAAAGAATTTTACGGCTCCCTTGGCTTTGAAAAAATAAGGGAGAAAGATGACGGGACTTCCCTTTGGAGACTATCTATTGACCATTATGAAAATAAAAATACGGTTATTCAACTATTGGACGAAAGAGAGGAACTATATGAGCCGAGAAGAAATATATGAAAAATTAAATGAAATATTTCGAGATGTCTTCGACGATGAAGGCATCTGCCTTCATGACGATACAACTGCAAATGATATTGAAGATTGGGATTCCTATGGGCATATTTATCTTGTAGTTGCCATTGAAAAAGGATTTGATATGAAAATAACAATGGGAGAAACCGTAACCTTAAAAAATGTAGGGGAAATGGTAGACTTAATTTTAAAAAGAAAAGGGTGAAGTCATGAAGAAAAAAATCATTTTAATTTTAGGAGCCTCTTCCCAAGTAGGTATCCATCTTATTCAGACAATCTTCCAGGACTACGACATTATCCTGGCACATTATTGCCACTCCCAAAATGCTTTTCTTCCCCTTCAGAAGACAATAGGAGATAAGCTTATCCCCATACAGGCAGACTTCTCTTCGGAAAGAGAAACTTTGTCTTTTATTCAACACTTGAAGAGAGACTATCCAGCCTTATCCTATTTTGTCCATCTTCCCTCAGAAAAGCTTCTACACAAGAAATTCCAGCAAACAGACTGGAATATTTTTGAAGGTCAATTTCATGTAGGTCTTCGCTCTATTGTCATGATATTGCAGGAATTTCTTCCTTCCATGGCAAAGGCAAAAGCAGGAAAAATTGTATTTATGCTCTCTTCCGTAACAGAAAACACCCCACCTGGATACATAAGCAGCTACGTTGCTTATAAATATGCCATGGCTGGACTGATGAAGGCTCTGTCCTCTGAATACGCAAGTAAAAACATACACATTAATGGAGTCTCCCCTTATATGATGGATACTCCTTTTCTTTCTGAAATTCCTGAATCTGTTGTTTCCCATATGATGGAATTCAACCCTTGGGGAAAGCCAGTGAGCCTGTGGGACGTCTCCCATGCCATCGCCTATTTGCTTTCTGAAAAGTCTGATTCCATTCACGGACAGAATATAACAATCTCAGGAAAAATTCAATAGTCTGTCTATGCTTTACTATATATAACGAGAAAGGGGCTGAATCTTTATGACAATCCTATCCATACGCTTTTTTATTTTTGTCTTCTTCCTCTTATTTTTCTATTATTTGCTTCCCCAAAAATATCAATGGCCTCTACTTCTTTTGGCCAGTTTTCTTTTTTATCTTTTAGCTGGAACTCCTTTTACATCTTTATTTCTCTTCTTTAGTATTGTATCTACCTATTGGGGGGGTATTTTTATTGGTACAAACAACAAGCATAAGAACCTTTCGTTTGCTCTCACTGTTTTATCCAATCTTGGCATTTTGATTGTCTTAAAGTATACAGACTTTATATTTTCCTCCCTTGGTTTTTCCTTGGCTTCTTCCAAGTTTTCCTTTATTCTTCCTCTTGGTCTTTCCTTTTACACCTTCCAAGTAATTGGGTATATTACAGACGTTTACCGTGGCCTTATCCCTCCCGAGAAGAATATTGGAAAATATGCCTTGTTCTGCTGCTTTTTCCCCCAAATTATTTCAGGTCCCATAGGACGCTTTGGGGAACTAGCTCCTAGCCTTTTTTCCTGCAAGGCTTACAACATAGATAATTTGAAGTCTGGCTTTATTCGTCTTCTTTACGGATATTTTAAGAAAATAGTTATCTCAGAGCGCCTTAGTATTTTCGTCGATGCTGTTTTTGGCAACTATGCCTCCTACAACAGCGCCAGTATTTTTGTTGGGGCTGTTTTTTATGCCCTCCAGCTTTACACAGACTTCTCTGGATACATGGATATTGTCCTTGGCATTTCCAAAATGCTTGGCATTTCCATGGCTGAAAATTTCCATTCTCCTTTTTTCTCTTCTACTATTTCTGAGTTTTGGAGAAGATGGCACATAACTTTAGGCAGCTTTTTAAGAGATTATCTTTTTTTTCCTCTTTTAAAAGGAAAACCATTCCTCTGGCTTTCTGAGAAAGTGAAAAAAAAATATGGAAAAAAAGCAGGGAAAAAAATTCCTACTTATCTTGCCATGTTTCTCCTCTGGTTTTCTGTAGGTCTCTGGCATGGCCCTGATTGGAAATACGTTTTTGGGGTAGGCATTTTCCAGTGGGTCTGTATTGTATTCGGAGAGCTATGCAGCCCCCTCTCCAAAAATATTAGAACCTTTAAAATTTATCCCCTCTTTTGTCAAGTGCGAACTTTTTTACTTATTTGCTTTAGCTTTTTATTTTTTCGTTCCGACAGTTTTCAAGACGCTCTTTTTATGTTGCAAAGGTGCTTTTCCTTTTCAAAAGGCCAGTCAGCCCTTTCCATCTATGCGCCCTGGGAAGGGATTGCTCTTCTCCTTTCCATAGGTATACTTTTTTACTTAGAAATAATAGGGCAGAAAAGAGATATATGGCAGCAATACTTAAAAAAGCCTGCTGCCATACAATACTGCATTTATTATTTTCTTATTTTTTTCATTGTTATTTTTGGGGTGTACGGTTTAGGATTTGATTCCAGCGCCTTCACTTATGCCAATTTCTAATGTTACTCTAAGGGGGCTTTGGCTGTCACAGACACCCATTCCCCTTGAGTTTTTACTTCCAAAATCGTAAAACCCTCTTCTTTTAAACACTTAAGAACAATTTTTTCCCTTTCATCAATAATTCCTGATGTAATATAAATACCCCCTGGCTTTAACTGGTTTCTAATTACTGGGGTAAGACATATGAGTATTTCTGCTAATATATTGGCTACTACAATATCATATTTTCTGTAACCAACCTTATCTTGTATTTCTTTCTGGTCAATAATATTGCCTATCAGTACCTCAAAGTTTTCCTTAGTAATGCCATTGACCTCCATATTTTCGTAGGTTGCGCTTTTTGCACAGTCGTCTAAATCTGTGCCTACTGTATGGCCAGCCCCAAACTTTAGGGCCATGAGAGACAAAATTCCACTTCCGCATCCTACATCCAGTACCATTGCCTCTTTCTTTACATATTTTCGAAGTTGTCTAATACAGAGCTGGGTTGTCTCATGCATCCCTGTGCCAAATGCCATTCCTGGATCCATATGGATAACCATTTTCTCCTCCCCACCTTTTTCTGCCTCTTCCCAGGAGGGGACAATTAATATATCATCTATGGAAAACTGTTTAAAATGCTCCTTCCAATTATTTATCCAATCTATATCTTCTGTCTCTGAAACTAGAAGGGAGCCTTCTCCAATATTTGTGAATTTTCTCAGCTCTTCTAACTCTTCCCTCACCCTTTTTAATAAATTTTCTCTGTCTTCTCCTTCTTCTAAATAAAAATTTACATATGCTATGTTATCATTAGAGGAAGCATCCATAGGGATATCCACAAACATCTGCCGTTTTTCTTCTTCTGTCAAAGGGACTTTATCTTCAATTTCCACTCCTTCAATGCCTAAGCTAATGAGCGCACTTATAACAATGTCCTCTGCCTCTGTTAAAGTTTTTAAAGTAAATTTATTCCATTTCATATGAATCCTGCTTACTTTCCAGTTACTTTTTTCTGCCCATTTTAAATATCTCTTTTTTCTTTAATTTTTAAAAAATCCTCTTTTCTTTTTCTCCGTGTGCTGCTCCTTTGTTCCCTCCTGCTGAGATGAGGAACGCAATGTATTACCTGCTACTGCGTCAAATTTTTTCAACAGCTCTTTTGCTTCTCCATTTAAGTGATCTGGTACCTGTACAACGAGAGTTACATAATGATCTCCCCGCACTTGTCTGTTTCGCAGCGTTGGTACCCCTTTTCCTTTCAGTCGCACTCTTGTATCTGTCTGGGTTCCAGGCTTCACCTCATATATAATTTTTCCATCTACTGTATCAATGCTTATCTCGCCACCAAGAGCTGCTTGGGCAAAGCTAATGGGAGCTGTGGAGAAAATATTCGTATCTTGACGTTGGAAAATGGGGTGCTTGGCAACAATAACTTCTACCAAAAGATCGCCCCTTGGGCCTCCGTTAACGCCTGGCTCTCCTTTCTCCCGGATGCGGACGCTCTGCCCGTTATCAATCCCAGCTGGTATAGAAATTTGAATTTTTTTCCTGCTGGAAATATAACCACTTCCATGGCAGTCTGAACATTTTTCTTTCACTACTTTACCTGTTCCCCCGCAGTCTGGACAAGTCTGGACGTTACGCACTGTGCCAAATAAAGATTGGGAAGTAAATACGACTTGCCCCTTTCCTCCACACTTTCCACAAGATTCTGGCGAAGTACCTGGCTTTGCTCCAGTGCCATGACATTTTTTACACTCATCTTTCAATGCCAGTTCTATTTCCTTATCCACACCAAACACTGCCTCTTCAAAGGTAATGCGTACACTTGTGCGAATGTTAGCTCCTCTCATAGGGCCATTGCTTGCCCTGCGGCTTCTGCCACCTCCAAACAAATCACCGAATATGTCTCCAAATATATCTCCAAAATCAGCGCCGTTGAAGTCAAAACCTCCAAAGCCTCCACCGGCTCCTCCTCCCTCAAAAGCAGCATGGCCAAACTGATCATACTGTCTGCGTTTATCCCCATCACTGAGCACTGCATATGCTTCTGAGGCCTCTTTAAATTTTTTCTCTGCCTCTTTGTCTCCTGGATTCATATCTGGATGATATTTTTTAGCCAATGCTCTGTATGCCTTTTTAATAGCCCCTTCATCGGCTCCCCGGTCAACTCCTAACACCTCATAATAATCTCTTTTTTGTTCTGCCATCTCTCTCACCCTATTTCATTTCGCCCAAAACACGTTTATGGGGGCTGCCCATATAGCAGTCCCCGAAAACAATTGGTTTACACTTCTCGATAATCACCATCCACTACATCATCTGCCTGATAGGATTCTGCTCCTCCACCCATATTGGGATCTGTCCCTCCCATATCAGGACCTGCTCCAGATGCCTGTGCTTTCTCATATACTTTGGCAAAGAGCTTTTGTGCGCTTTCCATTAATTTTTCCTGGGCAGCTTTCATCTCCACCACTTGATCCTCTGTCATATTATCCGCATTGGATTTTTCCAAAAGTTCTTTAAGAACAGCCAAATCTGCCTCTACAGCTGCCTTATCATTGGCGTCAATGGAATCTCCTACATCTGATAATGCTTTTTCTGTCTGGAATACAAAGGAATCTGCATCATTTCTTGCGTCAATGGCTTCCTTTCTCTTCTTATCCTGGGCTTCATATTCTGCTGCTTCCTTTACTGCCTTTTCTATGTCTGCATCGGACATGTTGGAACCTGCAGTTATTGTAATGTGCTGCTCCTTACCAGTGCCTAAATCTTTTGCAGATACGTTTACAATGCCGTTGGCATCAATATCAAAGGTAACTTCAATCTGGGGCACTCCTCTTCTTGCAGGAGGAATTCCATCAAGACGGAACTGGCCTAAAGACTTATTATCCCTGGCAAACTGTCTTTCACCTTGGACTACATTAATATCAACCGCTGTTTGATTATCTGCTGCCGTGGAGAAAATCTGGCTGTGTTTTGTAGGAATGGTTGTATTTCTTTCAATTAACCTTGTAGCAACTCCTCCCATTGTTTCAATAGATAAGGACAAGGGAGTTACATCTAGCAATAAAATTTCTCCTGCGCCTGCGTCACCTGCTAATTTTCCTCCTTGGATGGAAGCGCCAAGAGCAACACATTCATCAGGATTTAAGCTTTTTGACGGCTCTTTCCCTGTCAATTGCTTTACTTTATCTTGAACTGCTGGAATACGAGTTGAACCTCCTACTAACAGCACTTGACCTAGTTCTGAGGAAGTGATTCCTGCATCTTTCAAAGCATTCTGGACAGGAATTGCCGTTCTCTCTACCAAATCATGGGTCAACTCATCAAATTTTGCCCTTGTAAGGTTCATGTCAAAATGCTTTGGTCCCTCTGATGTAGCTGTAATAAAGGGCAAATTAATATTTGTTGTTGTTGCTGAGGATAATTCTTTCTTTGCCTTTTCTGCAGCTTCTTTCAGCCTTTGTAAAGCCATTTTTTCATTGGATAAGTCTACTCCTTCATTTTTCTTAAATTCTGAAAGCATATAGTCTGTTATTTTCTGATCAAAGTCATCTCCTCCTAATCGATTGTCTCCCGATGTGGCCAGAACTTCAATGACTCCCTCGCCAATTTCAATGATGGAAACGTCAAAAGTACCGCCTCCCAAATCATAGACCATAATTTTCTGTTCTTTTTCGTTATCCAGGCCATAAGCTAGAGCTGCTGCTGTCGGCTCGTTAATAATACGTTTTACGTCAAGTCCTGCTATTTTTCCCGCATCTTTTGTAGCCTGTCTTTGCGCATCGTTGAAGTAAGCAGGAACTGTGATAACTGCCTCTGTTACCTTTTCTCCTAGATAGCTTTCTGCATCTGCTTTGAGTTTCTGAAGAATCATTGCGGAAATTTGCTGGGGAGAATACTTTTTATCATCAATGTTTCTACCCTTATCTGTCCCCATATCTCTCTTAATGGAGGAAATGGTTTTTTCTGCATTAGTCACTGCCTGACGTTTTGCAGGCTCCCCAATTAATCGCTCTCCTGTTTTTGTAAAAGCCACAACAGATGGTGTTGTTCTTGCTCCTTCTGTATTTGTAATGACTGTCGGCTTTCCACCTTCCATTACTGCTACACATGAATTTGTTGTTCCTAAATCAATACCAATTATTTTACCCATCTTTAACCTCATTTCTGTGGGGCTTTTCTATATCCTATTTTTCAATGTTTCCAAAGTTTGTGGTTACCCCACAGACACAAACTTTGTTCAGTACATTTCTACTCTGCTCTCAATAATCTCTTATGTCACATTTATGTTATATTAAGATTTCTCTTAATTTGCAACTTTTACCATACTATGTCGCACGACTGAGTCGTGATACATATATCCCTTTTGCATTTCTTCTACTACTTCATTTTCTCCATATTGCTCGTCATCTATATGCATTACTGCATTATGAAGTTCTGGATCAAAATTTTGTCCTACGGATTCAATAGCCTTAACCCCTATTTCTTCTAACCCTGTCAAAAGCTGTTTATAAATCATTTGCATTCCTTCACTGAAGGCACTCCCTTTTTCCTCCTCAGGCACAGACAAAAGTCCTCTCTCAAAATTATCAATAATAGGAAGTATTTTCTCAATGACACTTTTTACGCCAACTTCAAACATTGCAGACTTCTCTTTCTCTGTTCTCTTCCTGAAATTTTCAAACTCTGCCATTTGGCGCTTTACCTTGTCTTCCAATTCTGCTATTTTTTCTTCTTTCTTGTCTTTTTTCTCTTTTTTCTTTAAAAACTTTTTGCTCTCTTTTTGCTCTTCTTCCTTTTGTTCTTCCTCTTTATCCTCCTCTTCCTTCGCCAATTCCTCTTCCCCTTCTTCTTTCATTTCTTCCTCTATTTCCAATTCTTTTTCTTCCATTTCCACTGCCTCCTTTACGTTTTCTTATATAAATGATCCAACTGGTTCATCAAGTTTTTTAAAGTATCCACTACCTTTTCATAGTCCATTCTTTTTGGCCCTATAATTCCTATGGTTCCCTGTACTCCTTCCTCCAGCTCATAAGTTGCTGTTACGACACTGCAATCTTTCATATTCTGGATAGGTGTTTCATTTCCAATATAAACTTGGATTCCCTTCTTATCCTCGCTTTTTGCCAGAGTATCATAAACTAAGTTCGTAAACTGCTGCTTCTCCTCAAAAGCGGAAATTAATTCACTAGCCCTTTGGTTATCACTTAATTCTGGATATTTAAAAATATTTTTTGCCCCGCTTGTGTAAATCTCCAGATCCTCATCTTCATTAATAATCTCAGCCACCGTATCAATAACCTGGCTCACAATGGAACTGTGCACTCCTGCCTGTTCCTTTAACTTTGAAATCATTCCAAGATTTATTTCTTCCAGAGAGAGTCCATTTAAATTTGTATTAAGGAGTATGTTCAGCTTCAACAGCGTTTCATCTTCTAATTCCTCATCCAATGCAATGACTGTGTTTTTTAGTATATTTCCTTCTACTACAATAACTGCTAAAAGCTGCATTTTATCCAATGGAGAAAGCTGGATGAACTTCAGCTTATTCCTCTGATATTGAGGGGCAGATATCATTGTTGCATAGTTTGTATTTACTGCAAGAACCTTTGCTACCTGTTTTAGGAGCAGTTCAAGCCTATCTACCTTTTCCAGCATGACCTCCTTTATCTCCTTTACTTCCCTGTCCTTTTCCTCCATCATCTGATCTACGTAAAGGCGATATCCTAAGTCTGAAGGAATCCTCCCTGCCGATGTATGAGGCTGGATAATGTATCCTAGCTCTTCTAAGTCAGCCATTTCATTGCGAATGGTCGCTGAACTTACATGCAAATCCGTATATTTGGAAATGGTTCTGGATCCAACGGGTTCTCCTGTCTCCAGGTAGGTCCGAATGATCGCCTGTAAGATTTTCATTTTTCTTTCATCTAACTGCATACGTTCACTTCCCGCTTATCCATCATCCACACTTTGTTTTGTTAGCACTCATCTTAATAGAGTGCTAACATCTTCATTACATAAGATAACACTCACCTTGCACTTTGTCAATAGTATTTTGGCAAATATTTTATTGTTTTCACTGTTTTTCTATGCTATGATAAAAAATAAATTGGTAAGGAGGCTTCTTTATATTATGGAAGAAAAAACAATTTCTGTTTTGTGTGGATCCATGGTTCTTTTATCTGTTATTACTGTTTTTATTCAAGCATTCCTTTTATGGTTCTTTCCAGGCACTCCATTATCGTCTCCTTGGGGAATGGTTTTTATCAGCTTCTATCTCATAGGATGCCCTGTCTTTTTCATTCTAACTCGTCCCCTAGTCTCAATGCCAAAAACTGGTTCTCCTTTATCCTTTTCTTCCCTTATACTCTTTTCTTTTATGTGCTTTTGCATGACTGCCTCTTTCTTCTTCACTCAATCTGTCCTTACCTTTTATACATTGACTTCCTCCTTACCTTTTGATTCCCTAACCTCTTTTTTTAGCATTCTCCTTTTTGGCTGTTTTTTATCTCCTATTTTAGAAGAAATAATCTTTCGAAAAATTTTGTTTGATAAACTTTCTTTTGTCCATCCAAAAACTATCTGCTTTTTTTCTGCCTTCACTTTTGCCGTTTTTCATATGAATTTTTTTCAATTTATCTATACTTTTTTTTTAGGATTTCTTTTTGCACTATTGTATGAGAAAACATCCTCATTATTTTATCCTATCCTTTTTCACATAGCATCCAATTTATGGGGATCCTTTCTCTTTCCCTTTATTGAATGGCTACTTCCTTATATTCCACATAAAAGAATCTTTTATTTCATTCTTGCCCTTATCTTTTTCTTAGCCTCTGTTTTTTTGTTTGCTTTTAATAAAAAGGAATGCCAAACCCTTGTACCATACAATTCTTCCCATAAAAAATGGGGGAAAAAACTTTTCCTCCACCCATTCTTCCTTCTTTATTCTTTCCTTTGTTTTTTTATGATGAGCCTATAATCAAAAAAATCAGCCTTACGACTGATTTTTGTAATCACAGCATTGCCTTATATAGAAAAACTTCCTGTATGAGCTGGGTCATCGTTTACAACAAAATAAACCATGCTTTCCTCTGTCTTTACATACAACTGGAGACTTTTTATTGTACTTACCTTCTTTCCTGTCTCCAAACTCCAAATCTCTTTCGCACGGTTTATTAATTCTTCATTGGATACATCTTTTCCCATAAACTGAATATGGATTTCTTCCTTTGCTGACGTCTTTTGCTCTGGCGTTTTTTTAGAGGTTGTTTTCTTTACTGTCGTCTTTGTAGTCTTTCTTGTCGCAGCCTTTTTCACAGGCGCTTTCTTTTCTGCGGTTTCTTCTTTTCTTGTTGTCTCTACCATTTCAACATTTGCAGTCTCTTCCTTGGCCGCTGCACCTGTAATTGCTGTCTCATCATTTTTTTCTTCTGATTCCTTTGTGGCTGTCACTTGTTTCATAGTTTTACTAATTGGCATAGTTTATGTTCTCCTTTCCCTCTTTACCCAAACATATTCTACCGCTATAAGTCTAACTCAATTGTAGTAAAAAGTCAAACAATTCCATTCATAAATTTTTCATCCTTTTATCCTAAAATAGAATATCCAAGGCTTTTGCTATCTCTTGTAAACATTTGCACTGTTTCTAAAGATAATTCCTCTAAGTCTTTCCCTAGTAATGGAAGTTTTTTTAAAATATCATTGGTTACAGTAATAATGTCTACACCGTATTGTTGGGCTTGTATAATATTATATACTTCCCTACAGCTTGCCCACAAACATTGGGTTCCCGGTTTTGTTCTGCATATATCCGCTGTTTCCCTCATAATCTGTTCTGCGCTAATGCCTGTATCCATTATCCTTCCTGCAAAAATAGAAAGAATATTTTTTGTTCCATCTGCTAGAGCTTCTGCTGCCTCTCTTGCCTGTTTCGCTGTTAGCATGGCAGTAATATTTAATTTTATCCCTTCACTGGACAACCTCTGAATAAGAGGAATGCTTGCATCTCCTTTCGAGTTGGTAATTGGAATTTTTACATAAACATTATTTCCTAAAGAGCTAATCACCTTTGCCTCTTTATACATAATTTCAAATTCATCAGAAAAAACTTCCAAAGATAAGGGCAGATCTGGTATTTCCCTCACTGCCTCTCTTGCAAAAGCAATATAATTTTTTACCCCTGCCTTTTTCATCAATGTTGGATTTGTTGTAAAACCTTTCACATATCCCTTTGCATACTCCCTCTTCATTTCCTGAATATCTGCTCCATCAGCAAATACTTTTATACACAAATCCTCAAATTTCATCTTTTATATCCATGCCTTTCTTTTATGAATGCATTTTCTTTAAACTAATGCATTGACCATCAAATGCCAGATTACTCCCTGCCATCCCTCTGCATGAGGGGTAATTCTCGTTTCTTCCACAACCGGAATCAAAATACACGAATCAGAAACCTTTTTAGAATATCCCCCATCTCTAGACACAATGGATATAATTTTTGCTCCCCTTTCCTTGCCCAGCTTTAAAGCATTTACAATATTTTGGGAAGTGTCCTCATTCCCTCCGCCAACGGAAAAGACCATAATGACATCCTCTTCCTTTACCTTAGATATTTTTAGCCATTCTACAAACGTTGTTTCCCATCCCTGGTCATTTGTCCTTGCTGTAAGCTCAGACACGTTATCTGTCGGAGCGTATGCTTCGATTCCTCCAATTTTCCGAAAATCGTTAACAGCATGGGAGGCATTCCCAGCGCTTCCACCTACTCCCAAAAGAAAAAGACGTCCTCCTCTGTCTTTTACCCATTGTAATATTTCTATGCCTTTTTCAATCTCCTCTTTGGAAACCTTTTCTGTAATTTCTCTTGTCTCCCTTAAATATTGGGAAATATAATCTTTTGTCAATCTTCTGCTCTCCTTTCCCTTCTTTATAATCTATGTGAAAAGTATGGAATGCTCATCCCTCCTCTAGTTCCTTTAGTTTTTGGCTAAAACTATATAAATCTTTACAAATGTAATCTGGTTTATTTTCCTTAAGCATTCGACACATATCACATTTTATTGTTCCTATTAACACAGTATGCACCCCTGCTGCTTTTCCTGCTATTATATCTGTGTAAGAATCTCCCACCATATAAGAATTTTCCCAGTCTATATTATACTTCTCTCCTGCTTTTTTTAAAAGGCCTGGCTTTGGCTTACGGCAGTCACATTCTTTAATGAGAAAAAGCTCCTTCGTATATTTTCCCTGAGTCCCGTAGTGGGGACACATATACACATCTTCAATTTGAATTCCCTTGTTTTCCATTGACTGTAAGAAAAATGTATTGATGTCATATAGCCTTCGAAGACTTGTCTTCCCCTTTGCAGCTGCTGGCTGATTTGTTACAATAAAAATATAAAATCCTCTTTCCTCAATAATTTGTAAGGCTTCTTCTACCTTTTCAAGGAGACAAAACTCCTCTATTTTTAACGGGGAGTCCAACTGTTCTATATTCTCATTATATACAATTTCATTAATTACTCCATCTCTGTCTAAAAAAACACATGGACGAGAATTCAAAAATCTACCCTTCACATATTCTGAAAATTCTTCCAAGGATTTTTGTGATCCAATTTCGTAAAAACGTTTTGTCACAATATGGACTGCCATTTTTCCTAAGATAGATTGCTCCTTTTGAATTTTGGAGATATCAAAGGCCTCTCCATCCTCATAGTCTCTCCAAAGCTTTTTTAAATAAAGACATATGCCATAATCAATATATTCCATTTCCGGTATAGGATTGTGCTTATCATATAAAAGCAAAGTTCCCTCTTTTATCAAAACATTGCTTTTATCAAAAAGATTTTTATTTCGAAGTACAGTCATCAAAGACTCCTTCCCTTCCTCTTTTCCAAGGGCAAAACGGTATATTGTTTCTTCATAATCAATATCCATAAAGGAATCTCCATATATAACCATGAATTCTTCTTCTAAAAGATGATAGGCTCTTCTAATAGCTCCTCCAGTCCCTAAGAGTCTTTCTCCATCATAGCAATAGGTGATGGAAATCTTAAGCTCTGCCCCGTCTCCATAATAATCTTCTATTTGCTCTCCACCAAACCCTACAAGAAAAAGGAATTTTTTAAATCCTTGTTTGACCATCAGATTTAACTGATAATCAAAAAAAGGCTTTCCTTCCACCTCTACCATAGACTTAGGACAATTTTTTGTATACTCCTTCAGCCTTGTCCCAAGTCCTCCCATTAAGACGACAACCTGCATCTGTTCTATATTTACATCAGCCTTTCCCATACTATAAGATTTTCGCCCCTTCCATTTCAAAGCGGAAGCGCACTTCAGTCATTCCCGTCTTACTCATTGCCTTTCGCAGCCTTACCTTGTCCTCTGTGTAAAACATAAGGAAGCCGCCGCCGCCGGCGCCAATCATTTTCCCCCCTATGGCTCCATTCTCCATTGCCAGTGTATACCACTCATCAATCTGGGAATTGCTCATTCCTTTTGAACGCTTTTTCTTATACTCCCAATGGATATTCATTAACTCTGCAAAGGCTTTTAAATCACCTTTTTCCAAAGCTTCCTTGCTTTTTAATCCCAACTCTTTGACGAAATGAAGATTTTCTAACATCTCTTCATCCTTCTCTTTACTCTTTTTATTCTGTTCGTCCAAAATGGAACTAGCAGAACGGGAAAATCCTGTAAAAAATAAAATACAATGATCTTCCAAATTATATAGCGTCTCATTGGAAATATTTAAAGGCTCTACCCAAACATATCCGTCCTTTTTAAAGCTCATACAAGTGAGTCCTCCATAAGCAGCAATATACTGATCTTGCTTTCCAATCGGTTCTTTTAACCTTACCATCTCAATATCACAGGCCTCTTCAGCCAAAGTCCTTGTACTGACAATATCCCCTTTTTGGGCATGGAGAGCCTTCAGTAAAGCAACTGTAAAACTGCCAGAAGAGCCTAGACCCGTACCAGCAGGTATATCTGCCATAGAACATATTTCTAAATTGGATTTTTTAAAATCCAGCATACGCAACGCTTCTCTTATAATGGGATGTTTAATTTCTTCAATTTCCTTTACCTTTTCAAATTGAGAGTATTTTAGCAAAATTTCCTTCTCAAACGTTTGGTGCAGCGTAATATATACATACTTGTCAATCGCTGCTGAGATAAGAAATCCCTCGTGCTGTTCATAATAAGAGGGCAGGTCCGTTCCTCCCCCTCCTAGAGAAATTCTTAAAGGGCTGCGGGCAATTATCATTATACTACCTATTTCCTTTCCTTCGTTATCTTACGTCAAAGACCCATTCATTTTTCTCTAAATACTCTACAGTCTTTAACACTCCTTCTCGAATTGTATATTCTGCTTTCCATCCAAGATTTTGGATCTTTTTTGTGTCTAAGTAAATAAATGGATTGTCTCCAACCCATCCTCTCTCCCCCCCTGCATAAGACAAACGTGGGGAAACTCCCAGCTTTTTTGTTATCCATTTAATGGAATCATTCACCTCACAGTATTCATCTGTTCCCAGATTAAAAATGTTTACTCCTTCCCCTCCCTTTTCCACTCCTGTTAACATTCCCTCTAAGCAGTCTCCAATATATAAATAAGACTTTTTCTGCTTTCCATTTCCAAGGACATAAAGCTGACTCTCATCTTCCTTCAATTTCCTGTAAAAATCAAAAATATGCCCATGGGTATAACGCTCCCCTAAGATAGACACAAAGCGGAATATATAAGATGTAAACTCAAATCCTTCGCAATATGCAGCAATAAGCCCTTCACAGGCTAGTTTTGAGGCGCCGTAAAGAGAGGTCTGTATTGGAAAAGGTCCATCCTCTGGAGTTGGAATAATCTTTGCCTCTCCATAGACAGAGCCTGTAGAAGAGAAGGCGATTTTTTTTATATTATTGGCCCTCATTGCCTCTAATACATGGAAGGTGGCAACAGTGTTTTGCTCTAAATCTTTCTTTGGATGCTCACATCCCATTCTTACATCTGCATTGGCTGCGAAGTGAAAGACAAAGTCACATCCTGCCATAGAAGAGACAAGCTTATCTTCATCTAGACAGTCTCCCTTTATCCATGTGCATTTTGGGTTTTTATGGGCCTCCTCCAAAAACTCCATTCTACCAGTAGAAAAATTATCATAGACAATCACCTCATTGCCTAGACTTAACAACCGATCTGTCATATTGGAACCAATAAAACCAGCTCCTCCTGTCACAAAATATCTCAATGCTTCTCTTATCCTCCTTTCAATATTATCTAATGAACCAACAGCTTTTCTATGTTATAGCGGGGCCTCTCCTTTACCTCAATATAAATTTTACCAATATATTGTCCAATTAATCCCAAAGAAAAGAGTACCATACCTCCAATAAACCATAATGATAACATAAGAGAGGTCCAACCTTGGACAACTCTGCCATATGCATAGGAACTAAAGGCATAAATAGCAGCTATAACAGTAATTATTGCAATTGCCATTCCCAATACCATAATAAACATCATTGGTTTTATACTAAATGAAGTAATCCCGTCAAAGGCAAAGGCAAGCATTTTTTTTAAAGGATATTTTGACTCTCCAGCCAATCTCACTTTTCTCTCATAATAGACGCAGGCAGTCTCATATCCAATTAAAGGGATAATGCCCCTTAGAAATAAATTTCTCTCCTTATATTTCTCTAAATGTTCTAACGCCCTTTTACTCATAAGGCGATAATCTGCATGATTATATACAGAACGAATTCCCATTATTTTCATGACTTTATAAAAGCCAAGGGCTGTCGTCCTTTTGAAAAATGTGTCTGTCGTCCTTGCACTTCTAACTCCATATACAATGTCAAAGCCTTCCTTATACTTGTCCACCATGTTTTCAATGACCAGCACATCGTCTTGTAAGTCTGCATCAATGGAAATACATATATCACACATTTCCTTTGCAGCCATTAGCCCTGCAACAAGAGCATTTTGGTGTCCCACATTTCCAGCTAGTTTCAGTCCATTGACGTAAGAGCTTTTACGATATCCTTCTTCTATTTTCTCCCATGTCTTGTCCCTACTCCCATCATTGACAAATAGAATATAACTATCTTTTGCAATTTTCTCCTTCAAAATCAGCTCTTCCAAAACATGGATCAGCTGTCTCATTGTCTCATCCAAAACTTCCTCTTCATTATAACATGGCACTACAATGGCAAGTCTATTCATGAAAAAACCTCCAGTTTTTATAAATACTTTCAACAAAAAACGGCATTCTTACATATTATAATATATTCCTATCTATTTTACTAGACTATGTTTGAAATTTGCATTTCCTAACAAAAATGACTATAATATGTAAAATAAAAACTATTAGAAAGGAGCTTCTTCCCTTTATGAAACAACCATCTTTCCATTATAAATGTATATTCTTTTTCTTCCTAATCCTCTTTCTTTTCTCTGGATGCTCTAAGAAGGAACCTTCCACTTTGTCTTCCACTGCCAAAATAACTGACACTGAGTCCTTTGCAAGCAAGGAACAGTTATCTTTATCCCATGAGGTGGAAACAACAGTATCCTCTTCCACTATCTCCTATGATGAAGGACAAATCAAAGAAATAATAGTAACCCTTACAAATTATTTTACAAAAAATTATCCAGAATATACAGAGGCATCCAAAGAGGAGTTTTGGCAGTGGATTCTTACTTCCTATGATCCATCCTATCTTCATCTTTTTTTAGACATGATCCATACAGGAACCTTTGAAAACTCTTCCTGGCATGCCATTCTAGGCGCTACATATCATGTTCTGTCCGATTCCTACTTAGGGCTCCTCTCCAATGAAAAGAGCGCCAACTCCCATCGTATTTATAGAAAAGAGTGTGCAGACACTCATACCATTACCCTTACATTTGGAGGAGATGTCTCTTTGGATGATAACTGGGCCAATATGGGAGCTTTGCGCTCCCGTCCCCAAGGAATTTTAGACTGTCTTTCTCCTGACTTAGTCTCTGAAATGCAATCCGCAGACATTACTATGATCAATAACGAGTTTCCTTACAGCAAAAGAGGAGAACCTTTACCTGACAAGCAGTTTACTTTCCGGGCCAATCCTGAACGAGTGGATATTCTCCATCAAATAGGGGTAGACATTGTTTCCCTTGCTAACAACCACGCCTACGATTTTGGTCCAGATGCCCTTGTAGACTCCTTGGATGTGTTAAGGAATGCTGGAATTCCTTATGTAGGAGCTGGTAAAAATATTGAAGAAGCCAGCGCTCCTGTATATATCATTGCCAACGGCATGAAAATTGCCTATGTATCTGCAACACAAATTGAGCGGGTGGATAATCCAGACACAAAGGAGGCGACCCAGACAGAGCCTGGAGTTTTGCGTACAAGAAATCCAGAAAAATTTCTGGAAGTTATAAGGACCGCAGAAAAAAACAGTGATTTTGTCATTGTCTATGTCCACTGGGGAAGTGAAAATGTAGCCTTGGTGGAACAAAATCAGAGAGATCTGGCCACCCAATACGTATTAGCAGGAGCTGACTTAATTATGGGAGATCATTCTCACTGTCTTCAAGGATTTGAGTATATAGAAAGTGTACCTGTGCTGTATAGCCTTGGAAATTTCTGGTTTAATAGTAAAACAGTTGATACTTGTCTCATAAAAGTTCAGTTGGATCCTTCATCTGGAACAATAGCCTCCTATCAAATGCTGCCAGCCATCCAGCAAAACTGTACGACTTCTCTTGTCCATGGAAATGAAAAAGAAAGAATATTACAATATATGGAGAGTATTTCCTATGGAGGAATTTTACTAGATCCGGAAGGCTATTTAATACAAGGCTCTGCAGTCTCTTCCTTACATTAAGAGACTGCAGGGGCCCTGGCCCAAAAGTTCTGTATCCTTCTACAGAACAGCATACAAGACTGTTTCTGTCCCTGATACGTTATGATGGCGAAGATATAATTTATATTCTGGAACAAAAGATAAAATCAGCTTAGGTATATCTAAAAAATCTTCATTTTTATGATATACACATATGGCTAATTTAGGCTTGTTTTCACATATGATTCTTTTTGCTCCCTGTAATGCTCTTACTTCTGCTCCTTCAATGTCCATTTTAATATAAGTAATTTTTTCTCCTTCCTGAATACATTCATCTATTGGAGCTAAATCTATTATATAGTTCCCTACATCAGCCACTTTGGAAGTTCCATGTTTACTATCTTCCTCCATATATAGACTGTCTCTTACGTCTCAGGCTCCTTTTTGAATAATCTCAATATGATTCTTGCTTTTTATGCTGTTTATTAAATCCATACAAGCTTTTTTATCTGGCTCAAAACAGTATATTTTTTCATAATTCCCCTTTGTCACTTCTAAAAATTCTTTTGTTGTATCCCCATTAAAAGCCCCTACATCGCAGAACACTTCCTCACTGCCAAGCTTTATAATATCCTTAGGAAAATACTGTTCTTGTACAAATACTTCTTGAAAAAACTGGAGATTCCCACTAATTCTTCCCTTCAAAACATTTTCCAATGTTTTTTTTGACAGATTGTCTTCTAGTTTTTTATATAATTTGTACAGCTCCTTTTCTTTTTCCCTTAACCATTCTCTAAATTGGCTTATATTATGAATATAACTGTAATAAAGCTCACATTCAAAACTAAAAATATCCTTTGAATCAAAATCTTTACTAAAGTTTTCCAAAATTTCTCGTTCATATCGGGGAGATGCTATGATAATATAAACAGGTTTCTTATTATATTCTCTTAATAACTCATCATAACTTATTATTTTTAAATTATTCCTTATACCCCCCCCCCCTTGCTGTGCAGCAATTTTACTTGGTTTAATCTTAACATTTGACAACAGTCTCATTGCCCAGTCAGATCCCAGCCCTGCCCCATATAAAATTATCTCTCTTTGTTCTTTGCAATACACTTTTAAAAATTCCTCAAACTTATTCTCCAACCTGCTTATCTCATTGAAATTCATCTTTTGTACTCCTTTCACCAGGCAATCTTGGCCCTTTATTATTTTTCAAATTTTCTAAAAAAAGAATTGCTTTGTATATATCTGTAATGCTTTCAGGTTCTGCCTCTACTTTCTCATCGTCAATGATGATCACTTCACTATAGGACAGACTTTCTATACACTCTTCTTTATCTTCTATTGTTACAAGCTGTAAGGCATCCTGATAAAAAATTTGATCAAACCATTCCAACACCTCCTCTCCAAGTAAAGAGACAGCATAACGAAGACGATGTACTTTTGCATCATAGAGAATATCTTCCTTTTGCAGCTCCATTACCACTTTTTTGTACATCTCTTTCCAATCCCTTTCTTCCAGTATTTTATCAGATATACAGCCTATTGCATTTCCATACATAATACATGCGTAAAACCCACTGAAAAAGCCACTTGTTATAGAGAATAAACGCTCTTTATATCCTTGTACTCTCATTCCCTGCTGAAAAGTAGATTTCATCTTCTCCTCTATACTTTTTTGATTATAACTTGTATTTCCTAAAACACATTGACATCCTATGGAAGCGCCGCTCATTCCACTTACAGTCAATGGGGTTGCAATAAAACATAAAGTATCTTCAATGTTTCCAATAGTAACTGCCATACAAATATCTTGACTTATGCCTGCCCATAATACCCCAGTTTTTTCATATAATATAGACAAATATTCCCTGCGTATTCCTGAATTATGGTATAACTGGGGCAAATACATGACATTGCCATACTCTTCAAAGCAATCAAGAAATACATCCTTTGCTGGATATATAATTACCTCTGGCTTTCCTATTTGGAAATCTGTATGTCCTGTCAAAACCGCCTTTCCAGCCTCTCCCCTCTTATATTTTCCTGACGCATCCTTCCATTTATAGTTCTCCTCCATCCAAGTAAAAATACGTCTTTCTGAGTATTGTTCAATAACTTTCTCCAATTCTTCTAATGCCCATGGTAAAATGCCATCGTCTGCTCCCATAGCGATAAGAAACTCTCCTTCTGACTTTAAAAAAGCATACTCAAAATTTTTCATCAGAGGCAGATTCCTAGGAGCCCTGTAATATTTTATTCTGTTATCATGAAAGCTTTGACAAATGTTATAGATAGGGGTTCCCCCCCCCATCCATATCCCAGTTGTCACTTACTACTACTTCATAACTCCCCTTATAGCTTTGATGCAAACATGTTTTTAGAGTACTATGTAATGTATGTATTCCATCCCTACATGGAATAATAATGGAAAAACGACAGGTTGGCTTTTTTAAAAGAGCATTTTCTACTTCTGTTTTAGACATTTTGTATATATGAGCAATATAAGCAAGATAATCTCCATATCTCCCCACTGCTATGTTTTCTTCCAAGTAATCAGCTTCAGCTTGTGTAAGTCGCTCCAACTTTGGCTTCATTTCCCTTGACATCGCCATTTGGTCTATTAGCAATCCACTTCCCAAAACAGTAGCCAATCCATCTTTCGTATAATTATTTACAATATATTCCAATATTTTCCCTCTGTTATCTCCCTCCTTCTCTCCTCTATCCCAGACTTTTATGGTGACAATACCCTTTTTCTCTTTTAATAAAACTTTTGGGCTATTCTCTAATATCTCCCCGTTTTTCTCGTTTTGCATGACAGGCTTTTCCAAAAGAAAGACTTTTTTTCCCAGCTCTTTTAATGCCCAGGCTGCCAATTGGCAATCTATCTCATCAGATATAGAAGTTATCATTACAATAAATACATTTTCTTCTTGACTTATGAGTCTCTCATAAAAATAACCAGCATTCACTTTTTCCAGAATCCAGGGGCGGGTCTGCCCTTCTTTTTCATATAATTGTCTGCCCACTTCCTCCCACAAAAGATATAAATATATATTTCCAGTTATATAATAAAGTTCCTTCAATTTTTCTATTTCTAAAGGCTCAATTGTATTCATTTCCAGTATCTTCTTGCCCCATTCGTTCTTTTCTTCAACAATCTGATCATTTTTTCCTCTTATACCTTGGAATACTTCCTTCAGTCTGTTTAACCAAAAAGTATATCTTCTGCTTTCTAAAAAATCTCCTTTGTACTCTGATAAAACGCTAAGAAACTGAAAAAATTCTTCTACCCCTTCGTATAAATACCAAGGGGCACATTTATCCAAAAGAAATTCCATAACTGCATCTACGGACTTTCCTTCTTTTAACATTAATTTTCCTTTTACTAAATACCATTTTAGCCTTACAGGCTTTATCATAAAGAGCTGATCTAAAAGTTGATTTGCCCTTTCTTTATCTAATTCCTCAAGCTTTTCTTCTACAATATTCAGCTGAATATAATACTGATCTATATTACTTTTATCCATCCCTATCCTCACTTTCTTTTTGTACTGTTTTTTCTCCTTTCTCATTCATCCATCTTTCTATTAACAGCACTGCTTTATATATATCACATATGTCATCTTCTTTTACTTTTTCTGCCTTTCCATTCACTTCTATATTATTTTTAGAATTTTCTTCCAAATCTCCCACTATTTCCGAATCTTTAATAAGGCAAGGTTCCAATATATTGTAATAAAAATTTTTATCAAACCATTCTATCACTTCCTCCCCTAGCATAGATACAGCATAACGAAGTCGATGTACTTTTTTATCATAAAGGCTATCCCACTGATCTAATTCCTTCCCGATTTGCAAATATATCATTTTCCAGTCAATTAGTTCAATAATCTCATCTGAAATACTTCCTATTGCATGTCCATACATAACACATGCAAATAAACTGGATATAAACTTCCCCATACCGACAGGACAAAAACGCTCCATAAATCCTTGGATTCTCACTCCCTGCCCAAATGTATTTTTTAATTTTTTTTCAAGGGTTTTTTCCCAATATTTTTCATTTCCTATGGAGTTTTGACATCCTACAGACTCGTTGCTAACTCCAGCTATTGTAAGAGGCGTGTTAATAAAACTGAGTTCTTCCTCAATATTGCCTATCGTTACTGCCATACAAATATCTTGACTTACCCCTGCCCATAACACTCCTGTCTTCTTGTACAAAATAGACAAATATTCTCGGCGTATTCCTGAATTATGGTATAATTGAGGTAAATAGCATATATAATCTCGGTCTTCAAAACAGCATCCTAAAAACATATTCTTTGCTGGATATGTTACTACCTCCTGCCTGCCTGCCTGAAAATCTAAAAACCCTTTTAGCCTATAGTTATCTGTATATTTGGTATACTTTCCTACCACATCTGGCCATTTATAAAATACTTCTCTCCATGTAAAAATAAACTTATGAGGATATTTTGTTAAAACCTGATCCAACTCTTCCAACGCCCACGGCAATATCCCATCATCTGCTCCCATAGAAATGAGAAATTCTCCCCGGGCCTTTAAAAAAGCATATTCAAAATTTCTTGTAAGGTACAAATTTCTAGGAACTCGAAGATACTTTATCCGATCATCATGAAAAGATTTACAAATTTTATAAATAGGTGTTTCTCCTTCCCATTCTAAATCCCAGTTATCACTTACGATAATTTCATACTCCCCTTTATAACTTTGATGTAAGCATGTCTGTAAAGTGCCCTGTAATGTATGAATTCCATTTTTACATGGAATAATGAGAGAAAAGCGGCATGAAGGCTTTTTATTCAGCTCCTTATCTATTTCTTTTTTTGATGTTTTATATATATTAGCAATATAAGAAAGGTAATCTCCATATCTTCCTACCGCTATATTTTGTTCCATATGATCTCCATCTACTTCTGTCAATCGCTCCATTCTTGTTTTCATGTCTTTACTTGCTGTCATTTGATCCAGAAGAAGCCCCTTTCCCAAAATCGTAGCCAATTCTTCTTGATGGTAATTTTTCACTATATGTTCTAGTAAAGCTCCTCTTGTATCCTTATTTTCGCCTTCTATAAAATATACATTTGCCGTAATCAAACCTTTTTCCGTTTTCAAAGACTCAATACTGGCCTTTGCAGCCTGTGTGAATTCTCTTCCCTTATTCCAGATAACCGGTGCCTTTAACAGAAACACTTTTTTTCCTAATTCCCTCAGTCCTCTTGCCGCTAGATAGCAGTCTGTCTCATCTTTTTTTGACGCCATTATAACTACAAATATTTCTTCATTTTTACTTTTCAGCCTTTCACAATAATATTCCACATTTAACTTTTCTCTAATCCATTTACCCTCTTTTCCCTTTTCCCACTTATAGAACTTCCTGCCTACCATTTCCCAAAGTAAATATACATATAGATTTCCTCTAATATAATACAACTCTTTTAACTTTTCTACTTCTTTTTCCATAAATTGAAGGGAGTCTGCCTTTAGAATTGTTTCTCCTAATGTTTTTATCTCTTCAGCTGTCTCATCCCTCCCTCTGCTTACTATACCACTATGCTCCTTAAGTCTTTCCAAATAATAAAGATATCGTTTACTTTCCATTATGTCTCCGTTACATTCCGATAATATACTTAAGAACTGAAAATACTCCTCCACTCCATCATATATATACCAAGGGGCACACTTGTCGGACAAAAATTCTACAATCTCGTCAACTGACTTTTTTTCCTTTAACATTAGTTTTGCCTTTACTAAATACCACTTTAATCTTACAGGCTTAATTGCAAAGAGTTGATCTAACAACTGATTAACCGTCTTTCCATCTAGTTCTCCAAGCTTGTCCTCTATACCGTTTAGTGCAGAATAATATTCCTCAATTTTCGCTTTTCTTGTATCCATTTTCTATTTCCTTTCCATTACGATACTTTCTCCTTATATATCTCCTTCTTTATGAATAAAAAAAGATCCTGCCCTAACAAGAACAAAGTGGGCACCCTCCCAGAGAGTTTTTGTTCAATAAGGGATTACTATGCCATTTCCTATTATACAAAAAAGCTGCCGCAAAAATATTTTGCGGCAGCCATCTAAATTTATATTCTAAAATCTTGTAGTGTTGACTTTTATGCCTGGTCCCATTGTAGAAGATAAAGTAACGCTTCTTAAAAACTGGCCTTTTACAGCACTTGGTCTTGCTTTCATAATGGCTTCCATAAGGGTATTAAAATTTTCTTCTAATTTTTCTTCATCAAAAGAAGCTTTTCCTACAGGTACATGAATAATATTTGTTTTGTCCAACCTGTATTCAATCTTACCAGCCTTAATGTCATTTACTGCTTTTGTCACATCCATTGTCACTGTTCCAGCCTTAGGATTTGGCATTAACCCTTTAGGCCCCAGTATTTTACCAAGACGGCCTACAACACCCATCATGTCTGGAGTAGCAACGACAACGTCAAAATCTAACCATCCTTCGTTTTGAATTTTGGGAATCAGCTCATCCCCTCCAACAAAGTCTGCTCCTGCCGCTTCAGCTTCTCCTATTTTATCTCCTTTTGCAAATACAAGTACTCTTGTAACACGGCCCGTTCCATTGGGCAGAACAACCGCTCCTCGGATCTGCTGTTCTGCATGACGCCCATCACATCCTGTTCGAATGTGGGCTTCGATTGTCTCATCAAATTTTGCCACTGCAGTTTTCTTTACTAAAGAAATAGCGTCCTTTACTTCGTACTGGGCTATACGATTTACCTGCTTTGCAATTTCTTTATATCTTTTGCCATGTTTCATTCTCTGTTACCTCCTTGTGGTAGTGGCGGGATTTCTCCCTCCCACACATTTCTATTCCTCTACTGTGATTCCCATGCTTCTTGCCGTTCCCTCTATCATGCTCATTGCTGCTTCTATAGAACCAGCGTTGAGATCGGGCATTTTCATCTCAGCAATTTTTTGCACCTCTGCCTTTGAAATCTTGGCTACCTTTGTTTTATTGGGCTCTGGAGAACCAGAAGAAATATTACAGGCTTTTTTCAAAAGCACAGCTGCAGGAGGAGTTTTTGTAATAAAGCTGAAACTTCTATCTGCATATACTGTAATGACTACAGGAATAATTAAGTCTCCTTTATCTGCTGTTCTTGCATTAAACTGCTTTGTAAATTCAACAATGTTTACTCCATGCTGACCAAGAGCTGGTCCAACAGGGGGAGCTGGCGTTGCCTTTCCAGCAGGAATCTGCAGTTTAATATATCCTTCTACTTTCTTTGCCATGTTTGGCACCTCCTAATTCATTGTGGTAGTGGCGGGATATTCCCTCCCACAGTTCATCTTATGAAGTCATAAAAAGGATTTTACTCCTTGAACCTCTTTACATCTTTTTTACTTCTTCAAATCCAATTTCAACAGGCGTTTCTCTTCCAAAAAGCTCTACATTAATAGTGGCCGCCTGCTTGTTGTAATCCATTTTTTGAATGGCGCCAATAGTATCCTTCCACACGCCCCCAGTAACGACAACTACATCTCCTTCTTTGAAATCAACAACAATGTCTTCTGTCTTAATTCCAAGGGGCCTCATCTCCTCCTCAGTCAAAGGCACTGGCTTACTTCCAGGACCAACAAAGCCTGTCACTCCTCTAGTATTACGGACTACATACCATGTGTCGTCGTTCATAATCATATTAATGAGTACATATCCGGGAAACATTTTCTTTTGCACTGCTTTCTTTGCCCCGTTTTTCATCTCCACGACGTCCTGCATGGGAACTCTCACTTCTAAAATCTCATCTTCCAGATGTCTATTTTCAATTGTCTTTTCTATATTGGCCTTTACTTTATTTTCATACCCTGAATAAGTATGCACTACATACCAGTTTGCTTCTGACATAACGTCTATCCTCACTTATCCGATTAAGAAATGAATGCCATACTGAAGAACCTTATCTATTAATGCAATCAGCAATCCCATAATAAGGGAAATAACTGTTACCGCAACGGTCTGTTTTATAAGAGTTCTTCTATCTGTCCATGATATTTTCTTAAATTCAGGCTTAAGCCCTTTTATCCAATCTGAAAGCCTCTGGCTAGAAGCAGTTTCCTTATGATTTGCTGAATCTCCCATAAATCATCCTCATTCATAATTATTTTGTTTCTTTGTGCAATGTATGGGTCTTACAGAATTTACAATATTTCTTTGTTTCCATTCTGTCTGGATGTGCTTTTTTATCTTTCTTTGTATCATAGTTGCGATTTTTGCACTCTGTACATGCAAGAGTAATTCTTGTGCGCATTTTTCCACCTCCGTGCTGATTCCATCTTTTTTAACATAATAACATAAATTTAAGCATAAAAAAAAGACCTCATTCAATCTACTTTTTTTACTATAACATAGTCAACGATATCCGTCAACTGTAATTTCCTTCTCAATGGTATACAAAAAAGAGGTCCATCAGATTTTTCATTTTTTAGATAAATAAGTCTTTTTCACACTCTTTTTTGGTAACTCTATTGTCTTTTCTTATTAAATGTGGTAAAATTTAAAAAATAGATATCATTATTGAGGAAGGGGGAGTATCTATGGCTTGGATTAATTCCATGACTACAAATAACGTTTATAATTACTATCTAACAACCTATGCGCCCAAAAGCACATCTCCATATGATACTCATAAGAAGAGTGAGCTGCGCAAAATTTATAATAATATTGTAAAACAGGCAAAAGACTCTCCAATTTATTTTGTGGATACGAGCAAAGAAACCCAGCAATATGCCGTAGACATTAAAGAAAATGCTCGTGCGTTAAAAAATGTTATTTCTTCTTTATCCGACACGGAAAAAAAGGAGTTGCTCAATAAAAAATTTGCCATATCTTCTGACGAAGAGATTGTCTCTGCTTCTTTTGTAGGTTCTCTTTCAGAAAATTCTCCAAATCCTTCATTGGACATTGAAGTGCAAAGATTAGCCTCTCCCCAGTGGAATGTGGGGAATTATCTTCCCAAAGACCGTTTAGATTTACCTCCTGGAGATTATTCCTTTGATATTGAAACTTCTGAAATGGATTACGAGTTTCAATTTACAGTTCATAATAGTGACACCAATGGAGATATTCAGAGCAAATTGGCTCGCCTTATTAACAAATCCAATATTGGTATCCAAGGATCCATAGAAGAAGACGGGGAAGGTAATCGTTCCCTCCATTTGAAATCTTCTAAAACGGGAGAACCAGAAAGTGAATTAGTACACTTCCATGTTACTGACGAAAATACGACTCATGCTACGGGAATGGTGGAGTTTCTTGGTATTGACCATGTGGCTCACTATCCTCAAAATGCGGTTTTTGTCCTAGATGGAGAGGAAGGCAGTTCTTATTCCAATACATTCACAGTTGATAAAACCTTTGAATTAACTTTAAAAGGAATAAATAGAGAAGGAGAATCCACCCATGTTGGCATAAAGCCAGATGTAGAGTCTTTTTCAGAGAATATTAGTCATTTGATTATGGGTTATAATAGTTTTATTCAAAGGGCAAGAGCTTATGAGTCAAATCATCCCAAAAGCAGACAACTTTTAGGTGAAATGAATCGTCTTGTATATCATTATTATAATGAGCTTGCATCTGTAGGATTATCTTTGGAAAACAATGGCACTTTATCTATGGATAAAAATTACCTGGAACAGTCCGTCTCAGAAAATAATGCTCCTGAAAAGTTAACTGGCATTAAAAATTTTACAAATTCACTGTTGAAAAAGTCGGATCAGATCTCTTTAAATCCTATGGATTATGTAGATAAAATTTTAGTAGCCTATAAAAATCCTGGGAAAAACTTTTCTAATCCTTACATGACTTGTATGTATAGTGGTATGATGTTTAATAGTTATTGTTAAATTAAAAAAGTCGGAAAATCACTTTTCACAAAGAGAATTTCCGACTTTTTTCTTCTAAAATTTGTGTTAAAATTTTCTACCAATATAACTCTTTTTCAACACAAGTTAATGCACAACTTACAACCTGATCCATGTCATAATACTGATACTGTCCTAATCTCCCACCAAATAGTACCTTCTCTTCTTTAGCAGCAAGCTCCTTATACTGAGCGGCCAAATCATTGTTTTTCTCATCATTAACAGGATAATAGGGCTCGTCCCCCCTACGAAAATCTTGGGGATATTCTTTTGTAATGACCGTTTTGGGCTGGGAACCAAATTCAAAATGTTTATGCTCTATTATTCTTGTATAGGGTACCTTCCATTCATTATAATTTACAACTGCATTTCCCTGAAAATTATCTTCTTCTAACACAGATGTTTCGAATCGAAGGCTCCGATATTCTAAATCTCCAAAACAATATTGGTAATACTCATCTAACATACCTGTGTATACAATTTTCTTAGAAATTTCTTTATATTCCTCTTTTTTCAGAAAAAAATCTGTGTTTGTTCTTACTTCAATCCCCTCCAACATTTTATCAATAATTTTCGTATAACCTCCTATTGGAATCCCTTGGAAAGGATCGTGAAAATAATTATTGTCATAAGTAAACCGGACAGGAAGTCTTTTTATAATAAAGGGGGGCAGCTCTGCTGCCTTCCTTCCCCATTGTTTTTCTGTATATTCCTTTATCAACTTTTCGTAAATGTCTGTCCCTACTAGCTTTATTGCCTGTTCTTCTAAATTTTTAGGCTCCTTAATTCCAGCTTCTCTTATTTGCATGTTTATTTTTTCTTTCGCCTCTTTAGGTGTTTTTACTCCCCAAAGCTTATAGAAAGTATTCATATTAAAAGGAAGATTATACATCTCATCTTTATAACAGGCTAAAGGGGTATTTGTAAATCGGTTAAATTTTGCAAATTGGTTCATATATTTCCATATTTTTTCGTGACTTGTATGAAAAATATGGGCTCCATATTCATGAACTTGGATTCCTTCCACTTCCTTTGTATAAACATTTCCTCCTATGTGAGACCGCTTATCTAAAACAAGGCAATGTTTTCCTGCCTTCGTCGCTTCATACGCAAATACAGCTCCAAAAAGACCTGAACCAACAATTATATAATCGTATGACATTTCTTTCCCTCTTTATTCTTTATTTACAATGGTCTAGTCCCACAATCCATGGGGCATATAAATTGGTAATACTTCTTTGCTAAGACAGCTGCAGTTTTCCTTTTCCCCTGTGTAAAATTCTATTAAATCTACAATATCTGAACAGCACATTCCCATGTTGCTAAAAAATTGTTTGTGCTGCCTATCTCTTGCCTTTCCCTCTTTCATCCCTTTTATAAATAGTTCTACTTGTTCTCTTAATTCCACCTTTTTGCATTTGTGCACATAATCATTGGGAACAACTGCAAATCTTGGGGGTACTGTATCAGGAATCAGCCAATCTTGTACAGCGATACTCGACTTTTTGTACAGCAAACCCTCCACCATGACGCTTGATTCATCGGATACAATAAGATCACAAATGTGTAAGGCGACTAAAATACTTTCTTCTGGTTCTAAATAATACACATTGTCATATTTTCCTTCGTGTATTTTTCGCATTTCCTCTATATTTCTAATAACTCCTTGAAAACTTTTCGACCAAGAAGCCTGCTTAATAAGCAAGTTTACTTCTAAACTTTGCAAAGCTCTTACAAAGTCATCTTCCTTTTCATCATTTTCCCAAGATGGCGCATAAAGGACTGTGTAGGGAAACTTTAATTCTAATCTCTTTTTTCTTTCCTCCACCTCTTCTAAAAATGCAGAATTATCTATATCATCTCCTTTAGGATATCCTAATTCATACACTCCTAATCGGGGGTTAGCAAAATTCCATCCTGCACTCCTACTCCACCGCCTCGTCCAATCTTCTCCTGGAAGAATTCCTATGTCAAATTGATTCCACCTCTCACGGGTCCATATATTAGGCCATATGTCATGCCTTTGCATCATATCGTGCAATAAGATCACAGAAAACTTTGCATTTTCTGGAAAACAAATGTGCTGGCAATAAATTCCTATTTCTGCTTCTTCTTTTATGTCCTTGGTAAACTTTACCTCATATCCTCTTTTTTCAGCTTCCTTTGCTATGGGCTCTAAATTAAAGTACTCTCCTTTGTCTGTGTAAAAGAATGTCATTTTTTTTGCAATCTCTTGATTTTTATATACCTCTCTTGAATCATTTTCATATGACAGTCTCCGATAAACTGTAGGCAGCTCTTTCCACTTGTTTTCTTCCCTATCTTCCAAACCTAGTATGTGGCCCATCTTTCTTTTTATACTTTCATAAGCTTCGAATTTTTCCCTTAAAATAGGCAAATCCAGCTTCCTCTCCTCAAATGTTACCAATTCCTCCTGGATAGTTTGAACATTCCTTTCAAAAATACAGGAAAACATAAGGATTATTTTTGCCTCTTCTTTTGACTGAGGCTCTATTATCTTATGTAGAATGCTCTTTTCAAGAAAAGAGCTGGTACGTATCATCACACAAGATAAATTGCCAAATAAATTAACTTCGTTTTCTAAAGACTGAAGAAGAATGCTTGTACCTAATAATATTTTATTTTCTTCTCCACAGTTTTGGTAAAGCTCTTTTTTTACAAATTCTTCTCCTGATACGATTCCTTCTTCCAGCTCTTCATAGTTTTGGAGGCATAGAGATGTATGGGCATCTCCATTTTCTTCCATGAATTGTAACATTCTCAATATTTTTATAGGACTGGCCTTTCTTCCTTCTTCCCAAAAGCATACATATGGACATCCACTTTGGAGACAAGAATCCAGTACTTGGGAGACAAGATCCTGTTTGCTTTGTATGGATACTACTTCCAAATTTTTATAAATCTGGCTGTTCAAAAACTTCTCTATCGTTTCTCTTGTACAATCTATGCAAAGAACCAGCACCTTTTTTCCTAAAAGGGTATACAATATATTTTGATAATTTTGTACATCTTCATCTATCCCTATTTTTTCAATATAGGAATTCAGACATTTTAATGCTTCCTCGTAGTTGCCGCCATTTATAAGATGTAGTATTCCAAGCTTAATTTTCTCAATACTATTTTCCACAGGTGTCTCCCTCCTAAACAATTCCCTTAATCTGTTGTATACGTTCCTTCTCCTCCATAATTTTGATTTAGTAGCTTTAAAATGTTTATTTGCAATTCTTGAATCTCTTTTTTTCCAAACCAGTTTTTAGCCAAAATTGTATTCTTATCAATCACTGTATTTATAAACATTAATTCAAGCTTATAAAAGGATTCTACACAGGCTTCCATATTATATTTCCTTATAAGTTCTTCCATCTTAAAAACTTCATCTATCCATATGTGTTCCTCATACAGTAAACGTATTGCCCTGTAAAGTATATATTTACTTGGAACATTTTCCAGCTTCCATTCCTGATCAAACCAAAAGAGCAGTCCATCTTTCACAAAACAATTTCTTGGAATCATGTCAACATAGCCTATCTTTAATATTTTCCCATAGGATATTCCACTCTCTTCTTTATCAATTTCCAATTCATACAGTATATTTTTTTTCGTTTCTGTCTCTATATCCCCTCCCTTTTCGATCTGTGTTAAAAGGGTATCAAACAGCTCCTCAATTTTCTTAGTTTCCTTGGCCTTATAGGCGTCTAAAATGAGTCCTTCCATTGAGGGACAATCCATAAAACTCACTTCCAGCTTGTTCCCCTGAAATTTTAAGGGAACAATATTTAATCCTTTTCCTACCATCTTTAAACTATTGTCATATACTTGTAGCAAGTGTCCTTTGCTTGCAAAGTTCAAAGGTATACACTGTACTTCTTTTTTCTTGCTTATGATAGTTCCTACTCTATATTGTTCTTCTCTATTGGAATGTAAAATGGCAAGTTCTATCTCACCCAACTCTTTTGAATCTACAGAGCATTCTACAAGAAAAGAATTAGCAAAAAATTCAAACACATTATTTTTTATTATTTCCTCATATAGTTTCGTTTCATCTGCAATTAATGTAGAACCATTAGGCACATAATAAGGTGCCCAACCCTTTGTATCCTTTGGTAAATGATTTTCAGAATAAATATACAAGGGAAACTTATAATCAGGCAGAGGATAATAAAAATATGTGTTTTCAAAACCACTGTTTATTAATAAGTTTTTTAATTCTTCTCTGGAAAATGTCCTTACCCCTTTATTTCCTATTTTATATTGATTTATTCCGTCAAAGGGTAAACCTGTATGATCTTCTCTAGCTCCACACCAGTATTTTAATCCAAATTTGTTTTCAATTGCCACAATTAATTTTCCATCTGGCTTTAAAAGACCTTTAATTTTTGTTAAAAAATCTTCATAAGGATTACTCCCGTCTGTATAGCTACCCTGGTACTCTAATACCCCTATTAAAGTAATATAATCAAAGGTTTTTTCAAATCTTATGTCATTTAAATTTCCTACTATGATTTCTAAATTTTCCTTTTGTCTACATCGAAGAAGAGTAGCTGTAGCCCTTCTTTTCGACATCTCTACTGCTGTTACCTTCTCACATTTCTCACACAGCACTTCTGTAATAGCCCCTAATCCACATCCAATTTCTAATACTTCTGCCCCCTCTTTAAAAGGATACCAATTGACAATATCCTGTCTTATAGGGGACAAGTGGTAATAAGTTGGCCATGTAAAATGGTTTAAAACATCCTCTGTATAATTGTTATCTTCTCTATTGGCAATAAGCCCAATTATTTCATCTTCTATATCTCCATCAGAATATCCGTCCTTTTGATTGTACCATTTTATATTCCATTCTGGTTTAATCTCCAACCCTTTTAAATCTATTTTTTCATATCCAATCTCTTCTATTTTATTTTTCATTTTTATACCCATTCCTTTTTCACTTGAGCTCTTCCCAAGTGGGAACAGGCTCAAATATGTTAGGCCGAAAGTGCTTTTCTTTCAGCCAATTCCGTTAACACATTATTCACTTCATTGAATATAGACTATGGGGGAAGCCTCCTCCTTTGTTCTATGTTCATTGTTCCTCTTTATCTTTGCCTAAACACTTTAAAATATTTATCATTCTTTCATTTCTCTTTTTCCATACCAGTTTTGGCAAAAGGAAATTTTTAGCAGTTGCTGTCACGCTTTTTCCTATCAAAAGGCTGAAAAAAAGATACTCATGTCAGAAAATATTTCATTTTCCTCCATTCCTTTTATCAAAAAAATTTAAAAGATTTGTTAGTTGTTCTTTAAGTCCCCCATTCCCAAAAGTATTTTTGGCAAAAAGAGTGTTTTTATCCACAACAACAGAACTGTAAAACATTACTTCAAGAGTGTAAAAAGATTCCTCACAGTCTTGTATATTGTATCTTTTTATCAGTTCTCTCCTCTCTAATACTTCGTCTATCCATGGATTTTCCATGTACAGAAAATGAATTGCCCGATAAAGGATATATTTACTTGGAATATTTTCCAGCTTCCACTCTTGATCAAACCAAAAAAGCAGTCCATCTTTCATAAAACAATTTCTTGGAAGCATATCTATATATGCTGTCTTTAATATCTTTCCATAAAATATCTTGCTGTCTCCTTTATCAATATTTAGCTCATAAAGTATATTATTTTCCTTTTTTGCTTCTATTGCCCCCATTTCGATCTGTTTTAAAAGTGTATCAAACAACTCCTCAATTTTATTTATTTCTTTATTTCTATAAGCATCCAAAATCAATTCTTCCATTGTTGGATATCCCATAAAGCTCATTTCTAGCTTATCCCCTTGAAGTTTTAAAGGAACAATGTTTAATCCCCTTCCCACCATTTTTAAACTATTCTCATATAGGTGGAGCAAATGCTCTTTGCTGGCAGAGTTTAAAGGTATACAATGTACTTCTTTCTTTTTATTTATTGTTGTTCCTACTCTATATTTTTCTTGTCTGTCGGAATGTAAGATGGCAAACTCAATCTCTCCCATTTCCCTTGAATCTATAGAACATTCCACAAGAAAAGAATTGGCAAAAAACTCGAACACATTATTTTTAATTATATCCTCATATAATTTGCTTTCATCAGCAATTAATGTAGATGAATCGGGCACATAATAAGGTTTCCATCCCTTGGCATCCTTTGGTAAATGTTTATCAGAATAAATATGCAAAGGCAGCTTATAATCAGGTAATGGGTAATAAAAATATGTATTTGAAAATCCGCTTTTCATTAATAAATTTTTCAGTTCATCTCTGGAAAAGGTTTTCGCTTTTTTATTTCCTAATTCATATTGGTTTATTCCGTCAAAGGGCAGCCCTGTGTGATCCTCTCTAGCCCCACACCAATATTTTAATCCATATTTATTCTCAATTGCCACAATTAATTTTCCGTCTGGTTTTAAAAGACTTTTTATTTTTTTTAAAAAGTTCTCAAAAGGATTTACCCCCCCCCCATCTGTATAGCATCCTTGATATTCTAGTACTCCTAATAATGTTATATAGTCAAATTTTTTTTCAAATTTTATGTCCTTAAAGTTTCCTACTATAACTTCTAAATTTTCCTTTTTTCTGCATCGTAGCAGTGTTGCTGTCGCTCTTCTTTTTGATAGCTCAACTGCTGTTACCTTCTCGCATCTTTCGCACAGAACTTCCGTAACAGCCCCTAATTCGCATCCTATTTCTAATATCTCTGCTCCCTCTTTAAAAGGATACCAGTTCACTACATTTTGTCTTATAGGAGACAAGTGATAATACGTTGACCATGTAAAATGGTTAGAGATAGCCTCTGAATAATTGTTATCCTCTGTTTCTGCAATAATGCGAATCATTTCGTCTTCTATATCCTCTTCTGAATACTCATCATTCTGATTATACCATTGTATATTCCATTGTGGCTTTATCTCTAGAGCTCTCAAATCTATTTTATCATACCCGATCTCTTCTATATTATCTATCATATTTATTTTTTTCCATCCCTCTCTTTCAATTCCTTTGATACAGTATGAATCAATTGAATGGAAGGTAATATGTTCTTTAATGCGTCTGCTATTTGCCCTTTCTCTCCTTCTTTTAGCGCCTGACTTAGCTCTTTGATCCCTTCATTTATCTCTTCTTTGTTCACTCTCACCTTATCTTCATTTATAAAGTCAAGCGTTCTATTTACTACTTCCAATGTCCAGTTCAATCCATTTACAATGAGGTTCAGCATCTCTTCCATATTCATCTCATGTCCAGCTTTTATTTCTGTTACAAAGCTGTCCACTCCCCGAATCAATTTCTCTGTATATTCCTCTAATGCTACCATTGCCTCTGTCTGCTGTTCTCTCAAATCTCCCATCTTTTTATCCGCCTTTCTTCTATTAATATTATTGTATTATATAATATCCCTTTTCTATTTGTAAAGTTTATTTGTACTAACTCCATAAGCAAAGGGGCATATAGGAAGGAATTAATCTTTCCTTTTTAAATTGCTCTCTTTCCCCCTCTTGGGTATAATATTCTACCAAATTCATAATCTCTTTGGAGCAGGACCCAAAAGATTTAAAAATCTTTGTTTTCCAATATTCCAAATCAATGTCTTTTCTTTTTCCTTCTAATATTTCCTGTACATATTTTTCTAACTCATTTTTTGAAATTCTATAAACATATTCATATGGTAAGTCCACATCCGCCCAATCTCTTACTCCAATGCTTGGAACTAAAAACATAAGGGCTTCTGTCATAACAGACGACTCCTCAGAAATAACTAAATCACTCATAGCCAGTGCATACATAATATTATCTTTTGGATTCATATAATATACATTTTCATATTTTCCTTCATGCTCATTTCTCATTTTTTTTATTGCCTTATTAATACTTTCTGTAGCTTCATGGGATTCTGGCCATGCTGCATGTTTGATTAATAAATTTACTTCTTTGTCTTTAAACATTTGAACGAGTTCATCTTCTTTTATGCCATTCTCATAACAAGGGGCATATAAAATGGTCTTTTTCCACTTAAAGGAAAAATTTTTCCTTAATTCTTCTGTTTTTTTCCAAAAATCTTTGGATTGAATCCAGTCTCCTTTAGGGTATCCAAGAGAATAAACTCCTTGTCTTGGATTTGCATAAATCTGACAAGATGCAACTTTCCATCTCTCTTCCCATGTTTCCCCTGGTAAAATGCCAATATCCATAGCGTTCCAATATTCTGCACTCCATGTATCAGGCCAATTTCTACATCCTTCCACTAAATCGTGAAAGAGGGTAATGGAAAACTTTGCATTTTCTGGATATTTGTCATGTTGGCAGTATACACCAATCGTTGCCTTTTCTTTCAGATTTTCTGTAAAGTGGATAGAAAATCCTCTTCGTTTTGCTTCTTCTGCTATGGGTAATACATTAAAATATTCTCCTTGATCTGTATAGAAAAAAGTCATGTCCTTTTCTAGTTTCTTTTTTTCCTCCTTTTCTTCTAATAAATAAATATATTCTGCTGGGAGCCCTCTATTTTTCTTTATCCCAACATGAAGCCATTGGTTTTTCGTTAAATATTCTACAACATCATGAAAGGCTTTTTGAAACATTCGCACATCTTCCAAGTTTAATCTCTTAACTGTTGAAATGACTAATTGACTCTCTTTTATATACATAGACATCTGAAGCATAGCATTATAGATCAGGGCAATTTTCCCATTTTGAGGAGTGATAATCTCTTTTGGAATGACTTGCATCTGCACTGCAAAATCTTTTGTTCGAAAGAGAAGAGTGGAAAGGCTGCCATATAAGTTTCTTTCATCTTCCAAACAAATCTCTAGAAATTCTTTTCCTTCCACAAAAGCTCCGTCTACCTTCCCTCTGTAATCTCTGTAAGTGCATCCAAAAATAAAACCGTCCTCATCTGCATAAAATCTCTCACAAATTAATGCGTTTACACAGTCATCAAGCCCTTCTAAAGTATTTACCATATTTTGAATTTTGTTGCTGTCATTTATGTGCCCCTCCTCTAAGAAACAAATATATTTGCTATCTGCATGTTGACTATAGGAGATAAGGTTTTCAATAAAGGCTTCATTGATAATGGTTCTTACAATCTCAATATTTTCATAATTATTTGTCCTTAAAAACCCTTCAATACATTCTTTTGAACAGTCTATACAAATAACAGATACTTTTGGATCTGGATTCATTCTCCTCGCTCCTTTCTAGCACCAATCTTGTTTATCTGTTAACTCCAAAGACAAACTGGTTCATAAGCAGGCTTTAGAAAAAATTCCTTAAAATGAAGATTTTGTCCATTTTGGGTAAAATACTCAATTAAATCCAAAAGCTCTAAGGCACATCTTCCTTCATTTCCAAACAATTGTTTTCTATATTTTTCAATGTCTATGTCTGTTTTTAAGCCATTCATAATTTGTTCTCCATATTCTCTCAATTGCTTAATACTGCATTTATAGACATAATCATAGGGCAGCTCCTTCCCAGCCCATTCTGTCACTGAAATACTTGGAACGGAAAAAAGTAATGCCTCGGCCATCACACTAGATTCATCAGAGATAAGCAAATTGCTTATTCCAAGAGCATCCATGATATTTGCTGATGTATCCATAAAATAGACATTCTCATATTTTCCTTCATGTAATTTTCTCATTTCCTCTATTTGCTCTTTGATTTCTAAAGAGCCTTCTATTTCTTCTGACCAATGAGCATGTTTAATGAGAAGATTTGCTTCCAAGGATTGGAGCTCTTCAATAAATTCCTGTTGATGATTATTTCTTTCAATTGTGGGAGCATATAGTATTGTCCTCTCATATTTTAAATTCAGCTCCTTTTTTAATCTGGAAGTTTTATATAAAAATTCCTCTGATTGAATGTAATCTGCCTTTGGGTATCCTAGTTCATAAACTCCCTTTCTTGTATTGGCATAATAAAAGCAGCCTTGTCTCTCCCATTTTTCACCCCAATCCCTACCTGGAAGAATGCCTATGTCAAACTGATCCCAGTGCTCGGCAATCCAATGATCTGGCCAGTTTTTTATTCCTTGCATCATATCATGGAGCATAATGACAGAAAACTTTGCATTTCCTTTAAAATTCACATGTTGGCAGTAAATTCCAATCTCTGCTTCCTCTTTCATATCTTCTGTACAGATAACTTGGAAACCTCTTTTCTCAGCTTCTTTCATAAGAGGAGATAAATTATGGAATTCTCCTTTATCCGAATAAAAAAATGTAATTTTTCTCTTTGTGTTCTCCCTCTTCTGAAATACTTTGTCTAAATCATAGGAAAAGGGGAATCCTAACCTTTCCTCCTTTCGATATGCAATAAGTTGGTCAAAGGCGTTCTGAAATTTTTTTGCTTCCTCTTCTTTCTGACTGTCCAATGGAGAAAGTATTGTGCCTACTAATCTTTCTTCTACCATTAGAATCAAATCCTTTGACAAAATAGCATACAAAAGGGCCACTGAACAATTCCATTCATTTATTTCTCCCATCCATTGAGGGATTTGCCAGTCACTAAACATATTTGTTTTGCATAATATAGTTGAAAGGTTTCCATAAAAATTACGTTTTACATCCATACAAAAATTCAAAAAGTCCCACCCATTATATAATCTCTCACTAAATTCCCCCATTCGTTCCCTCATGGAAGATCCAATCACATTATTTTCTTCGTCCAAATAATACCGTTCACATACAGCTACAAAGACATGATCAATCTCTTCTAGCTTTGACACCAAAAGGGCAATCTTGTCTTCATCATATATTTGTCTCTCTTCTAGAAAGCAAACATATTTACTATCTGTGCCATTTATATAATTTACAACATCCATCATCATATTTTGGCTTGTCTTCAACTTTACGGCCTCTAAATTTTTATAATTCTGTTTTTCTAAAAAATCAGCAATGTATTCATCAGAACAATCTATACAAATAATGGATACTTTAGGTTGAGAAAGCACTTTTAAAATTTGTTCATACATTTCTATATCTGTATCTATTACAAATTGCTCTTTGTATTGTTCTAACCCTTCCTTTGCCTCCTTATAATGCCCCTGGGTTATTAATTGCAAAATATGGTATTTTTCCATTTATTTTACTTCTCCATTTCTTATTTTTTGTAAAGGAAGAGGTGATAGACAAAATCTTTATTCCAGTAACTTTGTGCTGTGGAGGAAGTAAATTCTATGCGGCATTTATGTTCCTTTGCAAATTCTATAAAAAAAGCTTTGTCGTAAAAAAGCTTGGGAAGATCTTTATATTTCTTGTCATAATCTTCTGTTATTTTTCTACGGTAAGCCAGAAAATTTTCTTCTTTTTCTTTGTCAAAAACATCAAATATACCTACAACTATATTGGATTTTTCCAACATTTTCTCCATAACAGCCTCGGCATATTCCATATTTGGAAAATAATGAAACACACTGTCAGAAATAACAGCATCATATTTTATGTCTGTATTCATATTAATTGCCTCTTCACAATATAGCTCTTTTGCATGAATTGCTTTTTCTGCAAATTCAATTAATGTTTTGGAATAATCCACCCCCCCCAGCTTATAATCCTTTCCATACTTCCATTGATATAAATATAGATTTGCTCCACTTCCACATCCCACTTCAAAGACACTATGAATCCTCTCTGAAAAGGAATAAGGTTTACTTAAAAGAATATTAAATTCTTTCCATTGGTTTTGAATATCTTCCACAAACTTCTCATTATTTACAATGTCAAATCCGTCTGCCTTTAATAGCTCTTCATATATTGTCTCAGGCTCTCCCTTTGAGAAAACATCCATATCCATTGTTCTCTTTTCCCATATTTCTTTCCATTTACTCATTTTATGCTTCTTCCTTTCCCTTTTTCTTATCACTCTTTCTCTAACTTCAAGTATCTTTTAAGCCGCTTAGTTTCAATAATGTATTGATCCTTTCCTCATAGGAAAAATAACGAATTACCTTTTCATATCCATTTTTCGCTATCTTATAACGAAGTTCCTCATTTTTCATATAATAATCTGCTTTTATAAGGGCATCTTCCATAGAATGATAAAAAACCAAATCTTCTCCATCTGTAAAATATTCCCCTAACTCTATTTGATAATTGGATAATAAAAAACCTTTGCTGGCCAAAATGTCTAATGCCCGCAAAGGGATGCCTGACTGAATACATTTTAGAGTAGGATTTACATTTATTTTACTTAATCGAAAAACTTTTGGCATTTCTGTATAATAATTTACTGTACCTGCAAAATCTACTTTTGAAAGCAGGGGATCTGTTTTTCTTCCATAATGTCTCACTTTAAATATTTCGCTTAATATGCCAAGAAGTGTAATTCTTTCTATGTGGGTAACTTGTTTTGCAATGGCGGCAGAAAGTCCATGTTTTTTTAAAGGTGTTTCTTGTCCCAAAGAACGATAAGCTTTATTGATCTGCTCCATCCATTCATCTGTAATCATCTCGTCAATAAAAAAATATCCATATATGTTCAGCTGGGCAGCCACAAGAGCCTCTATATATCCTTTATCATACTCTGGAAGTGGCGCTAAGAGATGGGAAAAAAGAGAGTCATAAATTTCCCCTACAAAGGAAATATCTACAGTATATTTTTTCCTGTCTAAATCAGAAATTTCAATGCCCCCCAGCCTTGTACCATTGATGCCAAGAGGAAGATGGTAAACTGTATCAAATCCCATATTTTTATATTTTTTATATTCTATACGATCAAATAAAAAGAAAAAGTTTGTGGCATAACCCAAAGTCTTTTCTATATTAGGGATATTTAAAGGGCTGTCATAGCTCCATGAAATATATTTTATATTTTCTTTATAACAAATCTGCGCTATAATAGGATAATAGTTTACACTAAACACAGCATCATATGTATCTTCTTTTATTATTTTTGAAAAATGGTAAAAGAAAAATTCATCGTGTTCTGTATCCTTTAATTTATACACGATATTTCGAAATGGAATATGCATTCTTTGAAGAACGTCCATTATATCGTTCTGTGTATAAACACAAGCATCATATAATAGTAATTTCATAGCCATCTCCTTATCTACATGAAAGGAAAAAATTGTTTGAAAGGATGAACAAAATGCATCATGGAATCATTGTCTACGACTCTGAAAAATATTCATACCACAAAGATTTTGTCCTAATAATACAGTCTCTGTTCCATCAATTTGGCTGCCAAACTCTTTTAAAGGACAAGAAGCAAGGTAATTTTCTTAAGGCTATTCGTTCTATGGAGGAACAAGACAACTTTTTTTTAGTGACCTGTGATTTAACAGGATTTGAACTAGGAACAGAAACAGGCTCTCTTTATTATAATTTGCTCCACTGCAAAATGCTTCATTTTTTATTTGGTCATCATGAAAGCCAAAGATATTTAAAAAATAAACTGAGCATGTCTATGTTTTTTTGCTGGCTTGGTGTTCCTTTGGAAGAAGAGTCCGCTATATTGGAAAACTATCCTTATATGGAACATCTTCATATCCTTCCCAATCTGTCCTGGCAGAGCTTTGCCAAGACAAAGGAACCGTTTTCTAAAGAACAACGTCTTTTAAAAGAGGAAATATATTTCTTCCTTAAGGAATCCTTTCTCCTTTAATTACTCAAAGAGAGTCTTTACCCAAGGAGCCTGCCCTTTTTTCCATAGGTTCTCCAAGTAGTCCCTATCGTGTACATTATCCATTGGAGACCAAAAGCCCTCATGAGGGAATGCTGCCATCTGTCCCTCCAATGCTAATTTTTCAAAAGGAAGATCCTCTAACATAGAACTTCCATCTCCTAAGTAATCAAATGTTTCTGGCTCCATAACCATAAATCCAATATTGACAAAAGACTGATCCCTTCTTGCCTTTTCTTTAAAACCATAAACTTGATTTGTTTCTTTGTCTATTTTCAAAGTTCCAAACCTTCCTTCTGGTTTTGTTGTTGATATGGTCACAATCTTTCCCTGCCTCTCATGGAATTTTTTTAATTCTATGAGATTCACATCTGACAATCCATCTCCATAGGTAAGCATAAAGGGCTCATCTTCTATATATTCTCTGATCTTTAACAGACGTCCTGCTGTCAAAGTATCTAAACCTGTATCGACTAATGTCACTTTCCAGGGCTCTATGTTCCTCTCCAAAATGAATTCTTTTTCCTCTTTTAATCGAAATCCCATGTTTGTGTTATGGGCATAATAATTTACAAAATATTCTTTTATCATATGTCCTTTATATCCACAGCATATGATAAATTCATGAAATCCATAATAAGAATAACTCTTCATAATATGCCACATAATAGGCTTTCCACCAATTTCCACCATTGGCTTTGGACGGACTTTTGATTCTTCACTGATTCTCGTACCTTTTCCACCAGCCAGAATTATTACTTTCATTCTCTATTTCCCACTTTCCTCTAGCTGTCCTGCTTCCATTGCTTATCTATATATTCCTCTATTTGACCTGTCATAATTGGCAGAACCTTTTCTTTTTGATAATATGCCTTTGTCCATTGAATGCTTTTCTCTACTGCATCTTCTATACTCCAGACAGGATGCCACCCTATTCTTGCCTTAATTTTTGAGCAGTCCAGCTTCAAAAATGCTGCCTCATGGGGGCCTTTGTCATGTTTATTTATCCAAGATAATCCCTCTCCCCACTGTTGACAAAAAAGCTGGGCCAGCCTTCCTGCTGTAACGCAATCCCTGTCGTCAGGACCTACATTGTAGCATCCTTGCAGACTTTTGTCCTCCCATTGTTTTTTTCCTATCATTAAATAGGCGGTCAAAGGCTCCAATACATGTTGGAAAGGTCTTACTGCAAAAGGATTGCGAATAATAATCTTTTCTTTTTTTATAGCTGCCCGAATGCAGTCTGGAATAATTCTATCTTTTGCAAAGTCTCCTCCCCCAATTACATTTCCTGCTCTTGCTGTTGATATACGGATATTTAATTGTTCGAAAAAGGATCTTTGGTAACTATGAGTGACTAATTCTGAGCAGGACTTGCTATTTGAATAAGGATCATATCCATCTAAAGGCTCATTTTCCCTATACCCCCACTCCCACTCTTTGTTTTCATAGACTTTGTCTGTTGTTATATTTAAAAGGGATTTCACACATTTATATTTTCGTACGCATTCTAATATATTGACTGTTCCCATCACATTCGTTTCATACGTGTATACTGGATTCATGTAACTTTCTCGAACAAGAGGCTGGGCCGCTAAATGAAATACTATTTCTGGCTGCTCTTTAGCAAAAATTTCTTCTAATTTTCCTCTCTCCCTTATATCCCCAAAAACAGAGAGCATTCCCTTTTCTACTTCTCCAATGTAAAAAAGGCATTCCTCCTCTATGGGAGGCAAAGAATATCCAATCGCTTCTGCCCCTAGTTTTTTTAATAAAATGCATAGCCAGGCTCCCTTAAACCCTGTATGCCCTGTTACCAATACTTTTTTATTTTTATAAAAGTCTATCATAGTTTTCTTCCATTTCTTCTATTTAATCATTCCATACTTTCCAAGGAGCTGATTTATCCCTCCACATTTCTTCCAGTTGAGTTTTATCTCGAATAGTCTCCATAGGCATCCAAAAACCTTGATGACGGTAAGAAGCCATTTGATTGTCTCTTGCCAATCGGTCAAAAACACTTCTGCCAATAACCTGCTCTTTGTCCAAATAATCAAAAATGCCAACGTTGAATGCCATACTGCATGCATTTACCCATGCATCGGGGGAATATGAGGAATATTGTGTAAAATCAATCCCCCCATCCTTTCCAAGAGGGAGAATTTCATTTCTTCCAGTTGGCCTTGTCACTGCAAAGGTTGCTATTTTTCTATTTTTTTTATGTTCTTCCACCAAATGAGAAATATGAATATTGGATACACAATCGCCATAGGTAACTAGGAAAGAGGCTTCATCTAAATATTGTCGAATCATAAATATCCGTTCTGGTATAGAAGAACGAAGGCCAGTATCTACGACAGAAACTTTCCAATCCTCTGTCTTTTTCCTGTGAATGACAATCTCATTTGTTTGGAGATCCACTGTAATGTCCGACTGGTAAATATAAAAATTCATAAAGTAATCTTTGATCATTTCCCCTTTGTACCCAGTACAAATAATAAAATCATTATATCCGTAAAAAGCATATTGTTTCATAATATGCCATAATATAGGTCTGCCCCCAATCTCAGCCATAGGTTTTGGAACTTTTTCATCTTCTTCTATTAAGGTACTTGGCAATCCGCCTGCTAATATAACAACTTTCATTTGGCCCTTTCTCCTCGTCTGCCTATTGTACAGCCTCTATTATCTCATCTGCCATGTAATCAAGCATTTCTTCACTCATTCCTGGATAAACACCAATCCAAAATGTATCCATCATGATCTTATCTGTTTCCTTTAGCTCTCCCACAATGCGGTATCCCTCTTTCGTCTTTCTCATCTCGTCAAAACATGGCTGCTTTGTCAAGTTTCCTGCAAATAGCATTCTTGTCTGAATACCCTTTTTCTCCAAATGCTGTACAATCTTATTTTTATCTACACCTTCTTTGCATGTTAAGGTAAATCCAAACCAACTAGGTTTTGAGTCAGGACATGGCATAGGAAGTATAAATTTTTCTGAAACACATTGGAGCCTTTTGAATAAATGCTCAAAATTTTTTCTTCTCACTTTTACAAAGTTGGGAAGCTTTTTCAGCTGAGCGCAGCCTATTGCTGCCTGCATGTCTGTTATTTGTAAATTATATCCAAAATGTGAGTATACATATTTATGATCATAACCAAAGGGCAGTTCTCCATGCTGTTTGTCAAATCTATGCCCACACCGATTGTCTTCTCCAGAAGAACAGACGCAGTCTCTGCCCCAGTCTCTTAAAGATCGTACTATTCTATTGAGGAGCCCACTGTTTGTATAAACAGCCCCTCCTTCTCCCATAGTCATATGATGAGGCGGATAAAAGCTGGAAGTTCCTATATGGCCTATCGTTCCTGTTAATTTCCATTCTCCACCTATACAATATAAGCTCCCCAAAGCATCACAGTTATCTTCTACTAGCCATAATCCATGCTTTTCGCAGAACTCTTTTACTTTTAATAAATCAAAGGGATTTCCCAATGTATGTGCTGCCATCACTGCCTTTGTTTTCTTTGTAAGAGCCTCCTCCAACAATGAGACATCTAAATTATATTGAGGGATGGTCACATCCACAAAAACAGGCACTGCCCCATAGTGAACCATTGGACTTACCGTTGTAGGAAAACCTGCCGCAACGGTTATTACCTCATCTCCTGGCTTTATTCTTTTTTCTCCCAATAAAGGGGAGGTTAATGCCATAAATGCCAGCAAATTTGCAGAAGAGCCAGAATTTACAACGCTACAATGGGCTAGACCAAGATAATGGGCCAGCTCCTTTTCAAATTTTTCTGTATACCTTCCAGAAGTCAGCCAAAATTCTAAAGAGCTGTCCACAAGATTTACCATTTCCTCTTCATTGTAGACTCTCCCAGCATAAGGAATTCTATCCCCTTTTTTGTATTGTTTCCTGTTATGATATCTTTCACAATATTCTGTCACCTGCTCTAGTATTTTTTCCCTTGCTTCTTCCTGGCTCATTCCTTCAAATGTACTTGCTTTCATTCCCTATTTCCTCCAGTAAAAAACTTTTCTAAAAAGATAGCAACCTGATAAACATCACAAATACTGCCTGGCTCCGCTTCAATTAGCTTTCCTTCTATTTTAATTAAATCTTCCAAAGAGCCCTTTTCCTCCTCTGGTTTCCTTATTACTTTCTCTGGCATAAATAACCGTCCGTACATATTTTGGTCAAACCATTCCACTAATTCCTCTTTGCAAAGAGACATGGCATAGCGAAGTCTGTGAACCTTTGCATCAAATAAAATATCCTGCTTATCCAGCTCAAGGAGTACCCGCTCATACATTGCCCTAAAGTCTGCTCTTTCTAAAACTTCATCAGGCACTGCACCAATTCCATGGGCATATAGGATGCAGGCATATAAACCTCCTATTTGGCTGTCTACAATGGGAAACAGCCTCTCCAAATACCCTGGAACCCTCCATCCTTGAACAAAGGTTTTTTTCATTTTCTCTATCATGCTTACCTGTGTCAGCTCATGATTTCCCACTCTGCAATTGGCTCCAATGGACACATTGCTAATTCCTGTAATGGTAAATACATTTTCAATAAAAGCTAGTTCCTCTTCCACATTAGCAATAGTAACTGCCATACAAATGTCTTGGGAATAGCCTGCCCAGAGTACTCCTGTCTTCTCATAAAGCGTTGCCAGATAACTTCTGTGAATTCCTGAATTATGGTAAAGCTGAGGTAAAAAATACATTTTCTCAAAATGAGAAAAACTGTCCATAAAAACACCCTTTGGAGAGTAAAAATAACTGCTATTGCTCCCCTTCTTATATCCTACTCCACAGACAAGTATGGTATTTCCAGCTCCAGGCATTAACCGATCGTCTACATCAGCCCATTTATAAAATGCTTCGTTCCAAAGCCATATTGGCCTAGTAGGATCCTTTTCAATAATCGTGTTTAGCTCTTCCAAAGCCCATGGCAGTATACCATCATCTGCTCCCATAGAAATCAAAAATTCTCCCTCTGCCTTCAAATAAGCATATTCAAAATTTTTCATGAGAGAAAGGTTTCTAGGAGTACGATAATACTTTATTTTTGGGTCTTGCAATCTCTGGCATATTTTATAAGTAGGTGTCTTTCCCTCCCAATCCATTTCTGTATTATCGCTGACAATAATTTCATAATCTCCTTGAAATGTTTGATATAAACATGTTTTCAATGTATAGTATAACGTTTCTCCTGCATTCCTACATGGAATAATAAGGGAAAACCGGCAGGAAGGCTTTTTATATAAGGCACTCTCAACTTCTTCTTTAGATGTTTGATAAATATTTCCTATATAAGCGAGATAATTCCCAAATCTTCCTACTGCTATGTTTTCCTCTAAATAATCTCCATCTGACTCTGTAAGTCGTTCCAGCCTAGGTTTCATTTCTTTTTCCATAGCCATCTGGTCTATGAGAAGTCCACTTGCCAGCACAGTGACCAATCCATTTTCTGTACCTTTTTCTGCAATATACTCTAGCAAGGCGCCTCTCGTATCCATATAGCTATCTTCTGTATGAAGGTAGTAAACCGATGCATATTGAATGCCATCTCTTTCCTCTACGGACTTTATACTAGCTAAGATAAGCTCCTCCTTGTTGGAATTTCCTTCCCATATGGTTGGTCTATTTAATACAAATACCTTTTTTCCCAAAGCTTTCAACGCCTTTGCAGCCAGCAGACATTGGAGATCATCCTTACTGGAGGTAGTTATGACAACAAAGGTCCCATCCTCTTTTGTCAATCTTTCAAAATAATACTCCACATTTAACTTTTCCAGTATCCATTCCCAGTTTTCTTCCTTCAAAGAACCATATGCTTCCTTTGCCACAGTTGACCATAAAAGATATAAATAAATATTTCCACTTATATAATACAAATGGGCAAGTTCTTTCATTAACTCTTTGGAAAAGACAGTCTCATGAGTCAGTTCCTCTTGCAGCCTTACAATCTCTTTTTCAATAATATCGCATCCCGCTTCTATTCCCAGGAATTCTTTTTTCATCTTTTGAAGCTGATATAAATATCTTTGCTCTTCCAAATAATCCCCTTTAATCTGTGAAAGAATACTCATCAGTTCTAAATATTCATCCACATAGTCATACAAATAACAAGGCACACATTTATTAGATAAAAACTTAATAATTTCATCCACTGGTTTCTTTTCTTTTAGCATTAACTTTGCTTTCACTAAATACCACTTCAGTCGGACAGGCTTTATTGTAAAGGCTGCCTCCAGCGTTTTATTTAATGCATCTACATCTAAATATGGCAGATTTTCTTCTATATTCTCAAGTATGGCATGGTATTGATCCATTTGTGTTCTATCCATTTTCCTGTCCTTCTTTCCTTTTTCCTAAATTGTTATTTTCTTTATAAAATAACAATGGAGCAGTTGGGAATACTACCTTTTATTTGCTTCTCTATATCATGTGCATTCATCATGGAGCATATGGCTATTATCATTTCTTCTTGATTTTGAATATATTCTGGTCCATATACCATCTTTTCGCCAATTTTTATGCCTTGTTTTGCCGAATTATTATCAATAAAGCAGTCTGCCTTTTCCATAAGCTCTGGATATTTTTTTATAAGCTGCATAGCGTATGCCCCACTGCCCCATATGAGCAATTTTTTCGATGTAGACAACAGATCCTCTACCTTACCTTCTAATTCCTTTTCTCTTGCTGAAACTTCCTTAAAATAATTTTTTATAGGTTCCATAGATGTATTGTCATACTTTATCTCACCCTTTTGATCCTTCATCTCGTACAATGCAATAAGTAACTGGCCTCTGCTTTCTCCCTTTCCAATATCAACATAAACCTCTTCATTGACTCTGTATAAGCCAAAGGCATTGAACAAATTATCTAAGGACCCTTTACTAAAATAATTAATATGTTCATGATTAAAATAATCAGGCACGGGATGAATATATTTTTCAAACCCTTCCACTGCTGGACATTCACATAAAAAATAGGATTTTTTATCCCTTCTCATATATTGAAGGATTTGTGACAGATAATTTCTCAAATCATAAATGTGCTCTATGACTCCAATGGATATTATAAGATCATACTTATTTTTTTCTTCTTGGGCTACAGGCTCAAAAACTCCGTTGCATACCCCTCTAACTCCTCTCTCCCTCAATTTTTCTACAGAATCCCAAGAAGGATCCATCCCACAAAGATTTGAAAAGCCTTTCTTCTGTAAATAACCTAAAAAATCACCGCTTCCACAACCTATATCTATAATATTTGCATCCCGTTCTATTTTATCGCCAAATACTTTGCATACTTGTATAAACTCTTCTTCCCGCTCTAAGTCTGCCACTTTTAAAGCAGCATTTTCTGCATACATATTGCATTCTCTATAATACTGGTCATATTCTTTCTGTGTGGCGTGAACATCAGCATAGGCAAAGCCACAGCTGCTGCAACATACTACATTATAGGAAAGGGGCAGGGGATTGTTTTCACCTAGCCTATACATGCTAATATTTTTCAGCTTCTCACCCTTTTTATTCCCACAAATAGGACAGCTTCTATACATTACCATTTATGCACTTCCTTTCACCTATCAATCCTTCCTAATGCCTTTGTCCTACTTATCTATAGCCTTCTATAAAATCTTTCTTTTGCTTTATTTTGCATAGGCATCTCTATTATCCACTATATCATAACAAGGATATTCACATTTTACACATGTAAAAGGATTCTTTCGTCTCTTCTCCAACATTCTCTTAAGAAATTATTTGTTTCTTCACTCTCATAGGAACAAAGATATCCTCTATCTTTATATAAATTTCCATGCATCCTCTCTAATCCTATATTCCAAAAAAATTTATCATCTCTTTTACCTGCTCTTGTGGCGTATTTTGTCCATCATTATATAAAATCAAGTCCGGACTTTTTGGCTCTTCCACTTCAATCTCCAGACCTGCCACATCTTTTTCTATTCCCTTTGCAGAATTACTATATAATCCCTTTTGATCTCTCCTTTTTAATGTATCCATGGAAACCTTTACATAAATCTCCTTATAATTCTTTATATGTTCCCTATTCCACTGTCTTACACTGTCAAACATAGATATCGTACAGCATACTACATTGATTCCCTGTTCCTCCAGCATGGCGCATAAACGGGAATATCTCATGGCACATTTTTTTCTATCCTCTTTGGAATATCCTAAATCATCTCCAAATACCTGCCTTAAAGTGTCTCCGTCAAAGAAAACGGTGTTGGGATGTTTTTCTTTTAGTCGATTATAAAACAAGGATCCGATTGTAGTCTTACCTGCCCCTGAAAGACCTGTAATCCAGAAAACTTCATTTCCACCTGCCTTTCTATTATTCATCAAGTTTTGCCTCCACAATTTTTAAATCGTCACAATCGTCAATTTCATACCATCCTCTTTGTATGTGCACAGCCTTCAGTTTATGCCCTTCCTCAATTAAACCTTGCAAAAGATCTGTCATGTACATCTTTTCATAATTTCTTTCAGTGCTCCAAAGCTTTTGCCCCTCTTGGCTTCTTTTTTTAGCCTCTTTGCAAAGATCCAACATAGCCTTTAGCCCTTGTCTTCGAAACCGCATGAGACCAATATACTGAGATTGTACCTTACTTCTGTCCTCTGTCTTTTGACCTATTTCTGTTAAATAATCCATCTTGTCAAACATCAAAGTTTCTGCGTCATCCAAAGGGTTTTCACACCTCTCAGACCAGTATTCGTACCAGCCGTCATCGACAATGACTGACATATCTTCCTCTGAAGCTAATACTTTTTCAAATACTTCTTTACTATATAATATATCTCCATAAGATATGATAATATCTTCCTCACCTTCCATAAGATCTTTGGCACACATGAGGGAATATACCATATTGGTGGAAGGGAAGTTTTCATTAATGGAAAAATGGATTTTCGTATTTTCCAATCTTTTTTTCAGTACTTCGCTTTTATAACCCCCCACAATCGTTATGTCTTCTTCTTCTATCCCGCAGGAGTACATGGTCAAGAGCTGTCTCTCAATAAGGCTTTTTCCCTTTACCTCTACCATACATTTTGGCTGATTATCTGTCAAAGGACGCAGTCTCGTCCCTTGTCCTGCTGCTAAAATAATGATTTTCACAAGAATCCTCCCTTCTTAAATAAGATTTGTATTCTTTTTATATCTTCCATTGAGAATTCTTTTTCTCTTTCTGGATGCCACATAGTAGCGAATATGTTTTTTTCCTTACAGGCAACTGACTCTATCACTCCATCTTTTGTAAAAGCAAGGACTTCCAGCGGCCCTTTTACTTCAAAGCATCCCTGGTTGTGAAAACTATTCACTTCTCTTTGTCCCATCTTTCCCTGAATCTTATGATAAAGGGCAACATGTCCTTTTACCTCTTCCAACGGGCATCCAAAGTAATCCAATATTACTTCCATTCCTCTGCAAAATCCATAAATAGGAATCTCTCTCTCCATTGCTATATCCAATAATCTTTTTTCTGTCTCGTCCCTTTCTGGGGCTTTACCTCCATATTTTACTAGACTGTTGCCCCCAGTAAGGACAATACCAACTGGTTCCAGCTTCTCTATTATTTTTTCAGCAATATAAAGAAGATTAGGTATAGGAACTGGTAAGTATCCGCAGGCATGCAAAAACTTTGGAATCATTTGATCCCCACAGTCCCTTCTTTCCTTATAACTTTCTACAATTTCTACTCTTTGTGTATATAAAACAATATCCATTGTTTCCTTTTTTCTCCTATATGACCTCTCGAATATGGAAAACTAGGGGAGTGAAGTTTTTCACCCATCCTTTATTTTACTTGTGCCAGCCATATTCTCGTTGTGTATGGTATGAAAATTTCTTTTTCCCCTTTTGCCTCCACTGCTTTTCGGATCTCTTTATTAATGAAATCAAATTTATCTTTTGACTGTCGGTGGACTGTCCCATGGGATTTCCACCCTTCAATAAAATCTTCTGCAACTACCTTGTGAAGTACAGAACCTTCCAAATATATGACAGAATCAAAAAGACCGCTATCATCAATAACATCTCTCTGGTCTTCTCTTCTCGTTCCATAATCATAATCTTTTATCTGCTCTTTTAAAATGGTTTCAATTTGATTTTGTAAAGGGTCTTGTAAGTCTCTATGATTCCACATACAAGCAAACCATCCCTTATCCTTTAAAATTCTTTTTGTTTCTAATAAAGCTTCCTGGCGATCACATACATTAAAGGAAGAACCAAAGGTTACTAAGTCAAATTTCTTTGCCTCCATTCCTGTATGTTCTCCTACACCTTCAAACCACTGGACATTGCTACATTGACTTGTTCTTTTTATTCCATTATTTCGCATTGCATCATTAGGTTCTACTGCGCATATTTGCAGTCCAAATTCTGCAAGTTTTAAAGTTAAGTGAGCAGCCCCTGCTCCTATATCACATGCCCAATCGCCTTTTTTTACTCCTGCTATTTTCAGCATACTGTCAATAGCGCTCTTTGCATAATCAGGCCTTTTTAAATAAGCATCCGCCAATTGTGTATAATCCCATTCTGTTTTCATTGTTCTTCTCCTTTTCACACTGTAAGCATTCAAACAAAATAACAGTGTGAAAAGGAAAGCTGTTATTTACATGACTGAACAGTCCATGCCCTTGATTTATAAGGCACTGCTATTTCATTTAAATGGCTTATTTTATTTTCTATATTATTTAATATTCTAAGAAATCCTTCTTTTCCTGCCTGCACTTGAATATCATTCACAGAACGCCAAATATTCATATAACGTTCTTTAGACATGAGTTCTTCATGGGCGCATTCCATAAAAATTAAATCCTTAAATACCCCCCCCCCTTAATTTTTCGTACATTTGTTCTGTTGTTACTGTTCCACCTGAAGAAACTCTTTTCATTCTAGGCACCTCCTCATAAACAATATCTTCAATTTCCTTATGAAGCTTACTTCTTCCAATATCCCTTGGATTCCATATTGCGGTAAAAAATCCTCCAGGCTTAAGTATTCTTTGAAATTCTTCTGATGCCTCCTTTTCATTTGCCCAATGAAAGGAAGAACCCATAAGAACCCAGTCCACAGAGTTATCTGGCAATCCTGTTTTTTCTGCAAAGCCTTCCACCCATTTAAAACTGTTTTTCCCTTCAAACAGTTTCTCTCCTTCTTTTCTCATTGCCTCATTGGGTTCGACGGCATATCCTGTTAAACCTACTTGCTCTAGATTTTCTGTCAGCTTTCCTGTTCCTGCCCCTACATCTGCCACTACAATATTTTCCCCTCTTTGACTTTTTATATAAGCTTGGATATATTGTAATAAAGTAATGGAATATCCTGGCCTGTCCACATAAAATTTTGCTAGTTCTGTAAAATCTCCGTGTTTCATCATGTTCCTCCATTTTTTCTTTTATATGTTACTTTAATACTCTTATGGATTTTGCCAATGTGTCAATTTCTAGAAGCTCTGCTTTTTTATAAATTTCAAATTCTTTTGCTCCTACTCCAATAGCTGCCGGAACTCCTAGTTCCCCTGCCCGAATGGCCATATGAGAATTGGCTCCTCCGTATTTGGTAATAAACCCTTTAATTCCCCAGGAGAAAATCCAGTCGTATCCAGGATCCGCACTAGGAATCAACAAGATTTTATCTTCCATGTCTTTCATTTCCTCCTGGCTTTCCAACACTTTCACCTCTCCCCTTGCTGTTTTTAAGGTAATATAATTAGGTTCTGTGTCTGGATAATAAAACTGCCATACATCCCATGGATGAATTATAACCGGGGCCAAGGTAATGGATTTTGTTATTTCATAAGCTTCCTTTCCCCTTTCAATGGAATGGCTAAAACTCTTCTTCTCATCTTTTGTGGATGCATACAATCCTCTCACTGCCTGAATATCCAAATAGGAACAGTCTTCCTTAGAAAAACCGTATTTTTTTCCTATTTCTCCTATCATTTGAATTGCCTTACTTAAGTTTTTTGTAAATATAAATTTCCCATACTCTCTGCCTTCGATAACAGATTTTATAAAATCCATTAATTCCAATATATTGTCGCTTAGTCCATTCGTCTTTAAAGCTTCTGTCAATGCATGCATTTGTTCTAAAGATAACCGAAAGTTTATTCTTTTCTCTTCCTCTTTCTCTTCTGTTTCTTTATTCCAGTCAAAGTATAAATCTGGAGCTTCATCATAACGTTTTGAATGAATATCATAGGTTCCTGGTCTTAAATGTCCATATTTTTTTAGAAAAATATCCCGAGTTTGGCTGAGAAAGTCTTGATTCATATTGGAGCTAATTGTATTTACATCATTCATAAAAGCCTGATAATCTTCTTCCTGAAGAATTCCTTTTGTGACCATGGAACGCAGCATCTGTACAGCAATGAAGGCTGCTCTTGCCAGACCTGCAAAAGGTAAGGTTCCATATCTTTTACAGTCCTCTAAGAGCCAGTAGACTTTCTCCATGTCTTCCATATCACTTCTAAGTATTTCTTCATATCGGCTTTCTAGAATTTGGATTTTTCCATAATCCTTTCTCCACAAGCCTGTCTGATGATTCATAATATCATTTGTAACATTTCTTAAGGAAGAAATAATCTCTTCTACTTCTTCCCCTGTAAATCCGTACTCTTTCAATACGGAAATACGCTGGGGTAAATCCAAGGTATAGCAGGAGAATACAATGTCAAACTCTACTTTATCATGTTTAGAAGGATCTTCTATTAATCGCTCTATATAATAATTTACAAGCTTTTCACTTATTTTTTCATCTAGTTGAGCTGGTACAAAGGAATTAAAGCTAACCCTCACATCAATATAAGGCAGCCCGCAAAAATCCACCATAAGGGGAAAACTTCGCAAATTTCTGTAACCATAATTATCTCTTTGATATGCCCAAACACTGTCCGTTATGATTTCCTGATAGAGAGACATGGCCAAAGGTTTGGGACGGATTCCAATCATTTCAGCTGGATTCCAGTCTGGCATTACTCCGTAAATTGTTTTATTTCCACACAAAAATGGCTTATGGGATTGGGCCCTTTTTATTTTTAATTCAATCCTCTTAAGCTCTCTTTTCTGCTTTTCATAGTCAATAGCCTCTCCTAAAAGGCATAGAGTTCTCACTTGAAAAATATATAATTTATTTTCTTCTGTTATGGCAAACTCCACATCTAAGTTTTCCTGACCAAACATTTTCTCCAATTCTTCTAATGTTTTGCATAGCTCGCCCATTGGAGGAGGAATGTGATGATCCTCCCTTCCTTTAAAAAAGTAAAAAAGCTTATGGGCTTTTCCTGTTCCTGAAGTAATTGAGGAAGTGGAACCTGTTTCATCATAATTGATCACATAATAATTCCCTAATGTACTTGGCTCCATTGTAAAGGCCACGCCGCATATCTTTACTTGTTCTAACATTGGCTGTACGAGAACTTGGTTTTCTTCATTATTGTCTTCAAAAGATTGGATTACCTGACTCACTGCCTTCTCAAAGAATTCTTTTCCCTCAACGTCCCCAATGGATTCAAACTTTCCAGCTTGAGATTCCTCTGCCGTATCCTCATTTAAAGCACTGCTTCGCACAATTACCTTTACATCTCCCCATTGTTCCAAAATCATTTTCCAATAGCGATTCTTCTCTTCCTTCCACTCCTTGACTGTAAAGGAAATTTGAGGAAGCACTTCCCCATGAGATAATTTTCCATAAAGTTTCTCCAATGTCTCTGCCTTTGTTCCCAATGTGAGCATATTGATCACCTTCCTTCTTGGCCTATCTCTCAATCTTCTGGCAAAATACAGGGATAATATTCTTTCTCTTTTTGATGAGACTCTATATATTCCATAAAAAGCTTTTTTATCCACTCATTTACATTATACCTTTCATCCTCTGCACCTTTTTCACAAATAAGCTCCTCCACTAATGTTGCAAATTTAAAATCCCTTTTTAAAATATCTTTTAATTGCTCCCTGCTAAATTCTAAAAACTCTGGTATAGAGTTTTCATATCCATAGGCCTTTTTAAAGGAGGAAAAGATCATGTTCAGCCTTGTTTCATCCCATAAGGTCATAGCTTCTGTAAACCGTACACAAGCTACAGGAGTTTGATCATTACCTGTAATATATTTCATTCCATCTGGTGTAAGGGCTGGAAAATAAATTTCAATGCCATTGACTGTCGTAGATTTTAATGAATCCATATACGGTATATCTATCCATCTGCACAAACTTTTTAACGTCTCTTCTGGTTTACTCTTTAAATCCTCAAATTTAATGGCTTTTACATTTTCAAATCCTTTTTTCTTTTCCAGCATAATTCCCAATTCACTGTTTATAATATGAGAAAAAGCCTCTTTTTTCACTGCGGCGTTATTTTTTTCTTTCATGACAAAACGCCTAATCCAAGAATAACAGTGCTGTACTGGCTCTCTAATAATGATTAGATTTTCCACTCTTTTAAATTCATCAGCATTTAAATGGGCATACATTGTAGATGGGTCGTAATTAGGCAAATGCATATGGTAAAAAATCCAATACTCTGTATTTTTCTCCTTTTTCTTTCCTAGACAATTATTGTAAGCTGCAAAGTATACTTTTAACATATGTGCATAAGATTTTAGCTTCCTGTTATCTCCCAACTGTAATTTCAACTGTTGTATAAATATGGTTGGATCAATGTAAATGTCTTTTATAAAATGTCCTTCTTGATTTACACAATACCCTTGAAACCTATGTTGCCCTACACAGTATAGTTCTTCAAATTCTGAATGGAGATATCCAAGCATTTGCGCCATCATCTCAATAAGAAGCTCATCCCCTTCTAAATATTGCATTCTATTCACATAGACGTTCTCTAAGGTTTCACTATATGGCAGACATAGTATATTTCTATGTCCGTCAAGGAGCTGCTCCAAATAATAACTTCCAGAATTGGACATATTATTAAACAAAATGATATTTTGGATATCCTCCTCCTTTATGTTATCCTCTATTTCTCTAGCTTCTCCAACTTGATCCAGACTGGAAATGTCCAGAAGAAACACATAATATAGTATACGAAGCTCTGTATTTCTGTCATACACACCTAAACTTTTTAAACGCTCCACCATATGCTTTTGCTTTTCTCTATCCCAGGAACCCTTTTTTTTCGTCTCGTCAATGCAGACAATGTAAACTGCCTCTGGATACCTTTCCACTCCTTGTTCCAAGGAATATATAGGAAGGTCATTTTTCTTCTGATTCCATTTTTCAGGATTGTCATCACAATAGCATGTTGGTGTTATTCCCAATTTTTGAAATACTTTGAAAGCCACTTCTCCCCAATAGCCAGCTCCATAAAGACATAACCCTCTTTTTTTTCCTTTGTCTACACATTCTAAAATACTTCTATGCCACATATCTTTTTCCAACTCTTCCTTTTCTAACAAGTTTTTATCCCTTTAATATGTTTTTTAAAGTAGTAACAACATACGCAAGCTCCTCATCTGTAATACCTGTGGAGCTAGGCAAGGTTAGTATTTCTTCCCAAATCCTTTCTGACACTGGCATATTCGATCTTTGTGCATGTTTGTAAGGCTTTTGCAAATGTACTGGCTTCCAAAAGGTTCTTGCCTCTATATCCTTTTCCTTTAAAGCAGTACATATCTCTTTTACCTTATATCTCCTTCCTAAGACAACTCCTGAAAACCAACATGCACTCTTTGCCCAGTCTGCATCAGGGAAAAGGGAAACCTCTTCTATGTCTTTTAGCTGGCTGTTATAATAGTCTCGAATTCTTCTTTTTTTGTCCACAAATTCGTAAACCCTCTCTAACTGGGCACAGCCTACAGCTGCCTGTAAATTGGTCATCCTATTATTATAACCAACCATATCATGTTCATAGTCTATGCCACATCTTGCTGTTGTAGCTAGATGTCTTGCCCTTTCTATGAGCTCTTTATTATTACTCACAATGGCTCCCCCACCGCCGCATGTTATTGTTTTGTTTCCATTAAAAGAAAAGACTGTGGCATCAGCAATACTCCCTATATTCCCTCCATTATATTGGGCTCCAATAGCTGCCGCTCCATCGGCAATAAGAGGCAGCTGATACTTTTCCCCAATCTCCCTAAGCCTGTCCATCATTGCGGGAAGTCCTAATGTATATACAGGCATAATAGCCGCCACCCTTTTGCCTGTTTCCTTGTGGTACCATTGACCATTTTTCTCATATGTCTTCTCTTCTAGTTCCTTCTCCAATACAAAAGGATCCATTGTCCAGGATATTTCTGAAACGTCTATAAGCCAAGGCTCTGCTCCGCAATGGGCAACTGCGTTGGCTGTTGCAATAAAAGTAAAAGATGGGATGCAGACTAGCTCTCCCCTCTCAACTCCCCCTGCCCGTAAAGCCATATGGAGGCCTGCGGTTCCTGACGATACAGCTGTTGCATACTTTGCCTCTACAACATCTGCCACTTCTTGTTCCAGCTTTGTTACAAAGGCTCCAACAGATGAAACAAAGGTAGTGTCAATGCATTCGTTTAAATATTTTCTCTCATTTCCCGTCAAGTTTGGTTCTGCTAAAAAAATCATTTTGCTCCTCTCTCTACCCCGCTAAATATATTCTCTTTATACCATTCAAAAGTTTTTTTAACTCCTTCCTCTAGAGAAATTTTTGGCGTAAACCCAATACATTCCTTTGTCTTTTCCATATTAGGACATCTGCGTTCAGGGGAGCCTGAAGTATTTTCCATATTTTGAACTTCATAAGGTTTTTCCACTGTTTTTAAAATAATCTCAGCTAACGCCCCCATAGCTATTTCTGGCTCTTGGTTGCCCACATTGTATGCCTGTCCCAGAGATTTTGAACTTTCTGCCAGCATCCTTATCATTTCCACTGCATCAGAAATATAGCAAAAAGTTCTTTTATGAGTAGGCGAAAATACTTCCAGTTTCCCTTTTCCTTCATCAAACCAAGCTTTTCTTAAAAGCTCTGGAATCACATGAGACATTCCCATTCTTGGGCCATAAAAATTATGAGGACGTATAATTGTAAATGGCAGCCTGCTTTGATTCATCACAGCTTCTCCATATATTTTTGACAACATATAGGAAGTCCTTGGGTGTTCCAAAGGGGTCAATGTAAGAGGGGTACTTTCTGGAGTTGGGATTTCCATATGAAAATATTGAAGAGTTCCTCCATAAACTTCACTTGTGGAAGCAAATACAAATCTTTTTAATTGAGTCTGTTTTTTTGCAAAGTCAATGGTGTTAAATAAAAGGAGCATATTATTTCTCAAAACTTCATCTGGCTTATTCAGTACATTTTGTACCCCTATAATAGCTGCTAAATGATAAATGTAATCGTACTCTCCTTTGATTTTTTCAAAACTAGAACTATCTTGCAAATCTAAGGATAGTAATGTAACCTTATCATTTTTCTCTAATTCTTCCAAGCTGGAATCCTTTACACCTCGCTCAAAATTATCTACTAATGTAATTTCATAATGGTGATCCAGCAAGTCTTTTGCCAGATGGTATCCAATAAATCCAGCTCCGCCTGTAATTAATGCTCTCAAACTTTATGTCCTCCTCTTCCAATTCCTGCAAACTTATAATGTCCATGGCTTATATCTTGTATTTGTTTATTTGTCAAAACTCGGTTTGCATCAAATATTAATATTTCATTCTTACCAATCCAGCTCTTAAAATCTATTTGCGCATACTCCTTATGGGCAACAGTAAATACAACTGCATCAAACCCATCACTGGGTGGAATTTCCTTTCCAACTTTTATCCCCATTTCTTTCCATTCACTTACAAGGGGATCTTGAAAAGTCAATTCTCCCTCTCTCCTCATTGCTTCCCTGGCAAATATTTCTGTCGGTGAATATCTAGTATCCCCCACATCTTGTCGATAGCTCACTCCAAGCACTAATATTTTTTTTCCCAAGAGGCTTCCCCCTAAGAGTTCTTGTATTTTGTCTAAAGAAACAATGGGCATTTCATTGTTCATCTCCACTGCTTTCGTGCAAAAGGGAAATTCTAATCCTGAAAGCTCTAAAATATCTTTTGCACCTAAGGCTGCAAAAAAAGGATCTTTCGTAAGGCAGTATCCCCCCACTCCAAAACCTGGCTGTCGAATATTGGAATGAGTTGGTCTCATTCGAATAGCATCCACCACTTCAAATAAATCAAACTCTGCCTTTTCTGAAAAACGTCCCCACTCTTCCATAAATGCTATGGTAACAGCCCTATAAGAATTCTCTAGTACCTTTGCTGTCTCTGAGGCAGTTGTGCAAGATAATCTTGTCAAGGGATATTGTTCCACATGAATTACATTGGATAAAAATTCTTTGCACATATCTGCTGACCTATCATTAATGCCTGCAAACACCCTCCAATAATTGACAATGGAGTTATAATAATCTGCTCCCGGCATAACTCTTTCATAGGAATGGGCTAATAAAACTTCCTCCTCTTCCATCCCTCTTTTTTTAAATTCTTCCTCTAAAATTGGTTTAATTACCTTCTCACAAGTCCCTGGAGGAACTGTTGTCTCTACAATTAAAAGGCTTCCCTTTTTCATTTTACTTCCTATTGTATGCATTGCCTCTTTATACATATTCAAATTTAAGTAAGGCTCTTTATCTTCTTTATAACTTACGTCCAGATTAATATCGCTTAAAATAATGTCTGCTTCTCCAAACCATTGGGAATCTGTTGTTGCCAGCAAATTTTTGTTTTTAACACATGTTTTATGAGCTCTGCTCAGTTTTTCATCTACATTTTCAAAAGGAAAAATCCCTTTATTCATAGCATTTGTTTTTTCTATTCCTTGCTCATTTGGCAATTCTATACCAATTACATTGTATATGGGCTCGCCTTTTTTATCTTTTGCATTTGCTACTGCAATTGCCATTGCTGCCCCCACAAATCCTAAGCCTTGTATGCAAACTAACGGTCTCTTTGTGTCAAACACTTTATTTCCCTCCTATATCGTAAAAGGTTTTCTTTAAATAAATAGAGCCCTCTGACATAAATTTATCAATCTTTTCTGAGATTTTATCTGTTGCCTGCCCCTCCCCATAAGGGTTTACAGCAGTAGCAGCAATTTCTTTAAATTCCTTTGACAATGCTTTTTTCATAGCTTTTACAATATCCTGTCTGTCGGCTTTACAGTTGATTACACTGGACGCCTGTATCCTTCCCTTTTGCCTGTCACCAATATTCACTGTGGGAATTTGAAAGGAAGGAACTTCTAGTATGCCGCTACTGGAGTTGCCTACAACCATTTCTGCGTCTCTAACTGCATTTAAATATTTTGTCATTCCCAGGGAATCAAAAAGAACTGTATGAGGGTTATTCTTCACATATCTTTCCAACAACTGATTCATTTTTCTTCCCCCTTCGTCTGCATTGGACTTCGTTATAATAAAGTTCATTTGGGGAAATTCCTGCAGAGCTAATAAAAGCTCTTCCATCTGACGTTCCCCAGTTCCCTCTTCCAATGTCACTGGATGAAAGGTTACAACTCCATATGGGGTCTCCCTATTCCATGAAAGATTTAACTTGCCAAACAACTCATCTTTTGACATTTTTTTCAAGTGAACAATGTTTTCTACCCCTAATCCCCCTACATTGAATACCCTTTTAGGATCCTCACCCAATTGGATAACCCTTCTTCTATATTCCTCGCAGCTTGTAAAATGTAAATAACTCATTTTCGAAACAGCATGTCTTATACATTCATCAATAGCTCCTTCTGTTGTCTCCCCTCCATGGATGTGGATGATAGGAATTCTCTCATTCATAGCGGCTATACAGACCGCTAATGTCTCATATCGATCTCCTAGTACAACTAACATCTTTGGATTAGAAGCTGCAAAATAATCTGCAAATTTTATAATAGCTTCCGCCATAGCCTTGGAAATGCCCCCTGCTGTATCTTCTTTAGATAAAATTGGAATTTTTGTATCCACCCTATATCCGTCTTCTTCAATTTCTTTTAATGTATATCCAAAAGATGAAGATAAATGCATGCCTGTAACGGCAATTCGAACATCATATTCCTTTTCTATGAGCTTTCCAATTAATCTTTTTAGCAAACCATATTCTGCCCTTGTGGCTGTCATTATGCAAATTTTTTCTCTCATCACTTCCATCCCCCATTCTTTGCCCAGCCTAGGAATTTAGGAGCAAGTACAATCGCCCTAAGGCGTTATATAACATGCTCTGCAAACTACCAACATTACCATTTAATCATATCGTCTATCTCATAGTCTCTATCTGACTTTGTTCCAATTACTTCGTTCCACCGCATGGGTGAAACCCCATAGCCAGGTCTCTTTGTTGTTATATTTTCCTCTGTAAATGCTTCTCCCTTTTTTATTTTTTTTGAAGCAACAATGCTTTTCCTAACAAACTCTATATTCTTTTTCTCAGATTCTGAAGTAAATTTTTTTCCATCCCCTAAGGCAAGTTCTATATTTCTAATAGAGCGAACCATTTCCTTTAGCTCATCTGGTTCTAAGCTCGCTTTGTGATCTGGCCCTTCCATATTTTTATCCAATGTAAAATGTTTCTCTATTACAACAGCCCCTAAAGCCGCTGCTCCAATTGCCGCCTCAATACCTTCTGAGTGATCAGAATAGCCTACTGGAAGTTGAAGCTCTCTTTCCATTGTTTTCATTGCCTGTAAATTCACATCCTTCATAGGCGTTGGATATTCTGTATTGCAGTGAAGTATTGTTATTTCCTTTGCTCCATTCTCTTTTAATACCCCTACTGCCTCTTTTACTTCTTCCATTTGGCTCATTCCTGTTGACAGTATGACATCTTTTTTCTTTTCTCCTATACGCTTTAAGTAAGGATAATTCGTAATTTCTCCAGAAGGAATTTTCAAAATATTTATGCCTAATTGATCCAGAAATTCAATACTTTCTATATCAAAAGGTGTGGATAAAAACAAAATGCCCTTTGTCTTGCAATAATCAAGAAGTTCAAAATGAGCCTCATAAGACAATTCTAGTTTTCTTAGCATTTCATACTGGGTTTCTTCTCCCCCTGTCATCCTTACCTGGTATTCTGGCTTCTTTGTTTTCTCGCAAAGGAGATTCTTCACTCGAAATGTTTGGAACTTTACTGCATCTGCTCCTGCCTTGGCAGCTACGTCTACTAGCTTCTTTGCAATATCCATACTTCCATTATGATTGACTCCTGCCTCTGCTATAATAAATATTTTCTTCATTGTCTTCTCCATTCTGCCGCATCAACAGCACTTCTATATTTTACGGCATATGGATATCCCTTCTGTCTATTTAAGGTTTTTCCACACACCACAGGCGGTACAGTAATCTGGAACATCCCCTAGAACAATTGCACCTGCACCAACTTTCACCTTGTTTCCCACTGTAAGGCATTGTAAAATTGTTGCGTTTGCCCCAACAAATGTCTCTTCTCCAATTTTTACAACGCCACATGCAACAGCTCCTACAGAAAGATGGGAGAAATCGCCTAACACACAATCATGCTCTAATACAGCGCCATTATTTATAATACACATTTTCCCCACTTGTGCATCTCCATTAACTACTGCATTTCTACCGATGTAAGATCCTTCCCCTATTTGTGCACTTTCTGCAACTACTGCCGTTTCATCCACAACGATAGGTAAATGAAAACCAACTTCTTTTAAACGGTGATACAAACGAGTTCTAATATCAGAGGTTCCTAAATATGCCATACATATAAATGCATTTTTTACCCCCCCCCCCATTCAAAAAAAGCTTTTCCAGATCATCATCACTGCCAATTACTTCATAATTTTTATATTTCTTCCCCTTATTTTCCTCTTTCTCTATGAATCCAACAATACGATACTTGTTTTGTCTTTCTATTGTATCAATAACTCCCTTCGCATGTCCCCCAGAGCCAATTAAAATAATGTCTTCCATCCTTCTACCTCCCAGCCCGTTCATAGACTGTATATTATCCATTTACAATTTTTTCTTTTGAAATAGTATTTTAAAGCATCCATTTTTCCAATTCATTCTTCTCTAAAAATGGATACATGTCTTGCAATGCTGGCGTTAGCATTTTTCCATTCTCATCCAGTCTTGACATTACTTTAGGCACTACAGGATCATCCAATGCCTGCATAACTTCCAATAATACTCTTTCTTTGGATGCAAAGAAAGCTTTTAGCTTTTCCTCCACATGGCCGTTTGTCTCACAACACAAATATTGGAACCCAAAAGCCTGCGCAATTTTTTTAAATTCTGGAAAACTTACACCTGTATCAGGACTTGCCCCTATATATGCCCCGTCAAAAAAGCTTTTACTTGTCTGACGGATAGCTCCATAACCTTCATTGTTAAAAATTACAATGGAAATGGGCAAATGATAATGAACCATTGTCTGAAGCTCCTGCAAGTTCATCATAAAGCTTCCATCTCCTGTTACACAAAATACTCTTTTCCCTGAAGCAACTGCTGCTCCAATCGCTGCTGGAAGATCATATCCCATAGAACCACAGCTGTAATTACCCATTGCCCGCTGCTCTTTCTTTAAAACGCCAACTTGCATTTTTGCTGAATTAGCCGTATTATTACCCAATGTTAAAATACTGTCCTCAGGTTCATACTTTTGAAACATTTCCCAAAAGTAGTACATACATACTCTCTCTGACTCCTTTGCCTTTTTTGCACCTTCAAAAGAAGTAAACTCTTTTTTCAAACGGTTACAGTAAGTAATCCATTCCTCATGGTCCTCTTTCTTTAGTTTGCATGTAAAGCTACTTCGAAAAAAGGATTTTAAGTCTCCATATATCCATTTTTCTATCTTTAGTCCTGGCTTTTTTGCTTCATAAGGGTCTGCGTCAACCATGTAAACCTTAGCCCTTTGGGCAAATCCTTCTTGATTAAAACCAGTTTGTCGAAAGCCTAGGCTATTTCCCAAAACCAAAACAACATCTGCATTTTGTAAAATAAAATTCCCTGTCCTTGGGCCAATGTTTCCAGAAGAACCAAAATAAAGCGGATGCTCTAAATAAAAGTTATCCACAACCCAAGCTCCGCCTATTGCTGGTATTTGCATCTTGTCTACAAATTCTGAAAACTCCTCCCTTAAATGACTATTGACAATTCCTGAACCTGCCAGAATACAAGGTCTCTTTGCCCTTTGAAGAGCATCTAGCACATCCTTTACTTCTATATCTTGTACAGGAGGAATAGGGCTTGAAAACTGCTCTGGCTTATAAAAGTCCTCTTCTTCCACTCTTGCATTCTGAATATCTTGGGGAATATCTAGCCAAACAGGCCCCCTTCTTCCATCCATTGCAATTTGAATAGCTTTTACTATCTCTCTTTTTACTGCTAAAGGATCTGTAAGCATTATGGCATACTTTGTCATGTTTTTTACAGCTGGAATAATTTCATACTCCTGTATTCCCCGATACCTAAGGGGCATACCAGACTTTTGGACAGATATTTCATACCGGACTTGACCAGAGAATACAATCATAGGCAGACTATCTTGCCAAGCTCCAAGCACTCCTGTCAGTGCATTGGTTGCCCCAGGACCAGAGGTGACACAGACTGCCGCCATCCTGCCGCTATATTTGGCATAAGCCTCCGCTGCCATGGCACATGCCTGCTCATGGTGATGAAAATATTTATCCATATCCTTACAGACAAGCATGGCATTATTCAAATGCATTGCCCCTCCTCCTACTACTGCAAAGCATTTTGTTATGCCAAACTCTATTAATGTTTCCATAACTACGTCAGCCACTCTTTTTTTCATTTTTTATCCCCCCATCTTTTCCCTTCCTTAGACATTTAATTTTTCTTTCATTTTTTCCAGTTCCTCAAACTGTCCCATGTCCATATAGGCAGACTCATTTACAATATAACATCCTATTTTCTCACCCTTGTTCCTATAATACTCTATAATATCAGGGAAGCTAATAGGTTTATCCTCCTCAAGCTCATCAATAACTCTAGGGTTGACAATATAAACACCTGTATTAATAAAATATTGATACGTAGGCTTTTCAACGACTCCTGCGTAGTTATTTTCTTCGTCAATAGATACTACGCCATAAGGAATATCCGCCTTATATTCCGACAACACCATCGTAATAAAATTATGCTTTTTCTTATGTATATGGTATATTGCTGTATAATCTGCATCAATTAATATATCACAGTTTGTTAAAATAAAATCTTTATTTACCTTTCCTCTCAAGAGACTTAGTCCCCCACCAGTCCCTAACGGTTGTTCCTCTTCTATATATTCCAGGGAATAACCCCTATCAATGTTCTCAAAATAGGACTGTATCATGCCCCTTTTATGATTCACTATCATAAAGCAATCTTTACAGCCACATTCAAAAAAACGGTTCAAAATATGTTCGGCAACTGGTATATCTCCAATGGGAATCAATGCCTTTGGTAGGATTTTCGTATAGGGGTGAAGTCTTGTCCCCTTTCCTCCTGCCATCATCACAACAGGGACATCCATTTTTTCCTGTTCTCTTATTACAGTACCATCACGAAATACAACTCCTGTGATTTCTCTATTTAAATTAATAATAGGCACAGAGTATAGTTCTGATTCCCGAAAAATCTTTTTCCATTGATCCTTATGATACTCATTACAAGTGCACGGGGAATAATTGGCAATGCTGGATACTTTTTCATTAATATCTCCCGCCTTTAATGTAAATCTGCGAATATCTCCGTCGGAGATGGATGCCAAAAGCTTTTTTCCCTTTACGACATAAACAACCTTACAGCGCACTTCTTCTAGTCTCTGGATTGCCTGTTTAATGCTCTCCGTTTCTGATAAAAACATATCTTGCAGTTTCATAGTGAAATCTTCTTTCCTAATAAATTAGTTTGTACAAATCAATTTCTTTTTCCTTTGCCTGATACCAGTCATATAGCTCTTCTATTGCCCTTTCTATCTTCGTATAAGAAAAGTCTTTACACTCTTCCATAAACCTAGAGTTGGATGCTGTATATTCATTAGCTAGCCCTTCTTTACATATATAGACTGGTATGTCTTTTCCACTGACATCGACTACCTTATGACAGATCTCTTTCAAACTGATTTTCTTCCCAGATACCATATTATAGGTGTGAAACTTCGGCTCATGGTTGAGAAAAAACTCCACCATTTTGCAAAAATCTTCCACCCACAAATAATCAAAATAGACATTTTGCCTCATAGAAAGGGGAAGGCCTTTGATTGCCTTACAGCACACATTCGATATATATTTTAAAGGATAATACTCGTACTTTCCAAAAATTCCAAAGAGTCTGAAATTATATATATTTTTACTCTTTTCAATCATTTGATGAATGGTGTATTTCATGAGTCCATATTGGTCAATGGGAATAGATTTTCCAATCTCTTCTTCCCTTACGTTCACGATATCAAATCGTTTATCATATTCTGCACCTGACCCAGTATAATACATCTTTCCATAAAAATCAGCCTGCTTATAAAAATTCAAAAATATGCGCAGGTTATATTCCAAAGCCTTTGTTCCATCCTTGCTTTTGTCAATTCCGTCTCCATAAACAGCAAAGTGTAAAATATAGTCAAAAGAATGTCCCTTAATATACTTCTCTACCTCCCCCTCATCAATACAGTTTAACTCCTTGCTGGAAGGACAGTAAAGCTCATACTCTTCCTTTTGGTTCTCTAAATATTCTTTTATATTTTTTCCTACAAATCCGCTGGATCCTGTTATTAATACTTTTCTTTTCAACGTTATTCTTCCTTTTTATATAAAATAGTATACCATGAAAACTATAATAGATCTATCGGTATTTTGAGCATAAAAAAACACCCCTTATATATCATTAGAAAATTTTTGCAAGTCATATTCCTTATGAATAATGTTCTGCAAGATATTGGTATGTCGTCTCAGGTACAAGGCTTTTTAGCTCTTCCCATTTATTCTCTCCCAAAAGCATTCGAACTCTAGATGCACTAATGACTCCTTTGGAGTCTTCCCTTCTTGGAATTTCCATAAATCTTATTCCATAACTTGTGAAAACCCTTTCCATTGCCTCATTATACTGTTTCGTAATTTTATCTAAAGGCTCTTCTCCTACAAATCTTATATCAATATTCAGCGCTGGAGCAATGTATTTTGCAAAAATCTCCACGTCTTCTGTTGCATCAATTTGTTTATGCTGTAATTTCTCTTTTGAGAAATAAGTGGGCAGTGTCCGTATAGAAAGAATATACTTTCCACTTGGAAGAACAATGACCCTGTCATATTGTTTAACCCCTCTCTTTACCATTTCTATTCTATCCTGAAAAGTAAATTTGGACTTATCCTCTTCCACAATAAAAAGGTATAAAATATCCACAAAGGACAAGGCCTTTTCAATAAGAAACTGATGCCCCAGGGTAAATGGATTGCAGTTCATGACAATAGCCCCTATTTTACCCCCTTCTCCTACTGAAACTGCCTTTTGCCTAATATCCTTTATATATTTTTCTAACTGTTGCTCTTCTTCTGGTCCTAACAAGCTGCCTTTCCAAAGAAGAGTCTGGCTATTTGTCCATTGGATTTTTTTTAGATGATCCAGCAATAATTCTTCATACAATTTTTGAACAATGGCTTCATTTGCCCTTTTATTCGTATGTAACGTTTCTTCAAAAAACCATTCATCTTGTCTATCATTATATATTTTTGTTAAATCTAGATCAATTCCCGTCATAAAAGGAAATTGCCTTTTTTTCATTTCCGTATAATGGTTAATAAAAATAACAATATCATTTTCCAAAAAAGGAATACTTTTTATTGTATCTAAAATATTTTCCATAGGAGAACTCATTTCGTTTGCCATGGACAACACTGTATATTTGCCTGGATAACATTCATCTATTTTTTTCTGTAAAAGTCCAATGAAGCTTTCCTCAAATCGAACTCCAAAACCATGGACAATACAAGGACCAATAACATAAATTTTGTTATTTCTCCAATCTTTTGTTGCAGCTTTTACACATTTTCCCTTGAGCATAGTCTCAAAATACTTTTCTTCATCCACACATTCTTCTCTTTCCCATAAGTATTTACATGTTTCTTCCCCATATACTCTATAAAGCATAGCAAGTTTTCTTATGTCATCAGGTGGTTTTATTCCTAATCCTTCTCTGTTGTTAACCCTTTCCCTTTCAAAAATAGTAATCTTATTTAGCTCATAAATATAAGGCACATGGCAAATAAAAGCTGGAATTTTTCTATTCTTTAAAAAAGAGACCGTGCAGCTGTCTTCTATTTCTCTATATAAACTTCCAACCTTGGATAATATAAAAAAATGCATTCCCAAATCAATAGGACTCTCTCCAATTTTTAAGATTTCCTCCTCTATGGTACCAGCGATACATATATGTTCCTTTTTGACTCCTAAAGAAATAATTTTTTCTAATGTTAATATATGAGGGGCTGCAATTGAAAATTTTTTCCAAATGCTTTCTATTCTATTTTCTCCCATCTTCCCTATATCTAAAATGTAGACTGGAAAATTATGCTCCAATAACAGTTCAAAAAGTTCCATACTTAACTCATTAAATCCTGCAATAACAATCATTTGAACTTCTGGCTCTATCCCAAGAAAGAACAGTTCTTTTTTCTTTCTTTTTAAAAAACGAAGAGTTTCCATATCCCTTACCATTTCTGGTGAAGTATCGTCAAAGCAAAAACACACTAGTTCTTCTGTATCATTCATAACAGGAAGCCATTTTATATCCTTATTTTCATGAAAAAAGGAAGCAGCCATATCCAAAACATTCTCATTCCATAAAATCCGCTCCCTTTGAATAAGTTCTTTTGACTCTTTTCTCACACTCTTCGATGTAATAATTCCATAAAATTCTTCTCCATCATTAACAACTATAATATCTTCTTTTTGTTCCTCAGAAAAAAATTTTTCCAGCTCCAGGAAAGGAAGTTCTTGTCTTTGCACTGCAAATACTTCTTTCTCACAAAATCGAATCATAAAAATAACCATACCTTTCTATCAGACTACATGCAGCCTGGCAAAAACGCTGCCTTTTAGATTCCAACAATTCGAAACATTTCCTGAAACCTTTTTTCATAAGAAAATTCCGTGCTGGCTTTCTTTAACCCTCCTTGAGCTATTTTTTTTCTCTCCTCTTCATTTTTCAAATAATACTCAGCTTTTACCACTGCTTCCTCTATACTTGTATAACAGGAGAATTCCTCTTCTGGTACAAAATATTGGGCCAGCTCTTCTTGATAATTCGAAAGTAAAAAGCCTCCCGCTCCTAAAATGTCCAAAGCTCTAAGGGGAATCCCTGTCTGTAATATTTTTAAAGTAATGTTCAAATTAATCTTACTTGCCATAAATATTTTAGGCATTTCTTCCAAATACTTAGCACTTCCCCTATAATTCACCTTTGAAAGAGCAGGATGCTCTTCTCTAGAATATAAATTCACCTGGTAGTACTTTGATAAAATTCCCAGTAAAAGTACCCGTTCCTGTCTTGTAAGAAAACTAGCAGCTGCGTAAGAAAACTGTTCCTTACTTATATGAAACTTTCCTTTTCCCAGCTGTTGTTCATATTGGCTGTTCAATTTGTTCATTAGGGGCTCTGTCAATAGTTCATCCAAAAAGTAATATCCATATACTTTAAACTGAGCATCTACGAAAGCCTTTAAATATCCTGTCATATACTCATTTAATGGATTTAATAAGTCTAAAAAAGCAGATGGATAAAGCTTTCCTACAAAGGAAATATCACCTTTGTATTTTTTCCAATCATAGGAGGAAAGGCTTATCCTTTTCAGCCTTTTTGTATTCACTGCAAGGGGGAGATGATGAACGTTGTTAAATCCCTTATCTCTGTATTGTTTTACTTGAATTTTGTCAAATAAAAACACATAATTGCACTCCAAGCCCAATGTCTTTTCAATTTCAGGCACATTTAAAGGATTATCATAGCTCCAGGAAATATAGGGTATTCCCTTATTTTGACACGCAATAGCAACAAGAGGAAAATAATTGACTGTAAAAACAGCATCATACTGGTCATGAGATAAATATTTTTCAAATCTATGAAGAAAAAAATCGTCTTTGTTTTTATCCTTAAAGCAATAACTAACTGACTTAAATTGTACATGATTTTCCCCTAATATTTCATTTACATCCCTCTGAGTATATGCACTCCATTCCAGAAGTAAAAGCTTCATCAAACCATCTCCAATTCTGTATCCAATAATATTTTCTCAATAAGGGGATTCCACTGGATTTCTTCTCCCTTTCCTTCATAAAATCCTACATTTGGCACATCAGGAAACTCCTGTCTTACCCTCTTTGCCTCCCCTTCCCCTTGACAATATACAAACATGGAAAAATTCATTCTCTCCTTTAATGGATTCTCATAAATTTTCCAATGATTTAAAAGGATATAGGCAATTCTTCCATATAACAAATTTAAGGATATTTCCTCCTGCTCTGTGCGGAATTCAAATCCAGCAAAATCAAAGCTTACTATTAATGGAGCATTTCTTTTCTGAATTTCTAAGAACTGTATATGCAAAGGTTTGTCCCTATGAATGTTATATATTTCTCCCTCTATTCCCATATTTTTTAAGCTTTTTAAAAACTGAGAACTTCTTTTATCCTGTTCTGGAAATCTTTCTTTATTTGTTATAATGAGCGTTTTCATTTTATTAACTCCAATATTTTTTTTAATGCTACTGGATAAGAGTAATCTTTCTTAACTCTTTTATATCCATTGATTGCAATCTGTTTTCTTATATCCTCATGTTTTAAATAATAATGGACTTTTTCAATTAATTCTTCCATGGAATGAAAGAATACAATTTCTTTGTCTGGCACAAAAAGTTCTTCCATTTCTTCCTGATAATTGCTTAAAACAAATCCGCCAGCTGCCATAATATCATAAACTCTTTGTGGAACCCCTGTCTCAATAGATCGCATAGTCATGTTTAAATTAATTTTACTATAATGATATATTTTGGGCGCTTCTTCATACCCTATCTTCCCATGCATACGTACATTTTCCAAAGCATAGCCTTCGCTGTTTGTATACAAATCCACCTGATGCTGGATAGCTAAACCGTTTAAAATACAGATTCTTTCAATTTCTGTCACTTTACGTGCAATATAATATAACTCCATAAAATAAGGCAATTCCACATCATATTCCTTCAAAGGGTTCACGTAAGTTCGCAAGCTTTCAGCTACAGTATTTGTTAAACTGCCAAAAAATTTACTCCCTTTTTCCCACTGCATTGATTTCTTTAAAATAACGGAATCTAATGACTCCTTTATCTCTTTTGTAAACAAGCCTGCTTCTTCGTTATAATGGTTTTTCTCATACAAACTGCCAACAAAGGTTATATCTGCACTATACGCTTCTTCATCCTCTTTTGAAATGGGAAGCATGGATATTTTTGATACATTGGCTGCCAAAGGTAAATAAAATAAATGGGAAAATCCCCTCTTTTTCATTCTCTCATATTGATTTATGTCAAAAACAAAAATATAATTACATTCATTGAAAGCTGCTTGGGAATATAAGTGAATTTGAGGAGAATCAAAAACCCAGGAAATATATTTCACATTATTTTCCATGCAGGCATTGGAAACGGTCTGAGAAAAATTATGTGTAATTACAAAATTATAGTCATTTTCTCTTAAATAATTTGATAATATTCCTTCCTCTTCTTTTCTTGGAACTTGCATTTGGACATAGGCAGGATAAAGCTCCACCTCCTCTCCCAGCTCCATAAGTCCCCAAGGAATATCCATTAAATCTACTTCCCAACGCACAAATAAACCTTTCATCTACAAACCTTCCTCCTCCCCTCTTACAATTTCTATTATTTTTGATAAAGCCTTGGGATAAGAATAATAGTCTCTTACTTTTTTGTATCCATTCATGGCAATCCTCAGCCTCTCTTCCTCATGCTTTAAATAATAATTCACTTTTCGAACTAAGTCTTCCATATTTTTAAACATTACAATTTCCACATCTGGTACAAACCGTTCTGCCAGCTCCTCTTGATAGTTGCTCATCACAAAGCCTCCAACACTCATGATGTCAAACACCCTTTGGGGAATACCTGTCTCAATAGAATGAAGGGTAATATTTAAATTGATTTTACTCAAATGAAATATTTTTGGCGCTTCTCCATCATAGGAAACAGGAGGATGAACGATTACATTTTCCAAATTTTCACAACTGCTTCCTGTATAAAGACATACATGATGATTCAACGCCAAGGCATTTAATATGCAAATCCGTTCAATTTCAGCTATTTTACGAACAATATAGAGCACTTCCACTGTATACTCAGGAGCTTCTGACAATGGATAATATAAGTAGAGAGTTTCTGACATATCTTTAAAAATCTCTTTTGTTACTGATCCAAATATAGAGGAAGCCTTCCCCCACTGAAAGGCATTTTCCATAATTATCTTATCTAAATACTCTTTTATAGAACTGGAAAACCTGTGGATGTCTAAATTATAGCTATTATCCCTATACAATCCTCCAATAAAAGAAATATCACAGCTATATTTTTTTACGTCCTCTTCTTCTACTGCAATGGTGGAGGCTCTTGAAACATTTGCTGCAAGGGGTAAATGATATAAATGCTGCAACCCTCTTTTTTTCATTCTTTCATACTGTGCCTTATCAAAAACAAAAATATAATTATTAGAATTATAAGCGCTTTTCTCATACAACTCCATTAGAGGGGAATCAAAAATCCAAGACACATAAATCACCCCTTGCGTCTTACAAGCATTGGATATTGTGGGAGAATAATTATGGGATATAACAAATTCATACTTCTTTTTTTCTAAATGCTGGGAAAGCATTTTTTCTTCCTCTTGAATATTCGACTGAATTGTAATATTTTTATCGTAAATTTCCACATCCATTCCCAATTCCAAAAGTCCCCAGGGAATATCAGACAAAATAATCTTATCACTGTGTATAAATAATACGGACATTTTGCACACCCTTTCCATTTCTTTGTTTTTCTCCAAATTTTCCTTATCTGTATTTACTAGAAGGATAAAATACAGTATACTTTCCAAAAAGACTATTTTAAATAGACAGGTGACTACCACAATAGAAAGGACGGAGAATTTTCATAATGAGAATTTTATTTATTGACTGGAACAGTTTTGGCAATGAAGATATCATCTATCATTTGAAAAAAGCTGGACATAAAATTGTATACATTCCCTTTTCAAATGAAAACAACACAAGAGATAACGAACAATTGCAAGGGGAAATTATCGAAAAAATTTCTTCCTGTCTTCCCATTGACTTTATTTTTTCCTTTAATTACTATCCTATCGTCTCTCAGGCAGCAATGATATCCAATGTAAAATATGTTTCCTGGGTTTATGACAGTCCTTTTATCCAGCTTTACACATTTTCCTTAGAAAATCCATGTAATTATGTCTTTCTTTTTGACAAAGCTGTTTATTTAGAACTGGTGAAAAAAGGATTCGAAACCGTCTATTATCTTCCCCTTGCGGCGAATGTAGAACGATATGATTCCTTACCCTATGTTCCCTCAAAAATAAAACGTTATCATTCTTCTATATCCTTTGTAGGTTCTCTATATTCAGAAAAGAAAAATCAGCTTTATAACCGTCTTGAAACAGTCTCTAACTATACAAAAGGATTTCTTGAAGCTCTTATCTCTTGCCAAAAAAGAATTTATGGTGAATTTTTACTGGAAAAATGTTTGACAGAAAAAGTTTTGACAGATATGATTCTGTCTTATCCAGTAACTCCTAGTCCAGATGGTTTTGAAAATGTCTCCTGGACATATGCCCACTATTTTCTTGCGAGAAAAACAACAGAAATAGAACGTCAGGAAATATTATCCATGTTATCCCAACAATATTCTATAGCCCTTTATACAAAAGAACCCTCTCCTTTTCTTCCTCAAGTAGATAACCGTGGAGAAATTGACTACTATACCCAAATGCCTTTTGTTTTCAAAAATTCCAAAATTAATTTAAACATTACCTTAAGGAGCATTCAAACAGGTATCCCTCTTCGAGCCATGGACATTATGGGATGCGGTGGTTTTTTATTAACAAACTTTCAAGCTGATTTTCTTGATTTTTTCCAGCCAGACATTGATTTTGTTTATTATGAAGATTATGAAGATCTTATAGAAAAAACAAATTATTATTTAACCCATGAAAAAGAGCGCCTTCAAATTGCAAAAAAAGGCTATGAGAAAGTAAAACAATATCATAATTATCCCGTGAGAATTGAGGAAATAATCCATTGTGTTAATTCATGAGAAAGGAAGAGCTCCTCTGTTTTCACTCTTTGCAAAATATGGGGATTCTTAATTGAACATTTCTCCCAGCCTTCTCCCATAATACTTACTTCTCTCTCTTTTACATATTGCTCCTTATCCTTCATTTCAAAAGAAGCGGGAATATCCCTAAATAGTACAGCTAATTCAATGACTTCTTCCAGGGAATAGGAGCAATTTGCCTTTTCTAAATAATCTATAATTTTTATGTGGTAATAATTTTTGGATCCCTCCCACTGTTTCCATATACTTTCCCCCATTTTTTTAAAAGCTTCAGGAAGACTTCCCAAAGTTACCTTGAAGGCTTCCGGGTCTGTATAATTTCCTATAAGAAGCTGACTTCTTTTATGAGAAGATCCCAAAAATATGCCTGAAAACAGTCCCCTCTCCCAGGCGCCTGACATCACTCTCGCATCCAGCACATTGTCATAACAAGAAAGCAGATAATCTGCTTCCTCTTTGCTTCTTACATAAAAAGTAGTAGGAAAATTCATTCTTCTTAGAAGTTGGTCTGGATAGTACCAAGGGGCTTTTGTTAATATATGAATACAATAGCAATATACAGAATTATATATTAACTCTTTTCTCTCATCATACAAAAAAAAGCCAGCCATGTCAAAAGTGAGGATAATATCTGGATCTATAGAGTAAAAGGCTTCCATACATGGAGTATAAGCATCCTCCTTAGAGAAATCTACTTTGATAACTTCCATACCTTTCTTATCCAACTCCCTATAGAAAAGTTCCCTCATGAGACTTCCTAAAAATGTTGTTTTATCATCTGTAATTAATAGAAATTTATTTAACCTATTCACGACTATTCGAAAAACTCCCTGTATTCTTCCAGACATTTTTTTCTATAAAAATTATAATTGCGCAAACTAATAATTCCATCATCATGAACGCACCAAGGATTCGCCTGTCCTGGGACGACAATGCGATACCCTGCTCTTTTCATCTCAAAGCTTTGAGAAATATCATAAAAATCCCATCCATCAAACAGATCTTCTCTCCAAGGCAAATCTTTTCTCGTTACCATCAAAAAGCCGTCAATGGCATCAACATCATAAATGCCATCTTCTGTAGAAAACATATATTCCCCATAGTTTTTTTCAATGGATGTCTCCCCGTAAAGAGCTCCTAAACGGTAATTATGCCACATCATTCCATCAATAGCCATCTTTTCTGTGCCTACCATACCGATCATGCCTATATTTTCATCTGTCTTAAATACTTTTAAAATGTCTTCTAAGAAATGACGGTTTATTATACGTACATCTTGATGTAAATAAATTTTATAAACTGCATCAGACGCTTTCATTCCCTCATTATATCCTGAGGTCATCGAGGTAGCATCCTCAATGCTTAATGTCTCCACAGAATATCCTTCTGGCACATAAAGGCGATGGATATATAACAAGCATTCTTCTAAAGACATAACATGGTTACTACAGCAAATAAAGCAAAATTTATGATGATCCATTTGTTTCCTGCTCCTTTATCCTTTCTTGTAGTTGTCTCACTTTTTCTGAAGGGTTTTCAATAAGTGAAAGTAGGTTTAATATCCAATAATTTTCTCCAATTTCTATAAGCTCAACACAGAATTTTAATAAAACTTCTTCATCACACTCCAATTTTCTTGCCATATAAAACAAAAACAAAATCCCTTCTTTTTTTCGTCCATATTTTATATAAAGCCGAAACAACTCAATGCTTACCTTCACCTTTTGTAAAATTCTAAAATATGCTATTGCCTCACCCATACAAATATAGGTTATGTTGTTTTCCGAAATGAACTCCATTAAGCCAGTTAAATATTCCTCTTCAAAATCAAATTCTATCCTTCTTAGATAAAATGTTAAAACTTGCATTAATTCGTTGGCTTCCCCTACACTTTTCAGTTGAAACCAAAGTTGAGGCTGTTCAAAATTTTTTTCAATACAAGATATTTGTGTAACTACGCCAAAACAAAAAAAATCGTAAGAAAGATGACACATTTCTATATATTCATCAGAAAGAACAGCATCGACGAGCCATTGGCTGTCCTGCCTTTCTCCCTTTTTTAGCCAATTGTCTATTTTTTTTCCAAGTCCTTCTGCGGAAGCATCTACCTGTTTATATCTTTTATGAAGTTTTTCAAAGTACTCATCTGTCATTTTCAATGCCTCTGCCCTTGGACGCTCCATATAATCTCCGCCCATAGGCTTCCAAGTCATATCTTCTTTACGCATAAATACCATGCCTTTCTTATTTCTATATAACATTCCCTTTTATATAGTTTGAAATATTTTGTCTAGTTGTTTTTTATAACTAAATTCTGAGATTACTTTTTCCCAACCATTTCTTGCAATTCTCTTTCTTTCGTCATCCTTCTTTAGGTAGTATGCACATTTATCCAACAATTCTTCTATACTACCAAATAAAATCACTTCTTTTCCGTCTTCAAAATTTTCTGCAATCTCCGGCTGATAATTCGTTACTAAACAACCTTGACATGCTAAAATATCCAAAGCTCTTAATGGTATTCCTGAAGAAATAGAACGTAAGGTAATGTTCACATTCAGTTTACTATTATAAAAAACACTGGGCATTTCATTATAATAGTCCACATATCCTTTTTTATGAATGTGGGGCAGATGGGAGGTACTAGAAGTGGTATATATGGTTGTCTTGAAATTTTCTGATAACACCTTCATTATACGACTACGTTCCATTACTGTTATTTTCTTATAAATGGTGTTCTCCATAAACACTTCAAAGGGTAAAAAACAAGTGGAATCCATAGAAAAACTCACATATTTTTTTAAATCTTCCCATACATTATCTGGAATGACTTCCCCTACCAAACTGTATCCATATATTTTAAGCTGAGCCTCGCACAAACCTTCAATGTAACCTTTTACATAATCAGGTAAATAAGGAATTTGCTCAAAATAGTTTCTTTCATCTGTATACAAACTTCCTACAAAGGATACATCTATATTTTTCCAATAATCCTTTTTCTGTTTTTCAATAGTGTTCATAAACATTTCGCTGTCTACAGCAAGGGGCAGATGATATGCATTTTTTACTCCCCACTTTTTCAATTCATTACACTGCTGTCTGTCAAAACAAAATATAAAATTCCCTTCATAAAATACGGGCTCACAATAAAGGCTATAATGAGGACATCCAAATACCCAAGATATATATATTTTTTTTGTTTCTTTACAAGCTTCTGCAATCATTGGAAAAAAATCAAAACTTATTACTACTTCCATTTTCTCATCTTTTAAAATATTACTTATTTCCTCTAAAAAATCTTTGTCTTCCAAGTGATTATGAATTGTTTTTTTGAAAGTATTTACATAACATCCTTTTTCTCTGAGAGCTTTTTCTAGACTTCTCTCTCCATAGGCATCCCACTGATAAAGCAATACTCCTGTACTATTCCTCATTTTTTCCTTTTCCCCTTAATTCATTCAAAAAATAAAGGGTTGACATATGTCAACCCTTTCTGGTAATTTACAACAAATATTATCCAAGTAAGGACAATACACCCTGATTAGCTTGGTTAGCTTGAGCCAACATAGCCTGACCTGCCTGAGCAAGAATGTTATTGTTAGCATATTTAACCATTGTTGTAGCCATATCAGTATCACGAACCGCTGACTCTGCTGCCTGAGTATTTTCAACGATGTTATCCAAGTTAGCAATTGTATGCTCTAACCTGTTCTGCATAGCACCTAAGTAAGAACGTGATTTGGAGAGAGACTGAATAGCAGAAGCAATTGTGTCGATTGCAGCTTTTGCAGTATTTGCACTACTACATGTTACTCCACTAATGCTAATCTTGTCTTTACCAATCTGGCTTGCAGCTAAGTTGTCAATACTGATTACAATCTGCTGTGCAGCTACGTTTTCAGCACCAACTTGAAGTGTTTCACAGAAACTACCATTTAACAGTTTCATTGTATTGAAGTCTGTACTCTGGGATACTCTGTTGATTTCACTTTGAAGCTGTTTGATTTCGTCATCAATGTTTCCTTTGTCAGCAGATGTTGATGTTCCGTTGGCAGCTTTAACAGCCAACTCATTCATACGCTGTAACATATCATGTACTTCAGCCATAGCACCTTCTGCTGTTTGAACTAAAGATACACCATCCTGAGCATTAGAGGAAGCCTGTGTAAGACCTCTGATTTGTTTTCTCATCTTTTCGGAAATAGCCAATCCTGCTGCATCATCAGCTGCACGGTTGATTTTGTATCCAGATGATAACTGCTCTGTTGTTTTTGCCTGAGATTTTGTTGTAATACCAAGCATTCTGTTAGAGTTCATAGCGGTTAAATTGTGTTGTACTACCATAATATATTCCTCCTTGAATATGCTGTGGCTTCCCTGCCACCTATTTAATTTTTTTGCAACGATTTCTCAATATTAATTGATTCCTCTTTGCTTTTATAAGTAACATCCTACTTACTTGTATAATATATCGGATGAATTCCAATATAGTTTATACCTAAATTAATTTTTTTTTATTTTTTACTATCTAAAAATCGCGGCTCCATAATATTCGTTCGGTTCATATTTTTATAGTAATTCTTTGAGACATTGGATTGGTTGCGCCCTAAACGAACTACTTGTCTCTCTTTTTTTATTTTTGCGTCAAAAAGCCGCTTATTTCTAGCTTCCTCAGCCTGCAACGCAACGCTCATATCTGTAATTTTGACAATTAGATCTTGAAGCTGACGAATTTGGTCTTTATAGATCTCTTTTTTTCCATTGATCTCTTCCTTTACTTTATCATATAAAGTCTGAAATCCTTCGTCTAGCTTTAAAAGCTTTTCTATTAGTGCAGACTTTTCCTCTACTGTTTTCTCTATTTTTTCAGGCAAAAATTCCTCTTCCTTTAAAAGAGACATTTGTTCTGCATTTTTATAAGAAAGCATCCGCAGTATTTCTTCTTTTTTTTCCAAACTGTCTTTCAAAACGTCCAGATATTTCCTTGTCATGGGCACCCTCCATTCCAGCAAAACCGTCTCTTCGCCATATAACAATAGATTCTCTTACTATTTCTAGTTCTGCGTCTTCACAATTCGCATTACTTCTTTCCATGTATCCCTGACAGAACGCAAATGACTGACTATTTCTTCCAATATTTCCTTATCCTTTTTCATATTCGCCTGCAATAATCTTTTCAAAAGGTAAGTATAAATTCTGTCAAAGTCTTGAGCCACTGGATATTTCATATCCAAAGTGGCCCTTAATTCATCAATAATTTTTTGAACCCGAATAATATTCGTATGTGCTTTTTCAATCTCATTATGTTCAATAGCCATTATTGCAATATTACAAAACTTAATAGAACCTTCATAAAGCATAAGAGTTAATTCTGCCGGAGATGCCGTTAAAATTTTACTCCGATTGTACTGTGCATAAGGATTTTGCATTGCCATTGATTGATCAACCTCCTAATAAACTAGCAAAAGAATTTGTGCTGGAATTCAATTTTGCCATTGCTTTTTCCATTCTGGTAAACTTCGCATAATAACGATCCTCTAGTTTTTTCAATCTTTCTTCCTGAGCAGCGATTTTCTTTTTATAATCGTCATACTCTTCCTGTAAGGTCACATCATTATATACCTTATTATAACTGCTGCTCTCTGACTTTGCCATAATTTTTTGCATCTGGCTATACATATTTTTTGCAAGACCATTGAAGAAATCCATAACTGTACTTGGATCTGTGGCAATCATACCTTTTAACACGTCAGGTTTGCCAGAAGAACTTGGATCGTCTGGATTGCCATCAATATGATATGCATAGCGCTCATTGTCCTCGGCTTCAAAATATCCCAGTGTATTGATTCCAAAGTCAGACAAGAACATTGTTTTTCCATTTACTTCCACCCCAGCGCTCATAGCCGCCTTCATTACTGAGGCAACACCGTTTAAAGTGGAATCTTTTCTAAGGAGAGAGTCTTTTATCTTCTGCTCCCATTTCTCTACTTCAGACTCTGACAGAGATTTTTTCTCTTCATCAGTTAAAGGCTCATAGCCTTTTGAAGATTCAGCTCCGTACAGTTTATCCATTTCTATAATAACTTCATTGTATTCTTTTAAGAAATTTTTAACAACATCATAAATACCATCTGTATCGTCCTGGGTTGTAACAGTAATTACTTCTCCAGGAGCCGTGGTGGCATTTACAGTAAAGGTGAGGCCATTAATTTCAAAGTTATTGTCTGTTGAAGTAAATTTTGCGCCATTTAGCATAATCGTAGCATCCTGGCCAACCTCTCTATTCGCATAAAGTTCAGGATCAGTCTGGGGAGTTCCAATCTGATATCCATTATCCACAATAGCCTTTGCTTCTTTTGCCTTTGTCACATACTTTGCTGTCACATCTTGTTCTAATGTAGCTAAAGAATTATTATTTGCTGTTTCCTGATCATTTAAATTCTGAATGGAAGTTTCATAGTTTTTTATTTCTTTTGCAACAGCAAGCTGCTTGTTAAGGGTTTCCATCTGTGCCTTATCTGCATCTGTTGGATTTTGATTGTTTGATAACTGCTGTAATTCTTGCTCTATCTGTTCTACTGTCTTTCCAGCTGCATAATCTGGATTTTGTTTTAAATCATTTATTTTATTTTGATAATCTGTCCTTGTCGTCTGGATAGTATTATTGCTGTCCTGTAAGGCTGTTCTCTTTGCATCTATTTCAGGTTGGATATATTTTGTGTTCATTTTCTGCGCAATATCTTGATCTGTATCCCCTGGAGCTACAAAAGAAGCATACTCATCATAAAGAGCCTTTGTATTGCTATCCATCGTTGCTGTAACAAGGCCCAACTGGCTTAAGGCATTTGTACCGTTGGAATTCCCTGCCATTAATTGAAAATCATTAGCAGTTCCTGATTCTTTGGAACTGATGAAAAACCTTTGATTTTTTTCATCAAAGCTTGCATTTATCCCTGCTGATTGAAGATTGGTGAGAAGCTCATCAATGGTTGTATTTTCATTTAACGTAATATCTACAGTCTTTCCATTGGAAGTAACACTAATTTGGGAATCATCGGTAATACCAAGCTCACTTAACTTTGTCTCAGCAGTATAGCCTTGATTTCCTCCCTTCACCTTACCTCCTGTCAAAAATCCAGGCTTTGCCAAATTTTTAATCTCCAAAGACTGCACACCGTTTACTGCATTTTCTCCAGTAATAACCTTTACAGCGTTTGGGTTGGACACAGTAGTTGCCTTTTTCATAAAGGTGTACTGGTATCTCAAATTACTTAAAGCAGAATTATACAATTTATAAATTTTACTGTTTAAAGTTTTCCATGCATCCTGCTTCCACTCCAGCTTTTTTTGGCTCTTCACCAGCTTTTCTTTTTTCTGGCTTTGAGCTTTTACCAGCTCTTGGACAATAGTATCTGTATCCAAACCTGATTGCAATCCTGATAGTCTAATTGCCATCTTAATTCCTCCTATCTTTTTTCATCCATTAGGATTCCAGCTATCTCCCATGCTCTCCCCAACATATCCAATGACTTTTCAGGGGGAATTTCTTTAATAACTTTCTTTGTCTCCCTGTCTACGATTTTAATCATAACCCTGTTTGTTCCTTCATGGACGCCGTAAACCGCTTCTGAGTTAAACATTTTTTTATTGAACTCATCCACTGCTTTTTTTAATTGTTCGTTTGTTTTCTGCTGATTTCTCTCCTCCTGGTATTGGCCATTGATTTTTTGGCCTTCTCCATCCCATGCTGTTCCTAAATGGCCTTTAATATAAACTACTTGTTCTTTTACTGCTCCATCCGTGGATTCAGGCAAAGATGTTTCTGCCAGTTTTACTGGCTGCGCTTTTGGCATTTGATAAGCCCCAGCGTTTGATAGTGTCTCTAATGCCACTATAATCACCTCCGTGTGATATAATATTTTGTTTAGCATATTATTTTATTTCTAATGTAGATATCGGCATTTTTCATCTATTTATTAATATTTCTTAAAATAAATTTCTCAATGCGTCCATTCCTTTTGCCGATACTGCTTCTTCATTAGATTTTTGTATTTGCATATAAACTTCTTTTCGATAAATAGGCACATCTTTAGGAGCTGAGATACCTACTTTCACCTGATCATTTTTGATCTCCAGTATGGTCACTTCAATATTATTATTAATAATTAAAGCTTCCTTTTTTTTTCTTGATAATGCTAACATATTAATGTCCTTGCTCCTTCTCTGCAATTTCTTTTGCGGCCTTTAATATGTCATAAATAGGATATTTTACTGGATATTCCTCTTCCTCCAATATGATTTGGCAGGCCTTTCTTTCTTTGCTGTTAATCAGCATTGGCGCTTTTAAATTTACCGTCATTTTTGTTAAATCAGACGGAACCGTTATTGTCACAAGCACTAGCAAGTCATCGTCTGTCCATTCCCCTAAAGGTTTTAGCAGCTTATCATCTACCATTGGATTATAAATCGGTTTTACTATTAGAGGATTGATTACTGGCAAAGCAAAAGCCGGTTCCTGAACAGACTGCATCCAACTTATTTTGTTGTTTTCTTCTACTTCCTCATCATGAATCAGAATAAAATCTTTCAAATCAGGAAAACCAATAATGCCTCCTGGAAAATGGATTTTCTTTTCTTCACTCACTCCTACTGTTCCAAACAGCTTTGTTTCCAAATTCATTGTAAAAAACCATCTCTCTTTCTGCCAAAATACGCTATTAGATGTAATCCAGTAAGCTATAGTTGGCAATTTTTCCAATTGCTAAAAGGGCGGAGTTATATATCATGTCTGCCTGCATTAAATCCATTGCAACTTTCTCAATATCAATATTTTCATTTTCAGAAGCTAGATCTTCAAAACTTGCGTACTGATCTGTAAGGCGGGATCGAACAATATCTACTCTCTCGCCCCTGCCTCCAACTCTCGCCTGGGCTTTGTTTGCTCTTGCATAATATTCATCTGCTTTTCCAATTTCCGTGTTAAACATTCTTGTTATTTTTTCCACATGATAATTCATCTCTTTGTTGGCAGCTTCCAGCATTTTTTCAACTTTTGCCTGATCTGCGTTGGGATCATTCTTCATTGCTTCCAGTTTTTTTATTTTTTCCTCGCAGTCCAGAGCCGCCTGAACAGCGTTTGCCAACTCATCCACATCTCTTCCAATATCATGTGTAAACAATTCTTCTGCCGTTGTATTAATTTGTAATCGTTGATTAAAGCTAACATCATATTCCATTTTCTGATCTGCTGCCGCAGTATCATATTGTACGTCTCTTGTAATGCTTTCGCATCCTGCAAAATAATGCTCTGGCCTTAAGTCTCCCTTCGCCCACTTTTCTTTCTCAAAGGTGACTTCCATCTTCTCCATGTTATCTTTTATATCTTTACCTAAAATCAGTTCTCCAGTCTCAGGGATATAATGAATAGCGTTATCTGCTGGAGCATAAGCAGCGTCCTGGGCTGCCCCTCCTCCTGCAATTGAAGTTACAATAGGTGTGACTGGATTGCCATCAATTTCAATAGTAGGAGGCGTTGCCATTAAATCCCCATAAGGAAGCCGTATACGATATGCCTCCGTCATATCCACTATACCTACGATATCATCCCAATCTTGGGAAGGATTATTCAAATCCAGCTTTCCTTGAATATAATCTATTTGCTCAATATCTTCTGCGGTAAAGCTTACTGGTATTTTATAATGATCCGTAGTCTCCTCCTTAAAGCTTAAGGCAGTGCCTGTACGGTAACCAGTAAACAGAGTCCTTCCTGAATAGTCTGCATTTCCATTGTCATAAATCTGATCCCGTAAAGCTTGTATAGATTCCAAGGCATTCTGCCTGTCTTCCATTGTCGCCTCTGTTCCTTTTCCTCCAATTCCAACACAGGCTGCTTTAAACTTGTCTAGAACATCAACGGTTGCTTTGACAGCATCATGGGTTACATCAAGCCAGGCGTCTGCATCCTCCACATTTCTCTCTAAATATTGGGTTAACTCATTTAACGTTCCTCTTAGTCTTAATGCCCGAATGGCAATTACTGGGTCATCAGAAGGCCGGATAATTTTTTTATGGGTAGAACCTTGGGTATATAATCTATCCTGCATAGCTTTATTGGCCATCAAATTGTATTTTGATGATTCCATCATCATTGAAGTTGTTACTCTCATAAAAAACCTCCCTTTTATACTCCAGTCTGTAAAATTAACCGGTCATATACTTCTGTCAGCACTTGTATCATTTTAGAGCTTAAATCTAATCCTCTCTGAAACTTACTTAAATCCAGGGCCTCTTCATCTTCATCTACTCCAGATACAGACTTTCTCTGTAGATCGATGGAATTGCCAATGTTGGCATAATTTTCAGTAAATATACTTGCACTTTTAGCGTTTAATGCCATGTCCGCAGAGAGACATTCTAAAAACTCTTTTGAGCTCCTGCCTCTAAAGGACATTTTTTTCGTATCAGTTTTTATCTTTCCTATTTCATCCAGCACATTATAAGCATCTACATCAATGTCTGGATTTTTACTCGTGGAAACAGCTAAATGCTCAGAATCTTTTTTCATCTTATCTGAAACTGTAAAGTTAAATGCAGTGAGATTATAATAGCTGTCTCCAATACTTGACCAGCTTGTTACAGGCTTCAAAGGATTGGCTGGATCATAACCTGGTGCTGTAGGATCTTGATACACATCCCCAAAGGTTTTCTGGGCCCCGCTAATGTCCGTATATACAAACAAAACATCTCCTGGCTCTTTATAGGAAGTGTAGCCATGCTTTAATTCTTTATTTACCGCAGCAGCAAAATTCCGAATCCATTCATTCATCTGACTTAAATAATAAGGAATTCCCTGATAGTCTACTGCCTTACCTATGGAGGCATTTTTGTTGATAAGCGCTCCTGTATTTACAACAGGCTCTTTTAAAGTAAAGGTATAGTTTGCTGTTCCATCTGGATTAGGAATCATTTCCCAAGAAGAATATTCTATCTCCATATTGTTCAAACGAATAATTCCGGCTGGCGGCAAATTGGATTTGGAAATATCACATAAATAACTGGCTGTTGCTTTTATTGTCACCGTCTGATCTGGCCCATTAGCTCCAAATCCTTCTATAATTCCTTTAAAATTCTCCTGGTTATTTCCATCTCTTAATTCCACTAAGGCTTTCATCTCTCCGCCTAAATTTTTTCCATATAAATTAAACTCCAGTCCATTAGACCATTGAAAATTATATAATCCATCGGCGTCTGTCTGGTTTCTCTTTTGTGCGTCTGTCCTGGCAGTACACTCAATTGTATTATACTCGTATCCATCTACCAGCATTTGTCCACCAGCAATTTTTACTATATAATTGTGCGCCCCTGTTACCATATCTGGATTTAAACTGTTGGAAATAGGAACTTCATCCACATCTACATTTACTATTTTGGATAATTCATCGATAAGAAGATTTCTCTTATCCCGAAGTTCATTGGCTTTTAAGCCGTCTGTATTCATCTCAATTGTATTGATTTGCTTATTCAGTGTAGCAATTTGTTCAGCAATGCCGTTAATCTGTCTCGTCTTATTTTCCAGCTCCGCATTGACATCCAACTGTAGCTTATGCAGATTCTCGGCCATAGCTTTCATAAAGTCAGCAAGATTTTGTCCAGTGCTAATTACATTTTCCTTTCGAGAAGGATCTGACGCATATTTCTTTACATCTGCAATAGCGTTAAAAAATTTATCGAACAAGGCATTGAACCCTTCTTGCCCATCTGCAATCTCCTTAAAATAATCTTCAATCTGGCGCATATAGTAATGCTTTATCTCATACTGTCCAAGATTTGCATTATTTTCCCAGAACCTTAAATCATAATACGTATTTCTAACTTGTTCAATTGCTGTTGTAACTACACCTGATCCAGCCATTCCATAAGTTGTGTTTGTTCTCAAAGCCATGGCTGCTTCCTGAACGGTTTGTTGGCGGGTATATCCTTTTGTAGCTGCATTTGCAATATTATTTCCTGTCGTATTCAAAGCAGCCTGATAATGATTAACGCCAGAATACGCTATATTTAAACCAAAAAATGTTGATGGCATTCTTTATCCTCCTTCTCTACCTCATCCTCCAAGTCTCGTAATGAGATGTTCCAGCATCTCGCTTACAACATTAATATACCTGCTGGATGCATTATAAGCATTCTGGAATTTAATCATATTGGTCAATTCCTCACTAGAAGAAACTCCCATGACCATTTGTCTGGAGTTTTCTATGCTTTCCACTGTAGACGTCTGGGTATCTGCTACATTTCGGAAAACAGAACCTAAGCTGGCATATTGCTTTACTATATTTTCATAATAAGTTGTAAAATTATTTTTATCTGTTGCATTGGGATTCAAGGTCAAATATTTCTTTGAAAAAGCTTCCACCAACGCATCTGCCTTTGCCTGATCTGCCTTACCGTCTTTTGTGTAAAAGCTTAATAATGTCTCGTCCTGAAGTAAATCTGGGTTGATCTTGAGGTTGCCACATGTATACATTGATTCTGGAACATTCAGATCTTCTCCCACCTCATTATGATCTCTATTTTCTGAAAGTCTGAGGAACATATCATAGTTTGTGGAATTTCCATTTGCATCAGGAGGATTTAGCACCATATTTATCTGGGTGACAATTTCATGGATCAAATTATCAAATTCTGCCTGTACATTCATAATAAGAGACTGGGATATTGTGTTGGTATAATAACCAGGTCTATTAAATTGTGGATAGGAACCATTTGTGGAAGGATCTGATTCATAAAGATCTGTAAAATTTGCACTGTGATCTCCCCTTGCCAAAAGTATTCCTTTTAACTGTCCAATGTCTGTATTCAAGTCCGAGGAAACCTCTCTGCTCAAATTATAGACTTCCATGTCATCATACTCTGGCCAAATAGCAGTATAGAAACCATTTTCCTCCTCCCTGTATCCCATTTTCTGTACTCTGTCGCTTGTTACAAACTGTACCCCTTCTATGCTGACTGTTACAACTCCATCTATATCCTCTGCATACTTAATTTTTGCCATGGAGCCCAGTTCATCCAGCAAAAAGTTTCTCTTATCCCTAAGATCGTTAGCCTCTTCCTGTCCTCCCTTTTCAATCATACGTATTTGTTCATTGAGAGAACTGATCATTTCCCCATAATCATTTATTTTATCTATTAAATCCTTTGCCTGTTTGTTCAATGTGTTTTGATATCCTACCAAACCGTTATAGACAGCGTCAGCCCTCTCTAAAAATTTATAAGACTGGTTGACAAAAAGGCCTAGATTTACGGAATTTGTAGGATCCTTTTGAACTTCCTGGACAGCTACCCATAAGTTTTCCAAAGACTCCTGGAAAGAAACACCTTCTAATTCTCCAAAAAAGTCTTCCAGTTGGGTCACCGTCTTCGCCGTCTCCTCATAAAAAGCCTGCCTCCCTACTTCCTGGCGGTAACGTTGATCCAGAAAGAAATCTCTAACCTGCCTTACTTTCTGTACATCTGTTCCCAATCCAAGCTGCATAGGAGAGACAGCCGCATTTCCAATGCTATTGTACCGCCTGTCGCCCATAATAATCTGCTGACGGGTAAATCCCTTTGTATCAATATTCGATAAATTGTGGGCAGTTGTATTTAAGGAATTCTGGCTTGACATAAGACCTGAATTCCCTATATACAAATTACTCATTAACGACATAATAATCCTCCATTCTTGCACAACTGGCGGAAATGGGGCTGAAAAATAAATGGACGACTTATTTTTCAAACCTCCGCCCTTCATTAACATTATTGCTTTGTGTCAAAGCTTCCTCTGCTATGTCCCATAAAATTCCCAGCATTTTCTGCACCCCTATTATAATTGGCTGTTTCTGGCGCTAAACGCATAGACTGAATTAAGTTTAAGTCAAACTCTACCATCTCTAATGACAATTGGATCAGTTCTCCATTATGTTCATTTACTTGGCGCATAATCGTTATTGTATCCTGGAGCCTTTTATAAACATCTGAAAGTCTTTGCTTTTCCTTTGGCTGGGAATCCATCATATCTATAAGACTTTTTAATTTTAATTCCTTAACATCCTTGTTAATTACGTTGGCAATATCCTGAAACACTTCTTCTCTCTTTTGTTCCAGGCGATTGAGTCTGCTCACAACGATTTGTTCCTCATCCGTGATTGATTGTAACTTCTTTACGTCTCTTCCTACAATAACTGGCGTTTTACTCCGAGAAAGCTCCAGCAGCATTTCATATTCTGAATTTTCCTGCTCCAAAACCTTTACTAATTCTTCTACTAAACTTGCCACTGGCCTACCTCTCTTCTCTCTTTTTCTTTTCCTCTGCCCTTACTCATTGTAGAGCATCATAGACTGGTATTTCTCCAGTACTTTATTTGCAAAGTCATTGCCGCTTACTTGATATGAGCCGTTGTCTACACGGCTTTTTATGGACTCTGTCAAATCCGTCCTAATATCCGGCTGCTTTGCTATTGCTGCCTTTGCAGCCTGATAATCCTTGCCTGCGCTTGAGATCACTACTTGATCCGAAACGCCCGCTCTTTTCGTCTCCTTTGACTTTTTCACTGTGTCTGCCTTGTAAATAGAATTTACCTGGCTATAAGCTTCAATACGCATTATAGAGTCCTCCCTCCCTTAAAAAATAAAATCATTACTTGTATTTATTATCGGCATTTTTTTATTTTTCATTAGGCCAGGTTTCAAAATGTTGACCTCCAAGCCTGTCTGCTTTATAACTCCTTTTCTGATACCATCCTTTCTTTTTTATTGTGTTATGAACAATAGAATGATATGATGAAAAATGATAATCTCTCCATTGATTTTCATAAGCAAAGGCTGTCCAACTATATACGGAGGAAGAAACATGCTTGTAATTACTAGAAGATCCCAGATCAAAGAAATTCTATTAGCAAGGAAAAGCATAACTGTGTCTGAATTATCAAAAATATTTTCTGTCACTGAGGAAACAATTCGAAGAGACTTACAGCAATTAGAAAACAGTGGCTTTCTTACTAGAACTTACGGAGGAGCTTTTATCCAGGACGGCGCCTTGAGCGAAGTTGATTTTGTTTTAAATGAAACAGAACATTCCGATAGTAAAGAAGCCATTGCCTCTAAATGTATGGAATTTATTCATCCAGATGATATTATTTTTCTTGACGCATCTGCCACCGCTACCTTTCTTGCCAAAAAGCTTCGGAACATGAGATTGACCGTAGTTACCAATTCTCTCATGGTTATTGATCAGCTAAAAGATTGCGATCCCATTCATTTAATTTGTGTCGGTGGCACCTTTTTCCCAAACTCTAAGTCTTTTCATGGTTCTACTACGACCAGTAATCTCAAAAATTATTTTTTGGATAAAGTTTTTATATCTTGTAGCTCTCTGTCTCTGGAACATGGCATTATGGACGCTAATGAAGAAAGCGCTTCCCTCAGACAGCTCCTGTTAAAGTCTGGGAATACCATTTACCTTATTGCAGATAAATCAAAATTCAATAAAACTTCCTTTGTTCACATTTGTGATTATACCCATATTCACGCTCTTATTTCAGATTTTCACTTCACACCCAACTGGATAAAGGTTTTAAAAGATAAATGTGTCAATGTCTATTCATGTAAATAATCTCTTCCGTTCTTTTATCCTGCCACCCCTATCATTGTTAGGAGGGAACAGCCGAAGAGGTTCCTTGCTCTTTATATAAAAGTAGGAACTCTTACGGCTTTTGTATCCTTTCCCTATTTATTTTCTGCTATCTCTCCATCACGATTTCTTTATTTTTGCCCCAGGCGTACTCCATAAAGTCATCTATCCATCCTTTATAACGAATGTAATCACTCCACGCCCCTACTATTTGCATTTCTGTCATTATTTTACGAGCAAGCTCCAAATAATTCGTTTTTTCCAAAAACGAAGTTTTTCCTGCCTCCTCCCTTAATCTGGACATCTTTAAAAAATCATTGGCATGACCTGTATGTACGCTCCATGCCAATACTTCCACATAAGAGCAATGGTTTGGATTAATGTTCTTCACATTAATTTCCCGCACATAATCATTTCCATTTATATCCGTTCCTTTTACAATATATACAGGATTCTCTTTGGAAAACCCTTCAGCCTTGTAAACATTTGCCGTTTCACCTGTAGGAACATGACAAATGGCAAATAAAGCGTTGCTATCTATAGCATTTTTTGGAATTTTTTCTGAAGCGCCAGAGACTTCTTTTGTAAAATCCTTTTGCTCTTCCTTTTTTGTAAAGAATGGTTGTTTTCCCATAGAGGGATAGGAACTCATTCCTTGTAAATAAACGTACATATCCGTCTTCCTTTCTTTCATTAAATTTATAAAATAGGCTGTCATCTATCTCTTAATTTTCAGAAATATGGTTATGTACTTTTTGTTCCTCTCTTTTTTTGCCCTCTTCCCTTATCTCTTCTCTTATGATATTTTCTGTATTATCAAACTTATTCATGAATCTCTTCCACTCTTTGAGTGTAAAAGATTGGGAACCTATTTGAAAAGAAGGTTCCATTTCCCCTTTTCTTATTTTGTCCATAAGATCTTCTCTTTTTTCTTGTAATAATTTTTGATAGTCTGTCACCTCCTTTCCCTTTGTATTCCCTTCGGATAAATAAGGATGACTTGTATTCCCATATCCAGCTCCTATTGTTCCAATTCCCATAAAATTCTCCTTTCTGCAATCCTTCTATCATTCCAGATTGCTCCACTTTCCAAAAAAGTCCAAGTGGATGATTTTATTTTTTTATTCCTTTAATATTATCGTCATTTTGCCTTGAAAATTTACAATTGCATTTTTTTATTCCTTCTCTTCTCTGCAAATATCCAGATAAAATCTTTTCATTTTTTCCTTTTTTTTGCCTTGCTCAATATAAACATTTTCCAAATAATGAAATCCTAGACTTTCACATAGTTTTATAGAAGGAATGTTTTCTTCCATAATGAAGCAATGTAATGCTTTACATTCCAGTTCTTCCTTGGCATATTGTATTGCTGCCCTGCATGCCTCTCTTCCATAACCTTTTCTTTCATACTCTCTTCCAATAATGTATCCCAACTCTAGCTCCTCATATCCTTCTCTGTGCTCTAATCCAACCCTCCCTATTACTTCTCCCCCTTCCTTTTTTTCTACAATCCACATACCATATTGGTAAAACTCATACATGCTTTCTATATAAGCTTTTGTATAAGCTATCTCATCTTCCATATTTTCAAATAGAGGCTCCATAAATTCTGTTATCCCCTCTCCCTCATATATGTTGTACAAAAGAGGAACATCTTCTAATACAATTTCCCTTATAATACACCTTTTCGTCTCTCTGATGACCCAGGGGATCTTATGTTTTCTTCGAAACAATCGGTCTAGGAACATTCCATTGATCTCGTTCGCCCCTTCTATTATCCATTTTGACTTTGTAGCTGGACAAGGACCTCTCTCTAAATTCCAATAAAAAGCCGCCGCCATCTTGTTACTTATAGCCAAATCTAAATATTTTTCATTATCTGTCAAAAGAAAACTTTTGTCGTCTTTATATGTTCTCCATTCTATTTCACTTTTTATTAGGCTGACGTGAATGTCGTCTTTTCTTAACGTTTTCATAAGAATATTTCTTACTTCTTCTCCATCCTTATCTAACCAAAGAAACACATTTTTTACCAATAAGCCATATTCCATGGAAATCCCCCTTTACGAATCCCCTCTTTTTTTGTACAATAAAAATTACTTTAATTTTAACAATAGAAAGGACGAAATACAATGGCACAAAATCCAGTTGTAACAATTCAAATGGAAGATAAAAGCATCATTAAAGCAGAATTATTTCCAGAAATCGCCCCAAATACAGTAAATAATTTTATTCATTTAATTCAGCAAAAATATTATGATGGGCTTATTTTTCACAGAGTTATCCAAGGTTTTATGATACAAGGAGGTTGTCCAGAAGGAAGTGGAATGGGAGGTCCCGGCTATGGCATTAAAGGGGAGTTCTCTCAAAATGGTGTTGAAAATGAATTGGCTCATACAGAAGGAGTTTTATCTATGGCCAGAAGCTCCCTTCCTGATTCTGCTGGCTCCCAGTTCTTCATTATGCACAAGGCAAGTCCCCACTTAGATGGCAGTTATGCTGCCTTTGGAAAAGTCATAGAAGGTATGGAAGTGGTGAACCGGATTGCTGAAACAAAGACAGATTATTCTGACAGACCTATGGAAAATCAAGTGATGGAGCAGGTTACTGTAGATACCTTTGGAGTAGAATATCCTGAACCAGAGAAACTATAAACTGTCTTTTAGCAAACCTATAGTTAGACATAGCTTCTATATTTTCTCCCTAGCTTTGGCATATATATCCATTGTTTTGGAGATATTTTCGTAATCCATTATCTCCTGATGTTATTTATATCCTTTTCCCAAAACCTATGTGGAAAAGGGGGCAATGAAAATGAAGGGTGATAATGGGTTCTTTATTTTCCATGGACAGGGGATACATTTCTTGTAAATGTCCTACTGAAGCCAAACCATATAAAGCAGGTGCTCAGCAAAAGAAAATATATACCAAGAAATCATTTATGTGTAGAGGATTGAATTAGAAATTTTATAAAACAAGGGCAGGGATTTCACATTCCAGCCCTTGCTTTATAAAGTCAGAAAATATTTTGAATTGTGTGGGAACTTACAGAATTATACCGTTCATATTCTTTGTCTAAACGTTTAAAATAAAACATATAAGGTGAAAAAATTATGGATTGTTCGTAAAAGAAGAGATATAAAAATAGGGAATTGGGGAACGAAAAGTGCACAAGTTGTGTTCCAAAAGCAGGATGCATGTATCCATACATTTCAGCTAGGTTTAGGCAATTCCTAAAATAGAAAAAATCTACAGGTGCCAGAACAAGAAAAGGAAGGATTGTAGGAAATGAAATTAAAAATATTAATTATAGATGACGATATGGCTTTATGCAGACTGCTGAAAAATAATTTGGAGCAAGAAGGATATTATGTCTACACCTGCCATGATGGGGTTATTGGATTAAATGAGCTGCAACATGCTGATTATCAGCTTGTCATTTTGGATATTATGCTTCCTTTGAAAAATGGATATGAGGTATTGGAAAAAATCAGAGAAAAAAGCTTTATTCCTGTTTTGATGCTGACTGCCAAAGACAGCGAAGGTGATAAAGTATCCGGGTTAAGGATGGGGGCAGATGATTATTTGACTAAACCATTTTCAAATAGTGAATTTCTCGCAAGAGTATCCTCTCTTTTACGAAGATATACCCTTTTTAATACAACAAATATTTCGGATGAATATATAACTGTTGGCAGGCTGTCTATTCATAAATTAAGACGTGAGGTTCATAAAGATGGTTTGCTCCTTGAACTAACAGCAAAAGAGTTTGATTTATTTTTATTTTTTGCAGAAAATCCTGGGAAAGTTTTTACAAAAAAGCAGATATATCGTGGCGTTTGGAATGATGAGTATGCCTTTGATGACAATAATATTATGGTTCATATACGCAGGCTGAGAAAAAAGATTGAGGATAATCCAGAAAGTCCAAAATACATTTTAACTGTATGGGGTGTAGGGTACAAATTAGATAATATGAAGTGACCTCACATTTGTAGCAACGTGGATTTACCTGTATACTAAGTTTTGGAAAAAACAATGGTAACAGGGATTACCGCATACAAAAGGAGGCCACCTTATGAAAAGAATACTACGAATCGGAATGG